>JBKCES010000399.1:0-7612 GCA_046304295.1 Cyanobacteriota bacterium | reverse complement strand
CTCGGTTGGGGGGATGGTCTGGGTATCGTTCCCAACGCCCTCCCGGTATGCCCACCCTGATCCATGGTCTGCGGCGCTTTGAGGCTATCTTCCTCGGATGGAAACTAGCTCACACTCCACTTGTGTGTACACGGTAGCTTGCGAAGGGGGGTGGGGGTATCATCATTTGATTTAAAAATATTATCCTTTCTCTGGGGCGAGCCGCCGAATGTGGTTTGCTCAAGATGGTAATTTTAAGTTGGGGAGGGGGAAACCGGCGCCAAGCGCCGGATTAATTTTTGGGTCTGGGCGATGGCGGGATTGACTTCGTAACTATGGTGCTGGGGGTTAGTTAAAAAAGCCGCCTGCTCTTGGGCGATCATGGCCACGTCCTGACGAATTAAATGATTCAACAACGGACGGGCGGTTCCCGAGAGTTTGGTTTTTAAAAAGCGCCGAATCAGTATGGGGGATTGGTGCAATTTTGGGAAGGCTTCTAGGGAAGTAAAGTGAATTAAATAGGCCTTCGTTTCCGTCGGACTCACCGGGCAAAAGAGACAATAAATCTTAAAATCGGCGCCGAGGGTCGCCCGCCAGTGGGGATAGGCGTAGGCTACCGTCAGGGGTTCCGGGTGCAGGCGCCGGAGGGGGGGAAAAAAGAGTTGGGAAATAGACCAGATTTTATCGATTTTGTAATAGCTCTGGGCTTGATAGTAGGCGGTGACTTCCTCGTCGGTGCTGGCAATTTTTTCTAATTTAGCTCCGGCCCAGGCTTGGTGCTGGTCATGGAGATGACCGTGGTGCATATCCATCAAGTTTTCAATTAAAAAGGAGAAATGCCCCGGACAGGAGAAGGGGGCGCAACTGCCAATGTAATTCAGATGCTCCCACTCCGGTACCCCCAGGGGTTCCCTCCCTGTCTGGGTCAAAACCTCTAAATCCCCCGGATAGAGCCAAATAAAGCCGTCCTGTTCCCGGACAGGATAGGCGCGAACCTGACAGCGAGGAATTTTCTGTCCCGGCTCTAGGTAGGGAATCTGAACGCAGTGTCCCTGACGATCAAAACGCCAGCCGTGGTAAGCACATTCTAAATTTCCCTCAATCACTTGACCGGCGCTCAGGCGCACCTGACGATGGGGACACCGATCCTCTAGAGCTTGAACCTGTCCTTCCCTGTCTCGGAAAAGAACGACGGACTGGCCCCAAATGCTCGCCGCTAAAGGACGCCCAGCGGTTAATTCTGTTCCAAGGGCGACGCAATACCAATAATTCAAGTTAGGCGCGCAGATGCGGAGGTCAAAGAACATGAAACAGATTTCAGTTATCAGTGATCAAAATCATATTTGGGCTTTATCCCCCTAAATCCCCCTTTGCAAGGGGGACTTTGAATCTGGCTCCGATTCCCCCCCTTTCCAAGGGGGGCTAGGGGGGATTCTGACATTTGTGTATACACGGTAGCCTTTCCAAGGGGGGATCAACTAAGAAAGCGGGGTTTCCGTCGGCTTACCCAGAGGCAGATAAATTGTTAACTCCTCTTCCTGGGGCGAGCGCCGACGGACGGTGAGTTTGCCGCCGAGGGATTGAAAGAGATTTTTCGTGACGTCCCAATTTAAGCACAAAGAGCCGGTTTCCGGTTGAAACATCAACAGCGCCCCTAGGGCCTTGAGGGGATTCAACTGGTCGCTGGATTGGGTGTGGAATTGCACCTTAAGACGGGGGCCGGCGGCGCTGACGCAGAGACGAATTTGTCCCCCTCCCGATAACCGGCGCACAAATTTCTCAATCAGCCCTGTGAGCACTTGATCTAACAAGATGGAGTCGCTGATCACCTGGGGCAAACTGGGGGGCAGTTCCACTTGCAGATCCACTCGATGGCGTTGAGCTTGGCGCCGCCAGCGGGGAATACTGGCTTTGAGCACTTGATCTAGGGCCGTGTCCCCGAGGGTGACGCCGGTTTGGGTCGGGCGCTGTCCCTGGAGTGCGGCGGCTCGGAAAATTAAGTCCATGCGGTCGATTTGCTCCGTACATTCCTGGTCAATGGCCTGCACTCGTTTTTGGGCCTCCGGGGAGAGGTCGGAGCGCCGGAGCAGAAGCCGGGTCAGGGTGCGGATGCTGGTCAGGGGCGTGCGGATTTCGTGGGTGAGTGCCCGCAGGAGTTCCACGTCGAGACTGGGCGCTGGTTTAGGCTTCGGCGGGGGGAGATGGTTCAGTAGCGCTTGGCAAAAGCGAGTCACCAGACGATAGTCCGGCGCCGGGGGAGAGAAGGTTTGCCACAGTTCCTCCAGGGGAGCTAGTTGGGGCGCCGGCAGGAGGAGCAGACGGGAGCGGAGACTGAGCCAAGCCGTCTGGATGGCTTCCGGGTCAAAGGTAAAGTCGAATTGCAACTCTCCCGCCTCGGTTTCGCTTAACAGCAGGAATAGACTAAACCGGGGCGTGGCGATTAAACAAAATTGCTCTTGCGCCAGGGGATCTTGAGGCAGTAGGGGAATTTCCCAAGCGCCGGGACTGGCGGCTAAATCTTCCGCATCGGGGAGGGGCAGAAAATGACGCCAAGCGCCGGGGGTAAAGACCGCCTGGGTTAGAGTCGGATGATGGAAAATCGGAGCGGGGCCAGCTAGGCACAATCCCTGGGTCGGCTCTGTTAACAGCCATTCTTCCACGGTTCCTAGGGCCGCCCTCCATTGAGCCTCGGCGCTCACTCCGCCCAGGGCGGCGCCGTTCTCCCTAGAGTCGGCGCTGAAAATATCTTTAAGTCGCGGATGAATCCCTTGAAACCAAACCATAACGCTTTTCGCCCTGTCTCAACCCAAGGCCCTCTACCCTTGGCGCCATGCTAAAGGCGCTCGGGTCTAAAAAGCTAGGGTTAGAACCGAACCTTGGGGAGAGTAATCGCCCTTAACAGTACAGCATTGATCGCACCTATAAACTACTAGGGAGGACTGGCGGTGATCTGTTAAGATTGCAGGCATTGAGATAACAAAAAGTTTTTGGCTGAGCGGCTGTCTGTTTCTAAGAGGCAAGTATGAGTCCCTTTGAGCAATACATTCAAGAACTACGAGACATTCGAGCTACGGGAGCGGCGGTTAAGGAAATCTCCTACTACATCCCATTAGCAAATCTGCTCAATGCGATCGGCTCAACTCTAAAGCCTAAAGTTCGCTGTTTTATGCAACTAAAAAACTTGGGAGCAGGTCTGCCGGATGGCGGATTCTTTACAGCACGGCAATATCAGCGGCAATCTGGAGATCAGCCCAGCGATCCTCAAAACCCAGAACGAGGTGTAATTGAAGCAAAGGGTACGGGAGATGATGCTTGGGTGACTGCAAACACAAAGCAGGTTTCCAAATACTGGGACAAGTACCGTCAAGTGTTGGTTACGAACTACCGAGATTTTGTTTTGATCGGACAAGACGCTAATGGACAGCCCGCCAAATTAGAAACCTACCGACTAGCAGAAAACGAGAAGGAGTTTTGGCAAAAGGCTCAAAATCCTCGTACATTTGCTCAAGAACATGAGGAACAAATTACTGAGTATCTGAAGCGGGTCATGTTGCAACAGGCGACAATCACCTCTCCTCAAGATCTCGCATTGTTTCTAGCGTCCTACGCCAAAGATGCGCGGGCGCGAGTTGAAAAATCGGATCTGCCTGCCTTACAGACAATTCGTACGGCGCTAGAGGAAGCTTTAGGTATTAACTTCAAGGACGAAAAAGGTGATCGATTCTTCAAGTCCACTCTCATTCAAACCCTATTCTATGGGTTATTTTCCGCTTGGGTGTTATGGCATAAACAGGGAGCCAGACGAGGCTATTTTGACTGGCAAACTGCCGCTTGGTCACTCCACGTCCCTATGGTTAAAGCGTTGTTTGAAAAAGTCGCAACTCCAACTCATCTGGAAAGATTAGATTTAGTCGAAGTCTTGGATTGGACAGGCGAGGCGCTAAATCGGGTTGATCGAGAGTCCTTTTTCACAAAATTTGATGAAGGGCAAGCAGTTCAATATTTCTATGAGCCTTTCCTGGAAGCTTTCGATCCTCAACTTCGCAAGGATTTAGGAGTATGGTACACACCACCAGAAATCGTGCAATATATGGTTGCCCGTGTCGATAATGTGTTAAGAGAGGAATTAGGCATTGCTGATGGTTTAGCGGATGAAAATGTTTACATACTTGATCCCTGTTGCGGCACAGGCGCGTTTTTGGTAGAAGTACTAAAGCGTATTAATCAAACGCTCACTGAAAAAGCAGATGATGCCCTGAGCGGATCTGACCTTAAGGAAGCGGCAAAAAATCGGGTATTTGGTTTTGAGATATTGACGGCGCCGTTTGTGGTGGCCCATTTACAGTTAGGCTTGCTACTACAAAATTTGGGAGCGCCGTTGCAGGATGATCGCGAGCGTGTGGGCGTATATCTCACCAATGCTCTGACGGGATGGGAACCGCCAGATGAGGAGGGCAAGCAACGAGTTCGACAGTTACAACTCACTTTTCCCGAACTGCAAGAAGAACGGGATGCCGCCGAAAATGTTAAACAGAAAAAGCCAATTCTTGTTGTCTTAGGCAATCCCCCCTACAATGCTTATGCTGGCATCAGTCCTAAACGAGAAGAAGGATTGGTTGAAGCTTACAAACAAGGGTTAATAAATGAATGGGGGGTCAAGAAATTTAACTTAGACGACCTGTATGTTCGATTTTTCCGCGTTGCTGAAAATTGCGTTGCTAAAGCGGCTATCCATCGCGGTGTAATCTGCTTTATTTCCAACTTTTCCTACTTAAGCGATCCCTCTTATGTGGTGATGCGGCAAAGCTTTCTCAAAAATTTTGACAAGCTTTGGTTTGACTGTTTAAATGGAGATAGCCGAGAAACAGGAAAACTTACCCCAGAAGGAAGGCCCGATCCTTCCGTATTTTCAACAGAATATAACCGTGAGGGAATTCGCGCAGGCACTGCGATTGCACTCATGGTGCAAACAGGTTTGCAAACTATTAAACCTACAACCTATTTTCGTCATTTTTGGGGTGTAAATAAGCGAAAAGAGATTCTTAATAGCCTGCAAAATCAACACTTTAATCAGGAATATATTAAGACTAATCCTGTTTTAGAAACTCGATTTTCATTCCGCCCTACGCATGTTGCAGAGCATTATTTAGAATGGGCTAAAGTGACAGAATTTTGTGCCATTCCTCCCAGCAATGGGCTGATGGAAAAACGGGGTGGAGCATTAATTGATATTGACCGCAATGCGTTGGATCAGTGTATGCAAGCTTATTTCAATCCTAATTTAGACTGGGAATCATATCAAGCGTTGAACTATGGTCTTGTGAAACCTCAAGCTAGTTTTGATCCCAGAGGGGTAAGACGTAAAGCAATCCTAGAAGACAAATTTAGTGCGCATCGATTAATCCGCTATGCTATCAGACCTTTTGAAGTGCGTTGGTGCTATTACACCTCAGTAAGCGGTGTCTGGAATCGGTCTCGTCCTTTTCTCTGGAAGCAATGCTGGCAGGGTAATTCATTTTTGATAACCCGACCTGCTGGAGTGGCTAGTCCTGAAGGTTGTCCGTTTTTCTTCACTCGCTTGCTGGGGGATAATGACTTCCTACGAGGTCACGCCTATTATTTCCCCTTACAACTCATGAATGGGGCAAGGTTAAAGGCTCAAGAACGTTTGATTCTACTGGAAATGCTAGGAGAAAAGCCAGAAGTTGATCGCCCCTTTGCGAATCTCTCCCCTACGGCCCGTCAATATTTGGCTAATTTAGGTTTGCCAAACCCCGATGAAGATCCTGAAACCGCTTTGCTGATTTGGATGCACGCTTTAGCGATTGGCTATTCATCCGCTTATCTGCAAGAAAACGCCGATGGCATTCGTCAGGACTTTCCCCGTATTCCCCTTCCTGACAGCAAAGATTTATTGATTTCTTCTGCGAATTTGGGGCGTAAGGTTTCCCGGCTTCTAGATACCGAGACTAAAGTTGAAGGCGTCACAACAGGAACGATTCACCCAAACTTACGTAGTATTGCTATGACTTCGCGGGTTGGCGGTGGAAAACTCAATCCCGATAAGGATTTAGCTCTTACTGCTGGATGGGGTTTTGCTGGTAAAGGAGGTGTAACCATGCCTGGCAAAGGTAAAATATATGAACGGATATATGACTCGCAAGAGTTGCAGGTTTTTAGCGATTTAGATCAAGCTCTGCTTGGCGTAAAAACCCGTGATATTTACCTCAATGAAGTCGCCTATTGGAAAAATATTCCTGAGCGGGTTTGGGATTACACCATTGGCGGATATCAGGTCATCAAGAAATGGCTCAGCTATCGGGAAGAACCGTTACTTGGTCGTCCTCTCAAACGGGAAGAGGTACGAGAAGTTGGGGAGATGGCGCGCCGGATCTCCGCAATCCTACTTTTAGAACCTGAACTGAATGCCAATTATCAGTCAGTCAAGAAAGAATCCTATCAATGGCCTAGCGGTTCCTCATAAGCATTGAAGCGCCGTTTCTGCGTTGAAGCGGCATCACGTCACCATCAGAGAGCGCCCGGCGCCGGCCCTCCCATGATCGAATCCGACCACCACACCGTGTCCCCCGCCTGGGGATTCTGCCCGTAGCGGGGTTGAGAACCGTAAAGGGTGCCCGCGGGATGGTTCAAGGTTGAGGCGACAGCGCCGTAGAGACGGTTTAAATCAACGCCCCTGGGGTCGCAGTGGGTGCCGATGGCCCGGCCCTCTCCCTGATCGAGCCAGTAGTGGGTGACGATCTGGGGAAAACGCCCCGCGGTCAGCGCCCCGAGGAGATAGAGTTTGGCCAAGCCTTCATACTGGCTATCGGTATAGGCTGGACGGTCGGCGCTTTGTAGGGGAACGGCCCGACCTTTAGCAATGCGGTGGGCGGGGTCCGCCACTTGGTTATAGGCCCGCACCTGGGCGTCGCTGACAAAACAATCGGAGCCTTCTTTTTGCACCAGTTCCACATTAAAGGCGGTATGGAGACGGAGACGACTAGCCTCCGCCCAGGGTTCTAATTTTTGACAGGTTTGCAGAAGGTCCTGTTGGCGGGCGGGGGTATCGGCCCAGGTTTGTTCAGGATTTTTTAAGACCCTGCGGCAGAGATCGGCGCTGGCCCAGATCGCTGCGGTTTTGCCGCCGTCAATTTCGCCGGGGTGACTAGCCAAATAACGATTAAAGGCGCTGTCGGATTTGGCGTTAAACCAGAGCGCCATCCGGTTGCCTAAATCCTCGGGTTTTTCCCGCAGGGCGCCGAGGAGTTGACGGCTAACGGCTTGGCGGGTTCGGTCGCTAGCCAGACGCCAGGCTTGCCGGAGCAGAGGATTCCGTTGGGGTTCCGTCAAAATATCAAAGCCCCGCTCGTAGGCCGTGGCGGTGGGGCGGTAGGGGGTGAACAGCGCCGGCCGGGTGAAAATCGGCTCCCCTTCCCGAGGCAGATAAACGGCGATGCCGTCCCCCAAAGGACTGTGGGTATAGCGGGGGCGGGCGCTCAGTTCCTCCCGAGAGAGTTCCCCGGCCGTGTCGTGGAGAATCATCAGGGGCGCAGTTTCGGCGGGAAGCCCCTGAGGCGCCGGCGGTGCGGTTAAACCCAAGGTGACGGCGATGAGATAACGCTCTCTCTCGCTG
>JBKCES010000398.1:0-3635 GCA_046304295.1 Cyanobacteriota bacterium | reverse complement strand
CAGATCTGACTCCAGACCAGTTTGCGGCGAAGTTAGCGGGCTTTTCGGCTAATTTGGATCAGCTTTTCGAGGAATCGAAGGCGCTGGAGGTTGATATTCGTAATCAATTACGAGGTTTAAAGTATGAAACTTAATTCTTCTATATATAATCAGGATTGGCAAGATAAATCTTTAAATGAGTTAGGCTCCTTTCAACGTGGTAAGTCTAAGCACAGGCCAAGAAATGATCAAATTTTGTTCGAGAATGGGACTTATCCGATAGTTCAAACAGGAGATATAAAGGAGGCTAATTTATACATCAACAAACATAGCTCAGCTTATAATGAGAAAGGCTTAAAACAAAGTAAGTTATGGCCAAAGGGTACTTTGTGTATCACTATTGCGGCTAATATCGCAGAGACCGCTTTACTCGGCTATGCTATGTGTTTTCCTGATAGTGTAGTTGGCTTTAATGCCTATGATGAGCAGTCATCAAACCTGTTCATGCATTATGTTTTTACATATAGCATTTACAGGTGAGTCATGGACAAAGTCCCTGCTAGCCCTTTACTTGTCCGGGTTTTGGAGTCGGTGGCGTTCACGTCTCGTTTGAAAATGCTATATATAAAAAAATCAATTCAAAATTCTGCAATTGGTAGTATTCAAGACAATATTAACATTGAATATTTGACAAGTTTAAAATTCAAAATTCCCCCAAAAGTGTATCAAGATAAGATGATAAATCTTTTATCATCAATAGATCAAAAAATTGATGTTAATAATCGTATTAACGCCGAACTAGAGCGCCTAGCAAAGACCATTTATGACTATTGGTTTGTGCAGTTCGACTTTCCCAACGAAGAAGGCAAACCCTATAAATCCTCCGGCGGCGCTATGGTTTATAGCCCTGAATTAAAACGAGACATTCCCGACGGTTGGGAGGTTGGTTCTCTAGAGAAAATCGTGCTAATTCATGATCATAAACGTATTCCACTATCTAAACAAACAAGAGATAATATGCGGGGGGATTTCCCCTATTATGGCGCAACTTCAATTATGGATTATGTCAATGATTATATATTTGATGGTGTTTATATTCTTCTTGCTGAAGATGGATCAGTAGAAGATAAAGACGGAAAGCCGGTTTTACAATATATTTGGGGCAAGACTTGGGTGAACAATCACGCTCATGTGCTAGAAGCAGTGAAAGGATTTTCAAACGAAATTTTATACCTAACGCTCCAGAATATCTCTGTAGTTCAAATCATGAGTGGTTCAATTCAGAAAAAAATAAATCAAGAAAATCTTAAAAATGTTCAAATATTAATGCCTCCGCAGAAACTACTACTGAATCTTTCCAAAATACTTGAACCCATTTATCGCCAAAAAAGAATAAACTGTGAGCAAATTCATAAACTAACCGAACTGCGAGATTGGTTATTGCCCTTGCTGATGAATGGACAAGTGCGGGTGGAATAACTCGACATATTGACCGGCGCCGACCCATTAAACCTTCACTCCTTCTTTTCGGCGGCGCTGGGTCTTGGGTTCCAACCTTGAGAATGAACCCACCCCTAACCCCTCCAAGGAGGGGAACTGGAAACTGGAATACCGGCGCCGACCCTTTAACCCTTAGCTCCCCTTTTAGACGGCGCTGGGAGGGGAACCGGAGACTGTGATACCGGCGCCGACCCTTTAACTCTTAGCTCCCCTTTTAGACGGCGCTGGGTCTTGGGTTCCAACCGTTAGAATGAACCCACCCCTAACCCCTCCAAGGAGGGGAACCGGAAATTGTGATACCGGCGCCGATCCTTTAACTCTTAGCTCCCCTCTAAGGCGGCGCTGGGTCTTGGGTTCCAACCGTGAGAGCAAACCCACCCCTAACCCCTCCAAGGAGGGGAACCGGAAACTGCGATACCGGCGCCGATCTTTTAACCCTTAACTCCCCTTTTAGACGGCGCCTTGAGAAGGACTCACTCTTCGAGGGCTGAGCGTAGCCGAAGCCCGACTCATCCAAGGAGAGCAACCGGAAACTGTGATACCGGGATCTCATCAGCGAGTTAAAATGGGACAAACCCATTGCCCAAGCGACCGGACTCAGCTTCGCCGCCATCCGAAACCTACTCTAACGCCTTAAGCAACAACTAGTAATAGTATGCCATTAACAAAAGAAATCATTCTTGAGATTTTAAATCAAAACTTATCCCATTTCCGGGCGCAATACTCCGTTAAAAATATTGGCCTATTTGGCTCCTGGGTCACCGGTCAAGCAACGCCAGAAAGCGACATAGACTTAATGATTGAGTTTGAACAACCGATTGGTTTTCAATTCATGGAACTGTGCGAAGAACTCGAAAAAATCCTAGGCAAAAAAATAGACGTATTAACGCCTGCCGGTTTAACCAACATTCGGATTAATTCTGTCAAACAACAGATTAAACAACAAATCATTTATCTCTAAAGAGATTATGTCTAAACGTAGCGATCAAGAATTTATAGCTGATTGTTTAGAAGCGACTCGACGTGCTATCGCCTACACCCAAAATATAGACTATGCCAATTTTCTCATTGACAACAAAACACAAGACGCCCTGATTCGGACGCTAGAAATTTTAGGAGAAGCCAGTAAAAATATTTCGCCAGACCTTAAAGCTCGCTTTCCCGAATTACCTTGGAAAAACATGGCCAACCTACGAGATAAACTCATTCATCACTACTTTGGCGTTAACTTAGATATCGTCTGGCAGGTCGCCACGGTAGAATTACCCCTCCTACTCCCAAAAATAGAAGCAATTCTTCTAGAGTTAAGGATTAACTAAACCCCTAATCCACCGAGATGATCAAGGGAAAACGTTCCGGCTTTTGGATCATCTCAGCCGTTAAATCAATATCCAAATCAGGCCAATAAAAATGATTTAAAGAAACTTCCTCTACATTTAAAATTCCGCCCACTGGAGCATTTTTAAACCAAGGAAAATCTTGATGAGATAAAAACATTTCTTCCTCTCTCACCAATATCCAAAGCCCAAAAGAGGAAATGTGAGTCACCTCAACGGTTGAAGTCTCTTTTCTCGGCGCTTCTAAAGTCATTTTACTGTAAGGACTCATTTTTTATTCTGCTGAATCTAACTCCATTCGGCGCTGGTCAAAACTTGGCTCAAACTAGGACTTCTTTCCTGACACGCCTTCTGTAGGCGCTGAAACTCAGCTTCCCCTTTTTGCAAATATTCATCCACCAGTTCCCGATTAGCCAGATAGAAAGTAACGGCGCCGTAAACCTGTTCAAGGGAAACAAGCGGGAAATTTTGGGCGATGCTTTCCGGCGACTCTCCATTCAAAAAAGAATAAACAATCGAATCCAGAGAAACGCGGGTTCCTTCAATCCAAAACCCATCCCCTCGGCGCTCGACATACTGTTTTGCGGAAATAGAAGCCAAAGTCATTGCGTCTAACCGTGAGAAAACCTTGATTCCATTGTAAGAGAAGTCAGCGCATAGCGCCGACCCATTAACCCTGGGTGGTGATTCGGTGGTAGTGGTGAGTTATAATGCTTAGACTGTAACGCATCCGTAGAATTTCTACTACTCCAAAATAAATCTCATTTTCTATCAAGAGAGAGCATAATTATGATTGCATTTATCAAATTTATCTTTTTC
>JBKCES010000397.1:0-3488 GCA_046304295.1 Cyanobacteriota bacterium | reverse complement strand
GCCATTCAAGAAGCATTTAAAAGGATTACCTTGAAGGATATCCACAATTTTTTCACTCATTGTTGCTACTGTCGCACTGATTTTGTAGAGCAATAGAGTTTACGTGTATGTATCTCAGCCACCTGAATACCGCTATAACAGCGCCATTGAACGGGGCGATTACCGTATTATTCCCCGCGTCATGGATTACGCCTGTGGCTCTGCGCACTTTTTAACGGAAATTATCGAAGAATTGCAGGAAGATCTCAAAGCCTGCGAACGGGAGGAGGGGGATAACACGACCTGGACTCGGGATTACGTCTGGGGGATTGAAAAAAATTATCGTCTGGCTCGCACCGCTAAGATTGCCATGTTTCTCCACGGCGCCGGCGACGCCAATATTTTGCACGAGGACGGTCTCGACCACGCCAACCCGACCCTTCCGCCCCTGGGAACCCTAGATGTTTTAATCGCAAATCCTCCTTACTCCATTGCCCGCTTTAAAGAGCACTTGCGTTTGCAAGCCAACCGGTTTGACCTACTGCCGTCCCTGACCAACGCCTCCAGCGAGATTGAGACTTTGTTTGTCGAGCGGGCCGCGCAGTTGCTGAAGGTGGGAGGAATAGCGGGTCTGATTCTGCCCTCTTCTATCCTGAGCAACGCCGGTATCTATCAGCGCACCTGCGCTTTACTTCTGAAAAAGTTCCTGATTCGGGGCATTGTGGAGATGGGGGGAAGCGCCTTTATCGCCACGGGCACGAACACTGTTATTTTGTTCCTAGAGCGCCGTCCTGATACGGACGAGGAGCATTTTGGCATTCGGGCCGACGCCTTATTTAACGAGGATAAACAGCCCAACGATGAGGATTTTGCCGATAGCGATCTACTCGATGCCTATACCACGGCGGCGGGGCTGGACTTTACGGATTATTGCGCCTGGTTAGCCGATCCGGCGGGGGAACCTTCGGAAGCCCTAGCGCAAACGCCCCTCTTCAGCACCTACGCCAGCGAATTTGCCAGTCTCACGACCAAGCGGGCCAACAGGGGACAGAAAAGTTTCCAAAACCTGAGTGAAGCGGAGCAGGAGGTGGAAATGCAGGACAAGTTCCTTGTTTACCTCCGGGAGGCGGAGCGGAAAAAGTTTTTCTATTTCGCCTTGGCCTATGTCCAGCGCCTAGAAAGCGGCGAACTTATCCACCAATCGACAACTATCGTCCGGGGCGCTGGCGGTAAGCCGGAAGAACAGGCTTTCCTCGGCTATAAATGGAGCCAGCGCCGCGGCGCCGAGGGTATGGTTTTTCTCCGGGAACCCTACGACGGGGGAATGCTTTACACGCCCGAAGCCCCAAAAAACCCCGAAGCCAAAGACTGCGCCGAATCCCCGGAAAAGACGCCCGAAGCTGAAAACCGCGCCGAATCCCCAGAAAAGGCGGCCCACCATCTCCGCGCGGCCTTTCTCGGCGCCGATCCCGCCGATATTCCCGACGACTGCCCCCTGGCGGGCAAGCTCCGCATCGCTCCTACCCCTGCCTACTTCGATTTCACTCGGACATCTGTGGATCTGTCGATTAATCTTTCTCCCAAGGAAAGCGGAGCGATTCCTGTATTTGAAACTCAGTACGAACTCGTGCCGTTAGGTCAGATTGCAAAGGTAGAGCAGGGTCAGTCGCCGCCATCCTCAGCTTATAATAACCAAGGAGAAGGTTTACTATTTTTCCAAGGCAGTAAAGATTTTGGTGAGTTTGAATTAAAGCATTCTGGAGTGTGGACAAAGGAAGTCACTCGGAAGGCAATCAAAGGTGATTTGTTGATGAGCGTTCGTGCTCCCGTCGGTAATTTAAATGACAATCCGTTTGATGAGATATGCATAGGTCGAGGCTTGGCAAAATTAACCCCAAGCAACGCCTTAGCACCTAAATACTTTTTTTGCTGCTTACTGTTTCAAAAAGACCAAATTACTGGGCATAAAAACATTGGATTTTCCTCTATTTCAAAGCGTGAAATTGAAGAAATAAAAATTCCATTACCACCTTTACCCGTGCAACAGCGCATCGTTGAGGAAATCGAGAAAGTCGAAGCCGCCGAAGCCAAGGCTCGCAACGTTATTACCGATGCGGAGCAGGCAATAGAAAGTATTTTGCTGAGAATAATGGATGAAAAGTATCAACTTGTTCCACTGTGTGAACTTGCGAAAGTCAACCCTCCTAAGATAACTGAAGGACTAGATGACAGTACAATTATTTCATTTATTGAAATGGCATCAGTTTCAGATAAGGGTTACTTAATTACTGTCGAAGAAAAATCTTATAAAGAGGTTAGAACTGGTTATACCAATTTTGTTCAAGGAGACGTACTTTTAGCGAAGATCACTCCATGTATGGAAAATGGAAAAATTGCATATCTTGAAAGTCTTCCACATAAAATTGGTTTTGGTAGCACTGAATTTTTTGTTATCAGAGCTAATAATGAATACACAGCTAAAATTATTTATTACTGTCTGAATAGAGAGGGCTTCAGGCAGCTTGCAGCGAGAGTAATGACTGGTGCGAGTGGACACCGGCGAGTTCCTAAAAACTTTCTCGAACAGTATAAAGTTCCGCAAATGTCAATTCCTGATCAGCAAGCTGTGCTAGCAGAAATTGCAGAGTATGAAGCAAGGAAAGCCGCCGCTGAGGCGGAACTGGCCGCGGCGCCGAACAAGAAGCGCCAAATTCTTCTAGATGGGTTGAAATAAAAATAGCCCGACCCAATACGGCGGGGGTCAAAGGAGGCGGGGCCGCGGGCATGGCGCTCTATAGTAGGGAAACCTCTTTAACCTTAGCGCCCTGGTTGTTATGGTCGAATCCCTTGCGCTGGTCGCGGTCTATGGCTTTGTCTTTGTTTTGGGAAGCGCCGTCGGCAGTTTCCTGAACGTGGTGGTCTATCGTCTGCCCGCGGGGCTGTCTTTACTTTATCCCCCCTCCCGTTGTCCCCACTGCCTCCATCCTTTGGGCAAAACGGAAAACGTACCCATCCTCGGCTGGCTCTGGTTAAAGGGGCGCTGTCGCTGGTGTCGCAGTCCCATTTCCCCCCGCTATCCCCTAGTGGAGGCGCTAACGGGGCTTTTGTTTTGTTTGGTGGCGGCCCGCTACGGTTTAACCTCCCAAGCCCTAGGCTATAGCGTTTTAGTTAGTTTCCTCGTGGCGCTGGCGCTGATTGATTGGGACACCCTCACTTTGCCGGGAGTCTTAACCAAAAGCGGGTTAGTGGTCGGGTTAAGCTTCCAATCGCTCTGGGGTTGGCAGGGCGGTCAGGGCGCCGGGGGTCTGGTGGCCGCCGTCGGCGCCGCAGTTCTGGGTATCTGGGGCTTTGATCTTCTGCGTTGGGGGGGAACCTTCTGGCTTCAACAGGAAGCCATGGGGGACGGCGATCCCAAATTGGCGGCCATGCTCGGTGCGTGGCTGGGGTGGCAGTTGTTGGGGTTAACAGCCTTTCTCGCCTGTCTGCTGGGATTATTGGGCGTCGGCGTC
>JBKCES010000396.1:0-13222 GCA_046304295.1 Cyanobacteriota bacterium | reverse complement strand
TTGGGCAACGGCGGCGCGGCCCGGGCCGCAGTGGTCGCGCTCGCTCAATTAGACTGCCCCAACCTTGCCGTCGTCGGGCGAGATGTAGCCAAATTGGAGGCCTTTCACCGCAGTTGGCGGGGATTAGACCTCGGCGCCGCGGTGACAGTTCACCCCTGGGAACAATTACCCCTACTTCTGCCCCAGACCCGTTTATTAATTAATACCACCCCGGTGGGGATGGCACCCAAGGGGGATTCGTCTCCCCTAACCCTAGCGGAATTAACCCTACTGTCTCGCCAGGCGCTGGTCTACGACCTCATTTACACCCCCAGACCCACTCGCTTGCTTCGGGAAGCCCAGACCTTGGGCGTCGCTACCCTGGACGGACTGGAAATGCTGGCCCGCCAAGGCGCCGCGGCTCTAGGATTATGGTTAAATCAAACTGAAGTTCCCGTCTCGGTTATGCGTCAGGCGCTAGCGGCCCATTTTGAGCGCTCCCGCCCCTGCGAAGGTTAATCTGTTATCTGTTTACTGATAACTGTTCACTAATAACTGATAACTGTGATGAATCCCCTCGGGCGGTTAGGACAAACTTTAAGCCCCGGCTTTCAGAAAATCGCCAAAAATGTTAGCTGGCTGTTGGTGGAGCGCCTAGTGGTGATGGGAACGGCGCTGACGGTGGGGATCTACACGGTGCGCTACCTCGGTGCGGCTCAGTTTGGCAAACTCAGCTACGCCTATAGTTTTGTCGCCATTTTTGAAGGATTGGCTAGGTTAGGGCTGGATAGCGTCGTAATTCGTAATCTGGTGCAAAACGCTCAACCGGCTGAAAAAATTCTAGGCGCGACTTTTGCGCTCAAAAGTTCCGCTCTTTTCGGCGCCATCGTTTTGAGCGTTAGCCTATTTTTAAGTTTTAACTCAGATCCGACAACTAACTTACTGCTCGTTATTATTGCTTTCAGTTTAATTTTTAATAGTCTAGATGGAATTGATTTTTGGTTTCAATCTAAAGTAATTTCTCAAAAAGTTGCGCAAGTGAGAATCTGCCAATTTTTAATCAGTTCTGGCTTAAAATTAATTTTCATTTATTCTGAGCTATCCGTTGTTTTTTTTGCAAGCTTATACGTCCTAGAAAACGCCTTCAAAGCCCTCGGCTTTCTTTGGATTTATAACCGAGGCGGACAAAAAATTCTTTGTTGGCGCTGTGACGTTCAAACCGCTAAAGCCTTACTTCGAGACGCTTGGCCTCTGATTCTTTCTAGCGTTATGGTTACCCTTTACATGCGGATTGATCAGGTGATGTTGGGTGCCATCTCTGGGGCGCAAGCCGTTGGACTTTACGCCGCCGCCATTCGCTTTTCCGAAGTCTGGTATTTTATCCCCGTTATTATTTGCTCTTCCGTCTTTCCCTCCGTTATTAAAGCGAAAGCATTAAGCGCCGAAATTTATCAGCGTCGTCTGCAATATCTCTACGATTTTTTTGTCTGGCTTGCCCTCCTGTTAGCCCTAGGGGTTTCTCTCGTCGCCTATCCCTTGATTGACTTCCTCCTCGGCACCGATTTTCGTCCCTCCGCTTTGATTTTAATCATTCACGTCTGGGCTCTGCCCTTTGTCTTCCTGGGCGTGGCCCGCTCACAGTGGCTTATCGCCGAAAATTTGACCCAATTTAGTTTTATGACCACCAGCCTCGGCGCTGTCGCTAATATTTTGCTGAACCTGTGGCTCATTCCCCCCTATGCCGGAGTCGGCGCGGCGCTAGCCACCCTGATCTCCTACGGGATTGCTAGTTATCTCAGCACGGCTTTCTTTACCTCCACCCGTCCGAGCTTCCGACAAATGACGCAGGCGTTATCTATTCCCTGCCGGTGGCATCAGAATCGCCGTTACCTCGAAGAAGTGCGAAACCGACTTCGGCGGTCATCGGGGCCGAAAGCCTAACGCCCGCAAAACATACTCTGGCTTTTCCGTCACTCTTCTTGGCTAGAGAAACACTAAGCTTAGGAAATTAATCTAACGTATCTTTTAATGGAGAATAGGGAACTCGAATCCCTGACCTCTGCGGTGCGATCGCAGCGCTCTACCAACTGAGCTAATTCCCCGCAATGGCTTTCCATCATAGCATCCCATGCTCCTCTTCGTCATCTGCTTTAACCTTGCCCTTGCGGTGCTGAACTGTTACCTCGCCTCGCAGTTATGGCTGGGGCGCCGTCGGCTCCAGCGCCTGACGCGCCGTTTGGTTAAGTTAGAGCGGTGTTCGCAACGGATTTTAGGGGCGGCGCCGGGGCGTTTTTACCGATTTAAAAGCGCCGCCCAGACGGGTCGTCTCTCTTCCCGTCAGCTTCGGCGCCGGTGGCAAATTTTACTGTTTTTAGGGCAAATTCCCTGGTTTCGGGTCTGGCTCTGGCTCCGTTCGGCCCGTTAAAGGCTATTTACCCTCCAGCGCCTGAATTTGGGACTGGAGATACGCGTACCAAGCATCCATACCTGCTCCGGTGCGGGCGGAAACTTGAAAAACTTGCGCCTGGGGCGCCACCTCTCCTAGGGTGTGCAGAGCCAGCGCCAGGTCAAAACCCACCGCCTCGGCGATATCGATTTTATTGAGCAAAATCACCTGAGCTGATTTAAACATCCCCGGATATTTGAGGGGTTTATCCTCCCCTTCCGTCACGGAAAGCAATACTACTCGTAACTGCTCCCCGAGGTCGTAGTCTGCCGGACAGACCAGATTACCTACATTTTCAATAATCAGCAAGTTTAAGTCGGTAAAATCTAATCGCTTAACGGCCCGGGCCACCATCTCCGCCTCCAGATGGCAGACTGTCCCCGTGGTAATCTGCACCGCCTGGGCGCCGGTTTGTTGAATCCGTTGGGCGTCCCGATCCGTGGCCAGATCCCCCACAATCACCCCGGCCTTCAGGGTTCCCTCTAAATCCCGGAGGGTTCGCTCAATAATACTAGTTTTGCCTGAGCCGGGGGAAGAGAGGAGATTGAGCGCCAATACACCCTTGGCTTCAAAGTAGCCCCGATTTCGCTCCGCTAAGCGGTCGTTCTTGTTTAACAACGCCTGTCCTAAAGCTAGGCGCCGGCTGGCGGCTAGGGGGTCAAGGAGATCCAGGGTCGGTAAATGGCCATGATCCCCGAGGTCATGGTCGTGCTCATGGGGATGGTCGTGGCTCTGGACTTGCAGGGCGCAACCGCAGGTTTGACACATGGCAGACAATCCGGGGAAAGGTTAACGGTCGTCGTCGCCACTGGGGGAGGCTTCGTAGAGGGCATCCAACTGTTGGCGGGCTTCCTCCATATTGACCGAGCGCATCACCAGCAAAGGTTCATTAATCGGTTCCCCGGCGGAGTCAAAGAGTTCAGGATGGACATTTTGGGGCGAGCGCCGGCGGGGGCGCTGAGCGCCGAAACTGACGGAAATCAGACTGCGGATGAGGTTACTGACCGCCAAGAAGGCGATGACGGTAAAGGCCAAAATATAGACTAACTGCAACACGGAGAGACTTCCTAGAGTGGGGGATAAGGGGGGAGGAAAGGCTGATTGTGATAAAGGCGAGCGACTGAAAGGCAATTGGGGATCGCCGTCCTTACTAGCTTAACAAGGAATTTTGGCTTTCATCCCCGGCGCCGACGATTTTCCCGGACTCGGCGCTAGCAAGCGATAGCGCCAACTCAACAGCTGAAGCCAAAGGCGGGGCCAGCGGGCTTCCAAGCCGGGGCGGGCCCGTTCTAACCATTGGGGGAACCAACCCTGGACTAGGGCTTGGATCAGCGCCTCCCGACTAAATTCAAAATAAATCCCCAACCAGGCGATTAAATCCTCTGTCCCTGCCATCTGCCAAATCCAGAGGAGCAGGCGGGGATTGAGGCGGGCGGCCTTCAGCGCCAGCCGGGAGAAGAGGGCCCAGGTGGCACGGTCTTTGATAAAGGTGTCCGCCACTGCCGGGGGAGAGTCCGCCAGCAAGCCAAAGAAGGTGTTGAGCATGGCGTTAATCCGTTGGGGCGGCAAGGTTTGTCCCGTGGGCACCATCATGCCTTTGGAAAAAAGCCAGGTGACGGCGATGTTGCTCTGATAGGCCCGAATGGCGTTTAAATCCTCGGCCCGGAGTAGACTGCGGCGGAGCGCCGTATCCAGCAGTTCCGTTAGGCGTCCTAAATTGCGCACTAAGGAGCCGAAGCCGGTAAAGACGAGGGGGGATTGCAAAGAGGCCGCGTCCCCAATGGCTAGCACCCGGTCGTAGGCCACCCGCCGGTCCTGGGCCGAAACGCTAAAGTGCCCCGGAATATAACCAAAGGTGGGCTTTTTCCAAGTGAGGCGCTCTAAATCGCAGCGCCGATATTCCGGTAGAATGGTAAAAAAGTCCTCATACATCTCCAACAAGGAGCCGGGGTTCTGGGGGTGAACCTGGTGGTAATGGAAGAGATAGACCGTTAACTCCTGTCCCCGTCCCGGAAAGAGTTCCCAAATTAACTGTCGTCCCCTAGAAATATCTCCGTGGGAGTTGAGGACATCGCCATACTGAGCGTCCCAAACGCGAGGATCTAACCCTTCAACGACAGCGCCGACGGTGGGACAAACGCTACTAAAGGCCCGAGCTCCGTTTAACTGCCAAGCGATAGGGGAGGCGGTGCCCATGGCGTCCACCAGCAGGCGACCCCCGGCGGTTAAGGTTTCCCCGGATTTTAAATCCCGAACTTCCACCCGAATTTGGTTCGGATGGACGACGGCTTGCGTAAACTCTCGCTCTTCCCAAATCTCGCCCCCTGCGGCTCGTAATTTTTCGCCGCACCGTCGCAGGAGTTGGGCGGAATCCAGGGCGATGTTTAAGACCCGAGGGGTGTGAAGAACTTTTGCCCTCAGATGAGGCGGATTATTGGCATCAAAAAATTTATTGAAGCCGTCTCGGTACTCCCGGGCTATCAAGTCTTCAAATTCCGCCGGGGTAAATAGCTCTAAATCAATCAGACGCTGGAACTCGTCCCGGGAAATGTTCCATTCCCTGTTCATCCGCCCAAAGGGTAGGCGCTCGATTAATAAAACCCGATACCCTAACCGGGCCATCACCGCGGCGTGGATCACCCCCAAAGCGCCGCCAATGTAGATCAAATCATAGTCTATCGGCTCGGCGCTGGGGTCAGACTCGGTTTTCAGCGTCTGGGGAGGGGTTTGGGGATTTTCGACCCCCTCCCGCCAGCGGCGCTCCCACCAATAGACCCGTTGTAAATCCCGCTCCCCTTCCGGGAAACGCTGGAAAAATTGCGCCGTCTGGGGATAATGGGGCGCCAGGGCTTGGAAAATGTTTTGCCCGGAGAGATCAACCTGGGGCGGCGCCGGGTAATGGGGCGGAAAGGCTTGATTTAACGCCGTTTTCAGGGACTGAAGCAGTCGTGCCTCCTGGGGAAAGCGACGCTCTCCCCAACGAAAGACTTTTAAATAGGTGGTGCGTTGTAAAGACCAGACAAAGACAGAAAGCTCGGCAGTTCTCTCATGACAACTCAGACGAATCCCCTGGGGCGCGGCACTCTTCTCTAACCCCTGACCCAGCGGTGCCGACCAATCCGCCTGCAACCAACGACAAACCCCGGCGGTATCCGGGGTGGGCACTTCCAGGTAAAGAATTTCGCGCATCTGAGGAATTGGTTATATGCGAGACCGGCACAAACAGGGGGAATCCACGGACGCCAAAGGCCTGACTGTCCGTTACTATATAACTCTAATTCATTTTGAGAGCCGCGCCGACCGCCACAACCCATGCAACACGCCATCCCCAAAAATCCCGAAGAAATCTCCGCCCTACGCCGTTTTCCGGTGAGCGAAGAACTCTTGGCCGTGGCCATCGCCGGGGTGGTGAGTCTGGCTAAGCGTCAGGGACAAAGCTTGGAAGACCTGAGCGCCGAAGTGATGGCGGAAGATACCCTTCTCGACGGCGTCCAACGGCGCTGGCTCCAACAGATCATTCGCAAGGCCTGGGCTGTCCTGCCCTAGAGGGCGACATTAAAAAACCCTAGCCCAGGAGCTAGAGTTTTAGCAAACCAAAAACTTTTAAGGAAGCCGAGTGGTCAAGAATTAAACTCGACTCCGGGAAAATTCGGTTTAGTAGCGACGACCAGCACCGCCTCCCGCGGGACGGCGCTCTTCCCGAGGACGGGCTTTATTGACTTTGAGGTCTCGACCCATCCATTCCGCTCCGTCAAGAGCGTCGATGGCGGCCTGTTCCTCAGCGTCGGTGGACATCTCGACGAAGCCAAAGCCCCGCACCCGACCGGTTTCCCGGTCGGTGGGAAGTTGAACCCGTTTGACCGTGCCGTACTCAGCGAATACAGCGTTAAGGTCTTCTTCTGTAACTTGATAGTTCAAGTTACCTACGTAAAGCGACATAGAAAAGCTCCAAAACCGGAATTGAAAGTAAGAATTGAGATTTCGGAGAGAAGCCTGCCCATGCGAACCGCGAAAAGATCGTGAATACCTTAAACAAGTGCCACTGACCGAATACTTATTCTTGAGACTCCATCATAGCGCCTGCTCCGTTTTCTGAATAGGGGGCGCGGCCCCTTTATCGCGGTTCTGGAGCGCCGTAGTCCGAAACCCAGGGATCGAGGCGGAACTCCCCGGCCAGAAAGTCTCGAAAGGCCAGCAGTTTGGGAGGATAGAAGCGGCTCCGGGGGTAAACGGCGTAAATAGGAAGGGTTGTGGGCTGAAAGGCGTGTAAAACCATCCGCAGGTCGCCTCTATAGATTTCTTCGCCAAACATCCAGACCGGCGCTAGGGCAATGCCCAGACCCGCTAAAACCGCCGCCCGGACGCCAATCGAGCTATTGGTTTGAAAAGCTCCGCCCACCCGGACTTTGATTAAGCCCTCGGCGCCTTGGAAATGCCATTCATTCAGGGAACTAAGGCGAGTGTAAACAATACAATGGTGATGAACTAAATCAGCGGGGGTTTGGGGTTCTCCGGCCCGCTCAAAGTATTGACTCGTCGCTACCGTCACTCTGCGGGTAATCCCTAGCCGCTCCGCCACCAAGTGGGATTCTAGACGGTCGCCAATGCGAACGCACAGGTCTAGCCCCTCCTCCACCAAATCCACAAAGGAGTCCACCATGACCAAATCCAGTTTAATTTGGGGATAGCACTGAAAAAAGGCGGGCAAGCGGGGCACAATTTGCATTTGTCCAAACAGCACTGGGCAACCCACCCGCAGGATCCCGCAGGGTTTTTCCGACGGGGCCAGGTTAGCTTCGGCTTCCGCTAGGGTTTCTAAAATTTGTCGGCACTTGAGAAAATATTGTTTCCCTTCTTCCGTCAGGTTTAAACCGGTGGTGGAGCGCTGGAGCAGTTGGACACCGAGATGTTTTTCCAGCGCCGAAATTTGCTTGCTGATGGTGGGTTGAGTGGTTTGTTGCTCCCGGGCCACGGCGGAGAAACTATTCAATTCAATAGCCCGGACAAAACTCTGCATACAGGCGAGGCGATCCATCGCTTACTCAGCCTCCTCGCTGATTTGGCGCATTGATGCTGGACTGGCATGGTTTAACTTGAGGGCGGTCTAGGGGAGAGCCGGGTTGATCGTTAATTGCTATATTAAAAAGCGCCGAAGCGTCGCGGGATAATGTCGGAGGAAAAAACGGGACTATGATTCATCCGGTTAACTTAGCTCTTTTAGGTTTTTTACCGTTCTTCGGGAGCGGCGAACCGCCCCGGGGACAACCCGTGGCCTGGGACGGAGCTAAAATTTTTGACCTGCCCACCCAGGAAGATCCCGCAGTGACGGCAATCATTGGGGATTACCTCGACCGTCTGGCGGCCCTAGGCTACGCCCGGGAGCGCCAGGGAATTTGGATGCAGAGCGAGTGGGCCTATTTAGCCCAGCATCAGGAAAACCGGGCGGCGCCGGCGGCGTCTTTAACCAAAATCGCCACCAGTCTAGCGGTTCTTGACCATTGGGGGCTGGAGCATCGTTTTACCACCGGGGTTTATGGTCGGGGAACCCTGCAAAACGGGGTTCTGACGGGAGATTTAATCATTCAAGGCGGCTTTGATCCTCTTTTTGTCTGGGAAGAAGCCATCGCCCTGGGCAACGCCCTCAATCAGTTGGGGATTCGGGAAATTACCGGCGATTTAATCCTGGTGGGGCCCCTGGCCATGAACTTCCAACGAGAGCCGACGGTTGTGGGCGCGCTCCTGAAACAGGCGCTAGACGAAAGCCAATGGTCGCCCCTGATTACCGAAGCCCACGCCCAACTTCCGCCGGGAACACCCCGGCCCCAGGTGAAAATTAGCGGCGCCGTTCAAAGCTTGGCCCGGGTTCCCGACGGGGCCCAGTTTCTGATCGCTCGCCAGTCCCCAACCCTGGCCCAGTTGGTCAAGCAGATGAATATTTATAGTAATAACGACATGGCGGAAATCCTCGGCGCTTCCCTGGGGCCCCCCGCCGTTGTCGCCCAAAACGCCTCCCGTCTGGCCCAGAGTCCCGCCGGGGAAATCCACCTGGAAAACGCCTCTGGTCTGGGGGTGGATAATCGCCTTTCCCCTAGGGCCGTGACTCGTCTTTACCAGGCGCTGGCTCAAAAAATTGCCCCCGCTGGGATGACCCTGGGAGACATTCTGCCAGTGATGGGGCGGAACCGGAAAGGCACTTTAGAATGGCGGGGTATGCCCAAAGGTTTGGCGGTAAAAACCGGCACCTTGAATCAGGTCAGCGCCCTGGCGGGGATTATTCCCACCCGGGAGCGGGGCGTCGTCTGGTTTACCGTCATTAACGGCGGCCCCAATTTTGATCGCCTGCGGGCGGAACAGGATAAACTTTTGCAACGGCTGGCCCAGCACTGGCAAGTTCTGCCGGAAGAACTGACCCCCGGCCCCACGGATACGGTTCAACTCGGCGATCCCGCCCGCACTGTCTTAACTCCGCCCCAGTCTTAATCCCTATGATCGCGCCCACTATCCCCGCCTTGCGGCACTTTGCCTGGATTGTCGCCGGTGGGGTCGCCCTCCTTTGGGGAACTGTAATCCCCCTACTCCACGGTCGCAGCGTCTCGCCCCTGCCCTGGGTGCTGGCGGCGCTGTTAAGCCTCTGGGGCGCCGTTTTTCCCCGCTCCCTAGCGCCGCTTTACCGTCTCTGGATGCAAATCGGGGAGATTTTGGGCTGGATTAATAGTCGTTTAATTTTAGGGATCATCTTTTTCGGTCTGGTGACCCCCATGGCGCTGGCCATGAAACTGAGAGGCCGGGACGCCCTCCAGCGCCGCTTTACCCCCGACTTAAAGAGTTATCGTCTCCCCAGCGCTCCTCGTCCCCTGTCCCACATGGAGAAACCCTACTAATGGCCGGTTTGATTGAATTGCTTCAGGATGTCTGGGGTTTCCTACGGGAGCGGAAAAAATATTGGCTCCTGCCCCTAATTCTAACCCTCGTTCTCCTCGGCGCTTTAATCGTCCTCACCCAAGGCTCCGCCATCGCACCCTTTATTTACACCCTCTTTTGACCGTATCCTGAAGAGAGAAAATCCTTTCAACCCCGCCCCTTGCCATGATTAGTCTCGACCAAGTGAAAACCCTCATCCAAGCCCAACTTCCCGACGCAGAAGTCCTGGTTCAAGATTTAGGCGGCGGCGACCATCTGGAAGCGGTGGTGGTGTCCGCTCAATTCACCGGCAAGAGCCGGGTGCAACAGCATCAGTTGGTTTACGGGGCGCTTTCTGACGCTTTGGCTAGCGAGGCCATCCACGCCCTGGCCCTGAAAACCTTCACCCCGGAAGCCTGGCAAGCCTCCCGCTCGGCGGTTTAAGCAAAGAGCCATGTTTTTTCGCTTTGAAGCCGATTTTGTCGAATCCCTCCGCTGTATCCCCATGGTGGTGCGGTACAAGCTAGACGTCTGCGGGGTCAAGCTTAAACTAGCCCATTGGCATCGACTCTCGGAGGCCCAACGGCAAGAACTGGTCTCGGCGCCCTCGGAAACAGAAGCGGAGCGGGAAGACTATCGCCGGCGCCTCAGAGATTGGATCTGGGAGCTAACCGGCGAATACCCCAAGGATTTAACCGTCAGCGCCGATTGGCTAGACGAAACCCAGGTTCCGCCCCAGATTGTAGAGGAATTTCCCCGGCAGGGTTTGGGGGGAACGCTGTCCCTAGCGCAGTGGTGCCGCTTAACGCCTTTACAACGTTTTGCTCTCCTAAAACTGAGCCAACCGGGCCACGAAAACCGCAATTTCCCGGCGGCGCTGGCGGAGTTTGGTTTGCATCAGCCTTAGGGGCGGTTTCATACCGGCCCTTACCCTTTACAAAGACCAGCGCCTGGGGTTTGATAGAAAAGATTATCTCTCCTTGACTGCCTCCAGAGGTTAGCCCCCGTGACCCCCAAAAGTGGTGTTTTTCTCCTGATTTCCTGTATTTCCGCCATCGCCGCAGTGGGGTGCGTTTTTGAACTGTCTTCCGGGGAGCCGGAACTGGGGGGAACTTTGACCACCGCTATCCTCCTGGGCAGTGTTCCCCTGACGGGTCTTTTATTTTGGGCCGCCGTCCAGGACACCCGGGCTAAGATGAAGTAACCGGAGCGCCGGCTTTAAACACCCCTAGACCACGCCTAATCCTTCATGTCCGCTTCATCCCAACCCGCCCATTCCAGCCTAGAAGAACTCCGCGCCGCCCGGTTACAGAAAGCCCAGCAGTTAAAAGATCTGGGTCTTAACCCCTACGCCTACCGCTGGGGAAGCACTCATACCTGCGCCCAACTACAAGCCGATTACGCCCAACTAGCGCCGGGGGAAGAGGTTGACGTTCAAGTGGCGGTGGCGGGACGGGTCATGGCCCGCCGGATTATGGGCAAATTGGCCTTTTTTAATCTTCAGGACGAAACCGGAACCCTTCAGCTTTATTTGGATAAAAAGCGCCTGGGAGAAGGAGTTGAAGGAGAAAATCCCTTTACCATTTTGACCAAATTGACCGACAGCGGCGATATTTTAGGCGCCAAAGGAACCCTGAAACGGACGGAAAAGGGAGAACTTTCGGTTTATGTCCAAGATTACGCCGTTTTAACTAAATCCCTCCTGCCCCTGCCGGACAAGTGGCACGGTCTCACCGATACGGAAAAACGTTACCGTCAGCGCTATGTGGATCTGATTGTTAACCCTGAAGTTAGGGAAACCTTCCGGCGCCGGGCCTTAATTACAGCGGCGCTCCGGCGCTATCTGGAAGACCGGGGCTTTATTGAAATTGAAACACCTGTTTTACAAGCGGAACCCGGCGGCGCCGAAGCCCGGCCCTTTGTCACTCACCACAACACCCTAGAGCAGGATTTTTACCTCCGCATCGCCACGGAATTGCACCTCAAGCGCCTGATGGTGGGGGGCTTTGAAAAGGTCTTTGAACTGGGGCGTATTTTTCGCAACGAAGGAGTCTCGACCCGCCATAACCCGGAATTTACCTCCATTGAGGTCTATCAAGCCTACGCCGATTACTTTGACATGATGGATCTGACGGAGGCGCTGGTGACTGCGGCGGCCCAGTCGGCGCTGGGAACCCTGAAAATAACCTACCAAGATCAAGCTATCGACCTGACTCCGCCCTGGCGGCGCTTGACCATGAAGGAGGCGGTGTTAGAACAAACCGGACTAGATATTGGCGCCTGTCCCGACCTACAAACCGCTCTAGACACCGTTAAAAACGCCGGCCTAACGGCGCCGGAGGATTGCTCCAGCCTCGGACATTTGTTGAACGAACTCTTTGAGCAAACGGTGGAGAGTACCTTAATTCAACCCACCTTCATCCTCGATTTTCCAGTGGAAATTTCCCCCCTGGCGAAACCCCACCGCAGTCAACCGGGCCTGGTGGAGCGCTTTGAACTGTTCGTCGTCGGCAGGGAGTTAGCCAATAGTTTTTCGGAATTGACCGATCCAGTTGACCAGCGCCGGCGCCTAGAGTTGCAAGCGGCTAAAAAAGAAGCCGGGGATCTGGAAGCCCACAGCGTCGATGAAGATTTTCTAACGGCTTTAGAATATGGGATGCCCCCCGCCGGCGGTCTTGGGATCGGCGTTGACCGGTTGGTTATGTTACTCGCCGACGCGGCCAGTATCCGGGACGTCATCGCTTTTCCCCTCCTCAAAAGTCAGGCGCTGAGGAGCGATTAGCGACCGGGGATAGTGGTCACTCAAGGAGAGTAACCGTTATCTGAATCGAGCCTGCTAGAATAGGGGCTTGCTTTTTTTCCCGGCGCTCCATGACCTCCCCCCTGCTGAACAATCGTTACCAAATCCTAGAAACTCTAGGCCGGGGAGGCTTTGGCGAGACGTTCTTGGCGGTGGACACCCACATGCCCTCCGCCCGGCGCTGTGTGATCAAACTACTTAAACCCGTGATCGAGGGGCCCGAAATTCCCCAATGGCTACAGGATCGCTTTCAGAGAGAAGCCGCCACCCTAGAGGAGTTGGGGGAAAACCATTCCCAAATCCCCCGCCTCTACGCCTACTTCAGCGAAGGGGGTAGTTTTTACCTCGTGCAGGAATGGATTGAGGGGGCAACCCTAACCCAACTTCAGGAAAAACAGGGCAATTTTTCTTCCGAGCAAGTTGAGCGCCTACTGTTAGACCTCCTGCCGGTTTTGAAATTCATCCACCAGCGCCGGATCATTCACCGGGACATCAAACCCGACAATATTATTCTCCGGGCCGCCGACAACAAGCCGATTTTGATTGACTTTGGCGTCATCAAAGAAGCCATGGGTACGCTAGTCAATCCCGACGGCAAAAGCGCCTATTCCGTGGCGTTGGGCACTCCCGGCTATATGGCCTCGGAGCAAGCCGCCGGCCGCCCTGTTTTTTCCAGCGATCTCTATAGTTTAGGCTTAACCGCCATCTTCTTACTGACGGGCAAAACTCCCCAGTATTTAGAAACCGACGCCCGAAGCGGGGAAATTATCTGGCGAGACTTTGCCCCCCAAACAACGCCGGCCCTCGCAGGGGTAATTGACAAGTGTATTCGCTTCCATCCCCGGGACCGCTACCCCTCCGCCAAGGAGGCGCTCATCGCCCTGACCCGCCTGAACACTCCGGTCACGCCCCCAACTCAAGTGGTTCGTCCCCTGCCCCTGCCGGAGCGCTCCACCGTTTACCCGAGCGGCAAATCCCAACTAACGGAATCGGAATCGGACTCCTCCTCCTGGCTCACCTGGTTCGCTCTGCCCCTCCTCTTCGGCGCCGTCATTGTCGGCGGTGTGAGCGCCGGTTTTTTCTTCGCCTCCAAGCGC
>JBKCES010000395.1:0-4661 GCA_046304295.1 Cyanobacteriota bacterium | reverse complement strand
TCAAACTAGTCAAACAGTCTAAAGTATCACACGCAACAAATTTACTCAACCATCGCCCCCGTAAATCTCTTGACTACTGTACCCCCTATGAGGTATTCTTCTCTCAGTCAGGCCCTGGTGCACTTCGGACTTGAATGGGCCCTGACATAAGCAATACAGCAAAAATGTTTGACTTAAGCAATGATGAGGTGTTCTCTATTTTAAAACATGTTGGCGACAGGAATATTAATCCAAATTGGCAAATTGTCAAAAGGTTAGGGATTGATGAAATTAGTATGAGAAAGTTTCATAAATACATGGATTTACAAATGTCAAAAATTTTGAGCTACGTTGCCTGATGTCTTGGTATTTTACAGGAGCTACTGCATAATTGTGTGATTATGTCAAGCATAATAAACCCAAAAGAGCCAAATTTATAACTCTATCACTATGTCAGAGTTTCTACCGCCGCTTGCAACTTTGCCAACGTATCAGGAGACTTCGCCGCAATCAACTTTTTTAATTGTTCACTTGAACCATCTAAGCACAGTTCCCCCACGCGGGTCAACGCTCCCGCCAAAATAATTGTGACTCCCGTCGCCAATAGCGTTAAGGGTTCCATCACTCACCTCCCTGTGAGTAAACGCTTATTAGTTGAACCTCCGGTCTTCGGCGCTAGAGTCAAGCGCCGATGTTTCCCCGGGGGGGGGACTCGGGATAATAACGTAAAAATTTCTTCTCGACTCACAGTTTCATTGTCAAGACCGTCTTCTATCGCCCTAGCTAGAGCTAAGTAAATGAGGAAATAACCCATGGCTCAAGTGGAGACGGCGCCATGAGACCACAGGGGCAGAGTTACGGTAAAAATACTGCCCCGCTGAGGCTCGCTTTTGACCCCTAAACTGCCGCCGTGCCGAACGGCGATGGCCCGAGCGATGGCGAGTCCCAGACCAGCGCCGCCGGTTTGCCGGGAGCGGGCCGAATCCAGGCGGTAAAAGCGCTCAAAAATTCGTTCCTGTTCTGAGGGCGTAATCCCAATTCCAGTGTCTTGAACCATTAAAATCGCCCGTTGTTTTTCCCGTTGCAAGCTTAGGGTCACCCGTCCGCCCCTGGGTGTGTAGTGAAGGGCGTTGCTCAACAGATTGCCGACTAACCGGTAAAGGTGGTCTTCGTTCCCTAAAACCCAGACCGGTTCTGGAGACAGGATTTCCGCTTGTAGGGTAATGCCCCCCGCCAGCGCCAAGCCGGCGAATTCTTCGGCTAAGTCGTTGACTAAATCCTTCAGACAACAGGGGCGCCGGGGGATGACGGCGCTTCCCCCCAACTCCATACGGGAGAGCAGGAGTAAATCTTGAATCAGGTGGATCAACCGCTGATTTTGGCGCTGGATAATCTCTAGAGTGCTGTCCGCTTCCTCCAAACTGTGCTCGGCGCCGAGGGTGGTTTCCGCCGTGGCTTGGATGGCAGAGATGGGGGTTCTCAGTTCGTGGGCCACATCAGCACTGAATTGTCGCAGTTGTTCATAGGAGCGGTACACTGGCGCCATGGCTACTCCCGCCAGCGCCCAACCAGCGATCCCCGCTAAACCCAAAGTAACTGGTAGCCCAAGGGCTAAAAAAAGTTGAATGGCCCGCAAATGGGCCTCGTATTCCGCCAAAGAGCGCCCGACTTTCAGGTAGCCCCAGGGTTGACCCAAGCGATTTTTTAGGGGCAGGGAAGCCTGGTGATAGCGATTTCCGCCCTGATCCATGAGGGGGCGATGGCGGGTGGAACGGCGCTCAAAGGGGAGTCCAGGGGGATTTTCGCCGGCTTTCGCCAACAGGTTTCCCTCTAGGTCAAAGAAACGAATATAGTAACCGGGCTGTTGACTGGCGTTGAGAAGATGGGTGTGAACCGGTTTGACTGCCGGACAGGGTTGAGCGACTTGGCAGAGGTTGGGGATAATGGCTCTGACCTCCGGCGCTAGGGTTCCCGGTTTTGCCAATAATGGCTCTAGGGCGTCGTGGAGGGTTCCCACCAGGGAGGTCAATTCCTGATCCAGGGAGCGCCAGTGGTCCTGGGCTGTCATCTCATAGACCGCTACACCGCAGAGGGCTAGGATTAGTCCCATGGCCCCGGCGTAGTAGGCCGCGAGGCGCCCCCGAGAATGGTTAAAGAGTCGGGTTTGCTTCATGCCCAAGCTAACCGGCGAAACGATAGCCCAAACCATAGACGGTTTCAATGGCGCCGTCTTGTCCCGCCTCTCCCAGTTTGCGCCGTAGGAGTCGCACCTGGGCCGCCACCACGTTACTGCTGGACTCCGATGCTAGGGGCCAGAGTTGGGCCCGGATCTGCTCCCCGCTGAGGATCTGTTGGGGATGCTTCAGGAAATATTCCAGCAGTTGAAATTCCTTGGCCGTCAGCAGTAGGGGCGGATGTCGGGGCGGGCTGACGGTAGAAGCACCGTAATCCAGGAGCCAATCCCCCACTGTCAGCCGTTGGGGCAGGAGTTGGGGCGAGCGCCGTTGGAGAGAGCGCAGACGGGCGAACAGTTCCGCCATACCGAAGGGTTTAATTAAGTAATCGTCGGCGCCGGCGTCGAGACCCTCCACCCGGTCGGCGATCTGATCCCTCGCGGTGAGGATTAAAACCGGCAGAGGACTGCCCCCGGCCCGTAATTTTTGGCAGAGTTCCAGCCCAGACAGTCCCGGCAACATCCAGTCGAAAATGGCTAGGGTATAGTTCACCCAGCGTTGGTCGAGATAACCCCAGGCGCTCTTGCCGTCCTGAACCCAATCCACAATGTAGCGTTCCCGGCTGAGGGTTTTGGTCAGCGCCTGGCCGAGGTCAGGTTCGTCTTCTACCAGCAGGATTCTCATGGTGTTGAACTACCGTACCAAGCCTGATACCATTGCTTCATTTGTTTGATTTCTCGGCTTTGGGATTGGATGATGGCGTCCGCTAATTGATCCATTTCCGGGCGTTGGGTCTCGGTTTTGAGACGGCTGGCCATCATCACCGCCATTTCGTGATGGGGGATCATCTGGCGGATAAATTCCCGGTCAAAATCGGCGGCGCTTTTCAGCGCCTCTAGATCCATGGCCATCATGCCATGACCCTGGTGCATGGCCATCCCGCCGCTCAGGGGCGGCACAGAGCGCCCAAACCACTGCTGATACAAGGTTTCCATCTCCTTAATTTCTCGGTTTTGATCCTGGATAATGGCCTTGGCTAGGGTTTGCAATTCGGGGCGCTGGGCCCGAGTCAGCGCCAGTTGGGCCATGTCCACCGCGTCCTGATGGTGGGGAATCATCATTTCGATAAACATGGAGTCGGCCTGCCCCCTTTGGTTCATGCCCTGGGTTAAGATCGGGGGTGCCGGTTTTTGGGAGACTATAGCGGCGCTGACGCCGGCACCGGTAAGGACGAGGCCGAGGAGTCCGTAGAGAAGAATTTTTTGACGCATTTTGGGACTTTTATAATTAGGTCTATTTTTAGTCTGACCCTAAAAGATGAAATCAAGGTGAAATGCTAGTTCAATTGGCGTATTCAAAACTGAAGCAGTTCTGGCGCCGGTTTAGCGGTTCCAGTCAATGGGGAGCACCATAATTGGATGAGCGCAATACGATATCGAGTTTCGATTCGAGTTCGGCGAGTCTGGCGTTCTCTTTCCTCAATTCTAAAGTTCTCCTCTCCAACTCGGCGTTGCTCTTCTTCAAAGCGGACAAGCCCCCGTAGGATTTGATCAGCGACCAGCAGGCTGAACTTAATCCCTGCCAGAGAGAGGCCAAACCATTGGGAGATGGGGAGGTCGTAGTTTCGGAATTGGAGTTTGTCATATAGCGGTATTCATGGGAGTGAGATACGGGCTTCGACTACGCTCAGCCCTCTATTCAAGCGGTTCAGCTATAAAATCGTCCCTCAGCCGAGAGAATACCGCTATAGCTCAGGACAAAACTGTTAAAAATAGCAGGAGGATCACAAGTGCTGCAATGAAGGACTAAGGGTCAAACATGCCACTCTCAGTCCAGCGCCTTTATTTTAGTCTAACAGCGCCGCCCCAAACCCGCACCGGGATTGACGACCCCGTCAGGCGGCGAGAATGGGCAGTTTTGCAGGTTGGGAGATAAAATGGGGAGACGAATTTAAGCGATAAAACGGTTAGGCAGAAAACCAGCACAGTTGCTTAACACAATTAATATGAACTACGAAACATTATTACAATAGAACCCGGAAAACGTAGCGGCAAGCCGTGTATTCGGGGTATGAGAATCACAGTCTATGATGGGCGCTGTCAAGTTTAAAGAGGAACTATGCACAAGCAACAGGAACTAAAACATCTTTAAACTTAAGATAATGAATTAAAAGTTTATAGCGGCTTGCAGATTGGTGAGATACAGGCTTCGGCTACGCTCAGCCCTCGCGCCCTGAGCGTAGCCGAAGGGCTGTCCCTCATTCGCAAGAATACCGCTATAAGAGAATTTTCTAACATTTGGACACATTTTGAATAACAGAGAGTCTTATAGCAGGCCTAATTGAATCATGAACACGCTCCGATTAGCTCCCCCCTTTCCAAGCTACCGTGTACACACAAGTGGAGTGTGAGCTAGTTTCCATCCGAGGAAGATAGCCTCAAAGCGCCGCAGACCATGGATCAGGGTGGGCATACCGGGAGGGCGTTGGGAACGATACCCAGACCATCC
>JBKCES010000394.1:0-3770 GCA_046304295.1 Cyanobacteriota bacterium | reverse complement strand
GTTTTTGGGTATAGGAATGTTGGGGCTGGCGAAAAATCCTTTCCGTCGGCCCCATCTCCACGATTTGCCCCTGGGTCATCACGGCGATGCGGTCACAGAAAAAGCGGGCCACCCAGAGGTCGTGGGTAATAAAGAGATAGGTTAGGTTAAAACTGTCCTTTAAGTCTTGCATCAGCTCCAAGACCTGACTCTGAACGCTGGCGTCCAACATACTCACCGGCTCGTCGCAGATCACCAGTTTAGGCTGGGTAATCAGCGCCCTGGCGATGGCCACCCGTTGCTGTTGCCCGCCGGAGAGTTCCTTGGGATAGCGGTGGTAATAGTCCTCCGTGGGGGTTAATTTCACCCGTTCCAGCATCGCTTTAACCCGAGCCTCCGCCTCCTGGGGCGAGGCTAACTGATGGATAAAGAGGGGGTCGGCGATACTGTCTCCCACCGTCATCTTGGGATTCAAACAAGCGCCGGGATCTTGGAAAATCATCTGCAATTGCCGGCGCCGGCCCTGCATCTGGGCAGGGGAGAGCCGAGTCAGTTCTTCGCCGTCAAACCAGATTTCGCCGCTAGCGGCGGGCAAAAGTTGTAGGACGGTTCGGGAGAAGGTGGATTTGCCGCAACCGGATTCCCCCACTAAGCCCAGGGTTTCCCCGGGATAAATTTCCAAGCTGACATTATCCACCGCCTTAATCCAGCTTTTTTGGCGCCGGAAGAGTTGCTCGATCAAATTCCCCTCCAAACTAAACTGTTGCCGGAGGTTTTTTACCTGCAGCAAAGGCGGGGCGTTGTCTGAATTAAAGACTTTTTTCTGCTCCAAATTATGAATATGGAGCGCCGATTCTAGTAAGGATTGGGTATAGGGGTGTTGCGGCGCTGTTAGGAGGGTTTGCATCGGCGCAGTTTCCACAATGGCGCCGCCGTTCATCACCGCCACCCGGTCACAGTAGGCGCCCACCATGGCCAGATCGTGGGAAATCAAGAGTAAGCTCATATTATCTTCGGCGCAGAGACGGGTTAATTCCCCTAAAATTTCCGCCGCCACCGTCACATCCAGCGCCGTGGTGGGTTCGTCCGCCAGGATTAACTTGGGTTTTAGGAGCAAAGCCAGCGCCATCGCCACCCGTTGCCGCATCCCGCCGCTAAATTCATGGGCGTACTGTCCCCAACGAGTCGGGGGAATCTTAACCCGCTCCAGGGTTTCCAGGGCGATTTGTTGAGCGACCTTGCCGTCTAAATCGGGACGGTGGGCCCGGAGGGTTTCTAGGCAATGCTCCCCGATGGTCATCAGGGGATCGAGGCGGGTCATGGGATCTTGAAACACCAGCCCCACCGCTTCCCCCCGAAAGCGCCGCAGTTTTTCCCCTTCTAGTTCAAAAACAGACTGTCCCTCAAACAGCGCCCGCCCTTCCACCCAGGTTCCCTGGGGCAATAACCGCAGAACCGCCCGCCCCAAAGTAGATTTACCGCACCCGGACTCTCCTACCAGACCCATCTTTTCCCCCCGCTCTAGGATCAGAGAAATGTCCCTCAAAGCCCAATCGGCACTGTCGGGATAGGCCACAGCTAAGTTTTCAATCGCAAGCATGGTAGTGAGTCGTGAGCAGGGGCAATGGTTAACCACTATAGCGATTTTCGGGAACCCGGCGTTCTTTGCGGAACGGGGGTCTGAGACGAACTCGGGTTTCGGTGCCTCGGAGAGGAGCGAGTCATAGATAAAGCTCCATGGCTCACCCTCGTAATAAAAGTTTACAAAATTTACAAAACTTCATATAATGAGTGCTAACACGACTAGGTATAATTTCTCATTGACCTAATGCTCAGCTCCATCCCCTGGCTTTCGAGCCTGATCTTCTTCCCCCTCATCGCCGCCTTGGCGATTCCCTTCATTCCCGATAAAGACGGCAAACAAGTCCGCTGGTACGCCCTAGGGGTGGCGCTGGCGGATTTTCTGTTAATGGGCTACGTCTTCTGGAAACACTACGATCCCCAGAACAGCGCCTTTCAACTGGCGGAACAGTATTCTTGGATTCCCCAGTTTGGCCTAAGCTGGAGCGTCTCTGTGGACGGCGTCTCCATGCCCTTGGTGTTACTGGCGGGGTTAGTGACCACGCTTTCTATCTTTGCGGCTTGGCAAGTCAACCATAAGCCCCGTTTATTTTATTTCCTCATGCTGGTGCTCTACGCCGCCCAAATCGGCGTTTTTGTGGCCCAGGACATGATGCTCTTATTTATTATGTGGGAACTGGAATTGGTTCCCGTCTATTTATTGGTCTCCATCTGGGGCGGTCAACGGCGCCAGTACGCGGCCATGAAGTTTTTGCTCTACACCGCCGCCGCCTCTATTTTTATTCTCGTCGCCGCCCTAGGAATGGCCTTCTACGGCGACCAAATCACCTTTGACATTGCCCAACTGGGTCTGAAGGATTTCCCCCTCGGTTTGGAACTCTTCCTCTACGGCGGGTTACTTCTGGCCTTTGGAGTCAAACTTGCGGTTTTTCCCCTTCATACTTGGCTCCCGGACGCCCACGGCGAAGCGTCGGCGCCGGTTTCCATGATTTTGGCCGGGGTTTTGCTGAAAATGGGGGGTTACGGTTTGATCCGCTTTAACCTCGGTCTCTTGGAAGATGCCCACGTTTACTTTGCCCCGATTCTGGTCATTCTCGGCGTCGTCAATATCGTCTACGGCGGCTTCACCTCCTTCGCCCAGACCAACATGAAGCGCCGGCTGGCCTATTCCTCCGTTTCCCACATGGGCTTTGTCTTGATCGGCATCGCCTCCTTCACGGATTTGGGCATTAGCGGCGCCATGTTGCAGATGCTCTCCCACGGATTAATCGCCGCGGCGCTGTTCTTCCTTGCGGGGGTCACCTACGACCGCACCCATACCCTCAATCTGGCGGAAATGGGCAACATCGGCAAAGTCATGCCCACGGTCTTCGCCCTCTTCACCATCGCCGCCATGGCCTCCTTGGCCCTACCGGGGATGAGCGGTTTCGCCAGCGAGTTGGCGGTCTTTGTCGGCGTCAGCGTCAGCGATATCTACAGTTCCACCTTCCGCACCGTGACGGTCTTTCTCTCTGCGGTGGGTCTAGTGCTCACCCCGATTTACCTCCTCTCCATGCTCCGGCAGTTGTTCTACGGCGCTGATACCCTCCTCTCCTGCGAACTGACCAGCGACACCCAGGGCGAGGTTCAGGAAGCGGTTTGCTTCGGCACCAGTTGCGTTCTGCCCAGTCAGGCCCGATATACCGATGCCCGTCCCCGGGAAGTCTTTATCGCCGCCTGTTTCCTGCTACCCGTCATCGCCGTGGGTCTCTACCCCAAACTGGCTACCCAGACCTACGACGCTACCACCGTGGCGCTGAATAGCCACCTGCGGGACTCCTACGCCGAGATCGCTTCGACCAAAACCTCTTCTATCTACGCCTTTGGTCAATCCCAAACGGCGCCGTTAATTCTGCCCCAGGCGGAGTTGGCGACCGCTCTCCGTTAACGCCTAGGGGATGGAGCGATCCCCACTCTTACTCCCATCACGCTTAGGGGTAGGCCGTCCGAGCCTACCCTTTTTAGTAACCTTCACTTCACTCCGGCGCTTTCGGTTATCCCTCGTTGCCCTAGGGTCAAGAGATCAGGGATGATAAGGAGTGGAGGCCCAGTTTTGGGAGCGCCGTTAGATTTTGTTGACTAGGAGATTTGCCCTATGGCCGCCGCGGACTTTAAGGATTACTACGCCATTTTAGGGATTGGTAAAACCGCTTCGGAAGAAGAGATTAAAA
>JBKCES010000393.1:0-7129 GCA_046304295.1 Cyanobacteriota bacterium | reverse complement strand
GGTAAAACGGTCGGTCAGAGGGGTTAAGAGGGGTCGTTTCATGGGTTGGAGGTTAAGGTTTGGGGATTAGGGACGGCGAGGGGTTGACTTAACCGTTCCTTTTCTAAGGACTTCGCTTCGGCGCCGAGGGGGGGAAGCACTGGAAAAAAGGGCTGGTGTAGACTAATTAACTGCGCCAGGGCCCGTTTGAGTTGGGGGCGGGGAACAATGGCGTCCACAAAGCCGTGTTGTAACAAATATTCCGACGTTTGGAAATCCTCCGGCAGTTTTTCTCGGATGGTCTGCTCAATCACCCGGCGCCCGGCGAAGCCGATGGTGGCCTTGGGTTCCGCTAGGATTAAATCCCCTAGCATGGCGAAACTGGCCGTCACCCCGCCAGTGGTGGGATGGGTCAAGACGGGAATATAAAGTAATTTAGCGGCCCGGTGGCGCTCTAGGGCGCCGGAAATCTTAGCCATTTGCATCAGGCTTAACATCCCTTCCTGCATCCGAGCGCCGCCGGAGGCGCAAATAATAATCACCGGCAGGCGCTCTAGGGTGCCGTATTCAATCAAGCGGCAGAGCTTTTCCCCCACCACAGACCCCATACTGCCTCCCATAAAGCGGAAGTCCATCACCCCCAGCGCCGCGGGGAGGCCGTCGAGGAGTCCCGTTCCCGTTTGCACGGCATCCTTGAGTTGGGTGCTCCGTTGGCTCTCCTTAATCCGGTCTTGATAGGCTTTGCGGTCCCGAAACTGGAGGGGGTCGGTGGGCTGAAGATGGTCGTTGAGGGGTTGCCAAGTTTTGGGATCCATTAACTGACGAATCCGTTCGTCGCTATCCACACGCAGATGATGCCCGCACTCGCCGCAGACCATTTGATTGGCTTGCAGGTCTTTGGTGTAGGTTAAAACGGCGCAGGCCGGGCATTTTGTCCAGAGTCCGTCAGCGATTTCCCGTTCCTGTTGTTGAACCCGGCTCGGGGGTTCCGCTTTTTCCCGGTTGGCAAACCAATCAAATAAGGACATTTTCAGTAATTAAATTAATCAATGATTGTTAAAGGCTAGAAGATATGTTATCTGGTATCTGATAGCTGATATCTGATATCTGATATCTGTTCAGTTTAGCAGGCGGCGGCCAGTGCCTTCGCCCTGGGGCGCTCCCTAGCCTTTAGGATGGGAAAGAGTCTTTTTTGCCCTCTCCTCCACCGTGTCCATGTCCCCTATCCGCCCTGCCCCCGTCGCCCGCCTTGCGGAGGCGCGAAGGCTCTACGGGATACTGCGCCGGGAGCGGGAGCGCCTAGCGCCGGGGGAGCGCCGACTAGTGAGTTGGGTCTATGAGTTGCCTTCTCTAGATCCCTTGACGGTGTTGGAGCGACTTGCGCCCCATCCGAAGGTCCATTTCTACGGCGAAGATCCCCTGGGGGGGGAGCGAATTTTGGGCTATGGAGAGCTGGAATCCTACGGGTTAACCCCAGCGGGCCCGGAGCGATTTTTGGGGAGTCGGCGCTTTCTAGAAACCTGTTGGCGAGAGTTGACGCACCTGAAGGAGACTGGCCATCAGGATGGCCTTGGGCCCCAAATTTTTGGCGGCTTTAGTTTTTTTCCCGAAACCGCCGGGACCAGTGCCTTTCCCCCGGCGTTTTGGTTTTTGCCCCGTTACCAACTGCGCCAGGATCACCGGGGCAGTTTTTTGCGCTGTACCTTGGTGCTGACAACGGCGGCAGATTTGGAGGAAACGACGGAGCAAATCCTTGCCCATCTGGAATTTCTACGTTGCCTCGGCGCCCAAACAGCGGAGTCTTCCTCGGCGCCGTCCCCGGATTTAAGGTGCTTAACCCTGCCCCAGGGGCATTTCGCCCAGACGGTGGCGGAGATTTTAGAGCAAATTAACCAAGGCGGTTTGGAAAAATTAGTCCTCGCCCAATCCCTAGACGTTTCCCTTCCCCCTCATTTTTCCTTGTCCGCCTGTCTGCGGCGCCTGCGGTGCCATTACCCGGACTGTTATCTTTTCTCCCTCGGCAATCCCCAGGGTCATAGCTTTGTCGGCGCTAGTCCAGAGCGCCTGTTGAGCGTTCGTCAGGGGCAGTTAACCATAGACGCCCTAGCGGGTTCGGCTCCGAGGGGCAATACCCCCGCGGCGGATCGAGCCTTAGCCCAAGCCCTCAGAGAGAGCGCCAAGGAGCAACGAGAGCACCAAACCGTCTTAGGCGCTATCCTCAGGCAGTTAGAGGAACAGGGGCTAGCGCCCCAATGTCGCCCTCAACAAGTGCTCCAGCTTTCCAATATTCAACACCTCTGGACGGAAATTCAGGCGCCGTTACCCGCAGATCTCCATCCCTTGGATCTTGCGGCCCTGCTTCATCCCACTCCCGCCGTAGCCGGCGTCCCCAGGGAACGGGCCTGCGAATTAATCCGGCGCTATGAAACCTTTGACCGGGGACTCTACGCCAGTCCCCTAGGCTGGTTGGACGCCCAAGGGAACTGCGAATTGCGGGTGGGGATTCGCTCCGCTTTGATTACAGGTTCCCGGGCCCGTCTCTACGCCGGCGCCGGCATTGTCCGGGGATCTGACCCCCATCAGGAGCAGAAGGAAATTGAGCTGAAACTGCGGGCGCTAGGGCAGGCGCTACTGAGTTAAACAAGCCCCCCAACCCCCCTAGAAAGGCTACGATGTTGTCAAATTTAAAGAGGATCTCAATTAACCTAGATTTAAAACTCCTTGCTAGTAAGGCTTTTGTTGTCTTGCAAGTCATCCTTCATCTTCATATCTGACAACGCCACTTTTTTTATGGGGGCCTTTTCAGATAGCCCGCCCTTGGTGGCGCGCCTCATTTTTAAATTGGCGACAAGCGCCGAGCGCCGCCGGTGAGTTTGGATGCCGACCTGTTAATCAATCTCGGCGCCGCCTGTTTTAGGTCGCCAGCGCCGAAGCCCTAGCGGCGTTTAAGAAATCCTGGCCAATCCTCCTATCTCAACGCTGACAGGGATTATAGGCTAAGAGTCAAGGCCTGAGATCGTACTACCCAAAAAAGTGAGACGCTCCCATATGCTATGATCTTACCGGCGCCGCTAAGCTGTAGTCACAAACACACAATTAAGGTTCGGTCTGCTCCCAATGCTGTTTGATGTCTATCTTCGAGAACTCAATGCCTCTGTTCAGCAAGGCAATGCCGGGGAACATACTCACCGTCCCGCCTTACAAGCGTTAATTCTTTCCTTAGAAGAACAACTGACGGTTACAAATGAACCGAAGCGGATCGCTTGCGGAGCGCCGGATTTGTTGGTGTCCCGCCAGTTACAGGAAGTGGGTTATATTGAAGCGAAGGACATCGGCGCTTCTTTGCAAAAAGCTGAAAAGTCAGAGCAAGTTCAGCGGTATTTACAAGCTTTAGGCAATCTAATTTTGACGGATTATGTGGAGTTTCGCTGGTATGTGGGGGGGAGCTTTCGGTCTAGTGCTAGTTTAGGAAAATTTGATAAGTCAGGTACCTTTAAGCCTAATCTAGAGGGTCAAAAAGAGGTAGAAATTTTACTGAAAGGATTTTTATTAGAACAGGCTCCCCAAGCCAGAACGCCCAAAGAATTAGCTCAAAAAATGGCGAGCTTAGCTCAGTTGATGCGAGACGCTATTAATATTAAATTAAGAGACGCAAACTCTGGAATTTTATTTGACCAGTATCGATCCTTTCAGGAGGTTTTAATTCGAGGGTTGACCCGAGAAGATTTTGCGGATATGTACGCCCAAACGATTTGTTACGGCTTATTTGCGGCTAGATGTAATACCCTATCTCCTCAAGATTTCTCTAGAAAAACAGCGGCTTTTGAGTTACCGAAAACCAATCCCTTTTTACGGGATATTTTTGATAAGATCGCTGGAATTGACCTAGATGAAAGTATCGCCTGGACAGTGGATATTTTAGCTAATATTCTGAAGCTAACGGATATGACCGCAATTTTGCAAGATTTTGGTAAGCGGACGCGCCGGGAAGATCCAGTGGTTCATTTCTACGAAACTTTCCTAGCGCAATACGATCCCAAAATGCGGCAAGCTCGGGGAGTTTATTACACGCCGGAGCCAGTGGTTTCCTATATTGTGCGGAGTGTAGACTATATTCTCAAAGAGAAGTTTGGCATTAAGGATGGTTTAGCCAGCAAGGAAAAGATTGTCACCCCAGATCCCCAAGATTCGACTAAAACTATTGAATCTCACCAGGTGTTGATTCTAGATCCGGCGGTGGGAACCGGGACTTTTTTGTATGGAGTTATTGAGCATATTTATGAAAGTTTCACGAATAAAAAAGGGATGTGGTCTAGTTACGTCGGTCAACATCTTTTACCCCGTTTATTTGGCTTTGAGTTATTGATGGCACCCTATACGGTGGCTCATATGAAGTTGGGTTTACAGTTACAGGAATTAGGCTATGAGTTTGATTCGGATGAACGTTTAAAAGTTTATCTAACCAACACATTACAAGAAGCGTTTCAACTTGAGCAACAGATGATTAGTTTTGGTTCTCGTATTAAAGCTGAGGCTGAAGAAGCTAAAGATATTAAGCAAAAAAATCCTGTAATGGCTATTCTAGGAAATCCGCCTTATTCTGGAAAATCTTTTAATAAAGGAAATTGGATCATAGATTTATTACATGGAAAAGATACAGTTTTTAATATCTCTACAGAAGATTATTTTCAAGTTGATGGAGAAAAGCTGACTGAAAAAAACCCTAAATGGATTAACAATGACTACATAAAGTTTATCCGGTTTTCTCAGTGGCGTATTGAAAAAACTCAATACGGAGTAGTTGCGCTAATCACAGATAATGGATATCTTGACAATGTTACATTTCGGGGTGTCCGAGCTAGCTTGCTGAATACTTTTGATGAGATCTATATCTTAGATCTACATGGTAATAGTAATAAACAGGAAATTTGTCCTGACGGGTCACCGGATCAAAATGTGTTCGATATTAAACAGGGAACCTCAATCTGTTTTTTTATTAAGTACAAAAATAAGTCTAACCAAAAAGCAAAGATTTATCATTTTGAAATTTGGGGAAAAAGAGAAATACTATCTCAAAAACAATTAATGGGCGGTAAATATTTTTGGCTCAACGAAAATTATATTAAATCCACATCTTGGAACTCTCTTGAGACGTTAAAACCATTTTACTTTTTCAAGCCTTTTGCAATTGAGCGGCAGAAAGAATACTTAGCCTATCCCAGCCTAGTTCAAATCATTATATCGGAAGATAAAAAAGTATTGGGTTTCCAGAGTCATCGGGAACACTTCGCTGTTGATTTTGATAAACAAGCTCTTAAAGAACGTTTTCAGGAATTAAGGGATAATAGGCTAAATAATCAAGAATATTGTGAAAGATATCATCTCACCGAGAATCAGAACTGGAGTATAGATTCTTCAAGAAAAATCATTCGTAATGATGATCAATGGGAAGACAAAATTTCTTTGTGTGCTTATAGAGCTTTTGATAATCGGTATTGTTATCTTGACCACGTAGCCATGGATCGTCCAAGAAACGAGTTACTCAATCATGTTTTTGGGAAAGATAATCTTTGCCTAAATACTGTGCGTCAAACAAAATTAGAGTATTGGCAACATTGTTTGGTTTCTGATTTACCGTCCTCTGCTTTATTTTTAGAAGTTAAAGATGGCTCTAGTGTTTTTCCCCTCTATCTCTATCCAACCGAAATGGAAAAACAAATGGGAATTAATCGTCGTCCCAACTTTAATGATCAATTCATTCAAGAATTTGCCGAAAAACTTAATTTAGAATTTATTCTTGATAGCAAAGGTGATCAAACGCAAACCTTTGGCCCCGAAGATACTTTTAACTATATTTACGCCGTTTTTCACTCCCCTACCTACCGGACTCGCTACGCCGAGTTTTTGAAAATCGATTTTCCCCGCGTGCCCCTTACCGGCCAACCTCAACTATTCTGGGCATTGGCTAACCTTGGGGATGAACTCGTACAAATACATCTTATGAATGGTCAACTGGAAACCGCAACCGGCTTCCCTATCCCAGGCGATAATCGGATTGAAAAAATCACCTACACCGAACCGACCAAAGCTCAGCAGGGGAGGGTTTATATTAACAAAACCCAATACATAGACAATGTTCCCCCAGACATTTACAACTTTTATATTGGCGGTTATCAGGTGTGTAACAAGTGGCTGAAAGACCGCAAGGGTCGAGAATTTACCGATGATGACTTTGACCACTATTCGCAAGTTGTCGCAATTTTAAAGCGAACCCAAGAAATTATGAGTAATGTTGATCAAGTGATTGAAGATTTCGGCGGCTTTCCCATTCGTTAAATCTAGATATTCTGCCGACTCTTCCCTGACTAACCCCCAGCGCCGGCATTGTTAGAATAACTCCCGTTTTTCCAGATGAGCGCCGATTTCCTGGGGCGTCCGCCAGACGGGCCGGAGTCGATCCTGAGCGTAGAGTTCCAACTGGTCGCCGTTGTGGGGGGAACCCGGTTGACTGCTGTTACCGTAAACCAGCACACTTTGGGCCCGGGGCGGGTCGCTAAACTCGACAATTTGGATAAAACTGTCCCCAAACCAAGCCTGAAGTCTCTGCTGGGGGGTGGTTTTAAACTGCAAGACTCGAAAACTACCCAAGTCCCCCGGAGCGCCGCTGGCGGGTTGGCGCCGAGCGCCGGCTTGCATCTGGGCCACCTCTCCCCAACTGATGTCTAAAGAGCCGTAGAGCAATTTCACCTGGGCCGCCACGCCTTCCAAAACGGCTAGCGCCTGATTGATGTCCCGAAGACCCGCGGGCGTATTGAGGGGATCGGCGGGGTTCCAGGGTTTGGAAAAGAGACTTTGACGCTCTAGGGTAGAGGCCCAAAAGAAAAAGAGCACCGCCCCTCGACTAGTCGGCGCCGCCTGTCGATCCCAAGCTTTGAGAACCTCCGCGGCTTCGAGTCCCAGGGGATTGGCCAACAATTTCGCCGCGGGGAGCAGGAGGGGTAAAAGGCGGTCGGCTAACTCTAAGCGGGAGGAAAATTGCGCCTTTTGCAGACGTTCCAAATCCCAGGGGCCGCCCTCTAACAATTGCTTTAGGGAGCGTTGCGTTCGTAGGAGATTCGGCGCTAGGCCCAAATTCGGCGCCGCCAGGGAG
>JBKCES010000392.1:0-12071 GCA_046304295.1 Cyanobacteriota bacterium | reverse complement strand
GTGGAGGAGGGGAGGACGTTGGGCAAGCCGCAGACCCGGATAATGTCCGGGGCGTGGCCCCCGCCGGCGCCTTCGGTGTGGTAGGTGTGAATAACCCGGTCTTTAAAGGCAGAGATGGTGCTTTCCACAAAGCCGGCTTCGTTGAGGGTGTCGGTGTGGATGGCCACCTGAATATCAAATTCGTCGGCCACGCTGAGGCAGGCGTCAATACAGGCGGGGGTGGTGCCCCAATCTTCGTGGAGTTTCAGCCCCATAGCGCCGCCCCGGAGTTGTTCTACCAATCCTTGGGGTTGACTGCTGTTGCCCTTACCTAGAAAACCGAGATTAACGGGAAAAGCCTCCGCCGCTTCCAACATACGGGCTAAATTCCAGGGGCCGGGGGTGCAGGTGGTGGCGTTGGTGCCCGCGGCGGGGCCGGTGCCGCCGCCGATTAAGGTGGTGACCCCGGAGGCGATGGCGGTTTCCACCTGCTGGGGACAAATGAAATGGATATGGCTATCGACGCCCCCGGCGGTGAGGATACGCCCTTCCCCGGCGATCACTTCCGTGCCAGGGCCAATGATAATCGTCACCTGGTCTTGAATTTGGGGGTTCCCCGCCTTGCCAATGCCGACAATGCGACCGTCCTTTATACCGACATCAGCTTTAACAATTCCCCACCAATCTAGGATCAAAGCATTGGTAATCACCAAATCCACAGCACCGTCCTGACGGGAATAGGGAGACTGCCCCATGCCGTCCCGAATCACCTTGCCGCCGCCAAACTTAACTTCCTCGCCGTAGAGGGTATAGTCCGTCTCCACCTCGATCCACAGTTCCGTGTCCGCTAGACGAACCCGGTCGCCCACAGTGGGGCCATAGATTTCGGCGTAGGCCTGACGGTCGATGGGGTAACTCATAATTTTTTATCTAAAATAACTGCCGATGGAGCCTATTAAAGCGCCGAGAGCCTTACTTTAGGCACTCAGGGTCGTCAAAAAATTCGCTAATAATCGCTTTCCTTGCTCTGTCAAAATACTTTCCGGGTGGAATTGCACCCCTTGGAGCCGGGGATACTCTCGGTGCCGTAGCCCCATAATTAAACCGTCTTCCAACCAGGCGGTAATCTCTAAACAAGAGGGCAGACTCTCCCGCTCCACCACTAAACTGTGATAACGAGTGGCGGTAAAGGGATTGTCTAGATCCGCAAAAACCCCTTCTCCCCGATGATAAATCGGCGAGGTTTTACCATGCATTAAAGTCGGCGCCGACACTACTTTGCCGCCAAAGGCCTGACCAATGCTCTGGTGTCCCAAGCACACCCCCAGGAGGGGAATTTGAGCGCCGTAGGTTTTGATCAAATCTAGAGAAATTCCCGCGTCTTCCGGGCGGCCCGGCCCAGGGGAAATGACGATTCCAGCGGGGTCTAACGCGCCGATTTCCTCCAGGGTAATTTTGTCGTTACGATCAACCCTGATTTCCTGAGCCAAAGGAAACTCGGCGCCCAGTTCCCCCAAATATTGCGCGAGGTTATAGGTAAAACTGTCGTAGTTATCAATAATAAGAATCATGTTGCAGATTACAGAAAAGTTGATATCTGATATCTGTCGTCTGATATCTGTATTAAATGGCTAAAAGAGCAGGAAGAAGCAGACATCCCCCCACGATGACGGCGGCCAGCGCCGAGAGCAAAACGGCGCCGGCGGCGCAATCCTTAGCGATTTTAGCCAGTTCATGATAGGACTGCCCCACGGTGAGATCCACCACGGATTCCAGCGCCGTGTTCAGGAGTTCGAGGATCATGACGAGGGCCGAGGTGAGGGTGAGAATAGCCAGACTGGCGCCGGTCACCTGGAGGAGAATACCTGAAACAATGGCTAGGGAGCCGACGCAGGTGTGAATGCGGAAATTGCGTTGGGTGACGAAGGCGTAACGCACTCCCGCCCAGGCATAGCGAAAACTGGTGAGCAGATCCGGGGCCACTTGCCAGGCTTGGCGCCGTTGGGGAGGCCTGGGACGGGGCGCGCGGCTAAAGATCTGGTTAGAAGGGGGAAACGCGGCGGGGTAGGGGGTTTTCATAATAGTGTGATTGCTCCAAAAAATTAAGACCAAAAGATGAGGGGCGGCGCTCAGGGAGAGTGGGCCCCTAGGGTTCCCCCTAAAGGGACTAAACCAATCTGGGCCAAGAGACATTCCTGACGGGTCAGCATCGCGGTTAGGCGAGCCTCGTCGGGATGGTCCCAGCCGAGGAGGTGGAGAAGACCGTGGGCCGCCAGCCAAGCTAATTCGTAGGACAAGTCGTGACCCCGCTCCTGGGCCTGTCGTTGGGCCTGGGGAACGGAAATAACAATATCCCCCAAATAAAGAGGTTCTGTTTCCGGCAGGGCGGGTTGATTTCCCTCCAGCGCCGCAAAGGCCAGCACGTCGGTGGTCTGGGCCTTGTGGCGGAATTGGGCGTTGAGGCTTGCCATTTCCTCGTCGTCCGTCAGCCGTAGGGTTAGCTCGTAGCCCGCCGCCGGGGGTAGATGTTCCCGGAGAGACCCTAGCCAAATCTGTCCCCACTCTTGCCAAAGGCGGGGGGCGATCTGGTTTAAAAAGAGCGGGTCTGACCCTTGAACCTGAAGCTCAAGCGGTTTGAGAGAACTAAGGACGGCGCTCATAGGCTATAGCCACTGCCGAGTGAGATAGGAGACGCCCACCAAGAGACCCAGGAGGCCAGCGGTGGTTAAGAAGAAGTGAAAGAGGGACTTATTCCGTTTGCGAACCATATTGCGCATGGCCAGCTTAACGTAGCTGGGGGGGGGCTCCTGGAGGGAAGCGGGGGGTTCTGCCGGAGAAGTCTCGCTCATGGATTGAGATTTTTGTATGCTATCGATTAAATCTGCTACTCACTCTAATCAGAATGCCCAAAAAATGCAAGCTTTTGCCCCTCGCTCGGTCAGGGAAATTTAGCGGGGTCAGAGCGCCCCGGTTCTAAGGGCGGCTTTCGCTACTCCCGAAATCCTGACGCTGTCGGCAGTTTACGGAAGAGTGGGAGCCAAGCGCCGTTTTTCCGAATTTCTTCGGCGCTGTCTGTTGGGATTCCCCTAAAATAGGAGCGACGTCTCCCCAAGGTTCAGCGCCATGAGTCACGCCAAGGAAGCCCCCGAGGTATTGGATGCCGATCATCCCACCCGAAATCCCCCCTGGGGCACCGTCACGGTTCTAGAAGAGGGCCCCCGTTACCGGATTAATCGTCTGGTGATCAAACCGGGACGCCACATGAGTGCCCAGATGCACTACCACCGGAGCGAGCATTGGGTGGTGGTCTCCGGCACCGCTAAGGTCGTCTGCAACGGCGAAGAAAAACTTCTGCGCCAAAAGGAGTCCACCTACGTTCCCATGAACACGCTCCACCGGGTGGAGAATCCCGGCGTCATTGATTTGGTCATGATCGAAGTGCAAAACGGCGAGTATCTGGGAGACGACGATATTGTCCGCTTTGACGAACCCACCTCTAGCCCCGACTAAGCGCCCATGGTTGCCACGCCTTCCCCCAAAACCTGGTGGGGTCAATTCCAAGCCCAGCTAGCGGCGCTACCCCCGCCGAAAACGGAAGAGTCTTGGGTCTTTCGCGTCCTTGTGCAGGCGCTGGTGATCATTGGCATTATCGCCACTGATGTGGCGGCCCAGACTCAGTGGAGTTTTTGGGCCGTTCCCCTGAGCCTGATCGGCGCTTTTTGGAGTTGGCGGCGCCGGAAGGCCCGCAATGTGGCGCTCAAGTTTGCGCTAGCTATCGGCATGTTGGGGGTATTGTTCGTCTTCCTAAGTAATTTGGTGGTGAACCTTCAGGATAGCCGCATTGCCTTGGCGGGTCTGTTGGTGCAGTTACAGGTGCTCCATAGTTTCGATCTGCCCCGCCGTAAGGATTTGGGCTACTCCATGGTGATTGGGGTGATCTTGTTGGGGGTGGCGGGCACGGTCTCTCAAACCCTGGGCTTTGCCCCCTGGCTAGCGCTCTTTTTAGCGGTGGGGATTCCTACTCTCGTTCTGGATTACCGCTCCCGTTTGGGGCTGGAGCCGTTGGATCGGCGCTTGGCCCAGACCTGGGGACGCAAAAAGTCAACTCCTCAAGAAACCAACCCCCAGACAGCACCGCTTTTCCCCGCTCGCCTGGGCTTAATCCTCGGGCTAACCCTGGCCATGGGCTTAACCCTCTTCGCGCTCTTTCCCCGCTTCCCCAGTTACCAACTCCAGACCTTTCCGGTGAGTGGCCCGGAGGAGATGAAAAATCAGGAGTTTGACGAGCAGAACCGAGATATTGTCAATCCTGGCTATGTCAACGAAGGTAAAGAAGGTCAGGGTCAGGGGGGCGGTGGCTCCAGTCCCAGTCGGGGCAAAGGGAGTATGGACGACACCTTTTACTATGGTTTTAGCAGTCGGATTAATCAAAATTTACGGGGACAGTTAACGCCCAAACTGGTGCTCCGGGTACGCTCCCAGGCGGCGGGGTTTTGGCGGGCCCTCAGTTTTGACCACTACACGGGTCAGGGGTGGGAAATCACCGACAACGACGATATTACCCAACTGCGGCGCTCGCCCTGGTCCTATCGTTTCCACCTGGATCCGGTGGCGACCCAGATGAAGACCCAGCAGATTATCCAAACCTATACCGCAGTTTTGGATCTGCCCAACGTCATCCCCACCCTCAATGTGCCCCGTTACCTCTATTTCCCCACCAAAGAAATCGGCGTCGACCAAAACGGCAGTCTCCGCTCCCCCGCCGGTCTAGCGGAGGGCTTGACCTACACGGTCATTTCCGAAGTGCCCTATCGGGACCAGACCGTTTTACGCCAGGCTCCGTTGGAATATCCCCGGCGTATTTTGCGGCGCTATCGCCAGATTCCCCCGGCAATTGAGGAAAAAGTTCGCAATAAAGCTATTGAACTCCTACAGAAATCCCCCCAACCCATTAACACCGTTTACGACGCCTCGCTCTACCTAACCCAGGCGCTAAAGCAAAATTATCGGATTCGCACTGACATTCCCTACCTAGAGCCGGGGGAGGATTTAGTGGAGGCGTTTCTCTTTCGGGACGGCGGCGGCTACCCGGATCACTTTTCTACGGTCTTAACCGTCATGCTCCGCTCTTTGGGCATTCCCGCCCGCTTTACCGCTGGCTTCGGTTCGGGGCAGTTTAACCCCTTTACCGGTTACTACTTGGTTCATAACACCGACGCCTTTGGGCTAACGGAGGTCTATTTTCCCTACTTCGGCTGGTTTACCTTCGACCCCATTCCCGGCCACGACCTCTATCCGCCTTCGATCGAAGACAACGAAACCTTCAGCGTCCTCAAACAACTTTGGGATTGGGTGGCGGGCTGGTTACCCTCGCCGGTGAGCGGCTTCTTGAGTTTAATTTGGACAAATCTGCTCGGCGCTGCGGGGGGCTTTCTAACCTGGCTCTGGCGCCTCGTCTCCGGCAGTTTGATCGGCGCCCTGGTCGGGTTGATGGGGCTTTGTGGTTTGGGCTTTTTGGGCTGGCTAGGTTGGGGGCAATTCGGCGCTTGGTTGACTCAACGGCGCTTGGCGAAACTCCATCCCCTCAATCGTCTGTACGAAAAGTTACTTCTAGCCCTCAATGGTCAAGGCTTTGCCAAAAGTCGGGCCCAAACGCCCCGGGAGTATATCAATTCCTTACAGGAACACTTTCCCCTAGAACAATGGGAAATCATGGCGGAGATTGTCAGCGCTTACGAGGCTTGGCGCTACGGAGCTCAGGAGCAAAACCTGCCCTACCTCGACAAACAATACCGGGATCTGGAGCGGAGTTGGCGGCGCCGTCTGGCTCAGAAAAGAGCGTAAAACCCAACCTCACTTAGGGATTTTTGCCCCTAGGCGGGGCCTGGGGTAGCCGAAGCGCCCGCTGAATATTTTTGGAGTTTGTTTTGTCCGTTTTTAGCCCTCTTGATCTTTTTTCCTGGCTCTGCGCCCTGCCCATTCTGGGGGGGCTGATTTTTTCCCTACTGGTTCCCCTGGCGGTGGTCATTTTTCTGGCCCGTCCCCTGCCGGCGCCGGGGGAAGAGCCGCCGGTCACAATTTTAAAACCGGCCCGGGGACTGGAAAAAGACCTGAAGGAAAATCTGCTGACCTTAACTCGCCAGACCTATCCCGAGTATCAAGTCATCTACTCCGTTCAAGATCCCGAGGATCCCGCCCTGCCTGTTTTAGGAGCGATCCAAGGGGAAGTCGGCGCCGAAAGGGTTCAGGTAGTCGTAGCGGATATTCAAGTCGGAGCTAACGGTAAAGTGAATAATCTCTTGGGAGGATTAACCCAAGCTCGCCACGATTTGTTGGTGATCAGCGACAGCGACACCCTTGTCCAACCGGATTATCTCTCTGTGATCACGGCGCCCTTCGCCGATCCCGAGGTGGGTTGCGTCTGTACCCCTTTTAAACTGATTCGGGCCCAAACCTGGTACGAAAAACTAGAATTACTAGCCATTAACACGGATTTTATCCCTAGCGTTATCTTCGCCGAAGTCACCGGCGCTTCCAAGGCTTGTCTCGGGCCGTCCCTCGCCATCCGGCACTCCAATTTAGACCGTCTGGGGGGGCTGGAAAGTTTAGCGGATTATCTGGTGGAAGATTTTGAAATTGGGCGCCGAGTGTGGACAAACGGGCAAAAAATGGTCTTGTTGCCCTATTTCATCGAAGCGGTGGTGGATTTAGCCGATCCCGGGGACTGGTGGCGCCATCAGGTCTATTGGGAACAAAATACTTATTTAGCCCGTCCGGCGCCGTTTATGGCCACGATTTTGATTAAAGCCATTCCCTTCGCTTTATTTTTAGTCCTTCTCAGAGGCGCCGATTCTTGGAGTCTAGGGATTTTGGCTCTGACGGTCTTCACCCGCCTCCTCAGCGCCGCAGTCGTCGCTTGGCAATTACGAGATTGGGAAAGTTTGCGGGCCCTCTATTTTCTGCCCCTGCGGGAGACCCTGGCCCTCGTCTTTTGGGCTTTAGCCTTTACTCAACGGACGGTGACCTGGCGAGGCGTTCAATTTCGGCTGACCACTAACGGCAAAATGGAGCCGTTGTAGGCGCCGATGACTGAATAGCTCAATAGGCAAATAATCCCCACCGGCGCCGGATTTTGTTTTCTTCATTCGTCGGTATTGAGCAACTCCAAGGGAATTTCTAAAATTTCTGCAATTTCTTCATCACTGAAACCCCGATCCCGAAGTTTTTGAATTTTCATTTTCTGTTTTTGAGAGTTTTCTACATTGCTCAGATCTAAACTAGACGGCTCAAAGTGAATATTAGAATAACTGATAATGTGACTCTGTATAACTTTGTTTCCAAAAGAAAAATTGAGATTTTTTTGACGTTCTAAAACAGATTTTAAGTTAGCTTTAGTGACGGGTTCTTCAAACGCAGAAGATAGGAGTTTTAACAATTCATAGCCCACATCTTTTACATGACCTTCACTTTTATCCAACTCCTCAGCTATATCGGCATATTTTTGATGATTCAAGACACCTGAAATCACCGCCCTCTGTAAATCATTGAGATGCTTGCCTGTTTCGGAATAAAAAGCGTCATCCACAAGGAGGAGTACATCACCCGCATTCATAGAACTATCTTAATGAAACATCCCCGTCATTATACCGACTATTTCCGTCCTATTCCGCTCTATTGTCATTTTTATTCAAGACCAATCAGAAAACTGGACTTTTTCCGACTTTTTCCGCTTTTCTAGTTCAAAATTCTGGGTTATGGTAACGCAGTAGGGTCAACACAGGCAAAAAATATGAACAAATTGGCAATTGTCTCTGGTTTAGCTCTTTTCGGCGCTGTTTCTCTCTCTATTTTTTTCGGCGAAGAAAACTCTGCTCAAGCGCAAGAAGTAGCTAAAATGCGATTTACTTGGGATCAGGTTCCTTCAAGTGGTGCACTTTATCTTAATATTTGCGATAATCCACAGCTTAACATAAATGAGCAGACTGGCGGATGTGCAGACATTAATGTTCTAAACTCAAATATTACTGCTAATAAATCTAGGACAAGACTTGTGACAGATCGACTCAAATCAGGTCAGTCTTACAAAGTGTGTATCGTAGCTGATAACACATTTAGTGACAGGAGAGGCCGATGGATTGACTGTGCTAACTTTGTTGCTCAAGACGGGCGGACAATTTCTCTCTCAATACAAGACGCAAAATATGTAGGAGCGCCATAAATTCTACCACTGTTTTCTACATTAAACGTAACGTATAGCAGTCACAAATAATTTGTAAAATCCTAAATGCCGGAACCCTTACGGGTAGAGCTTTTTGGCAGAGGGAAATTTACAACCTAGGTGTGACCGCTATATTATACTCCAGCACTGAGGTGCGTTACGGCTATACCTAAAACACCTTGTAAGTATATTAGTTATAAATAGATCATGAACAAGCTCAGGTTGACTCCCCCCTTTCCAAGGGGGGTTGGGGGGATAATCCTTTGATTGCGTTCACCACCCATTTAGGTCTGCTATAAATGGTAAGATCTTTAACATTCTCGCAACGGTGAACACCGCTATAGCGGTATCCGCATCAGTGAGGGACAAATAATATTATATGATCGAGATTCGCCAAACGGAGGTCTTTGTCGCTTGGTTTACAAACTTAAAAGACCGAAAAGCAAAGGCCCGCATACAGGCCCGAATTGACCGGATGGAAATTGGTAACTTTGGAGACATCGCTCCAGTGGGCCAAGGAGTCAGCGAGATGAGAATAGATTATGGCCCTGGGTATAGAGTCTATTTTACTCAAAAAGGCTCCATTCTTGTCATACTCCTGTGTGGAGGTGATAAGAGTTCACAACTGTCTGATATTATTAATGCTAAGGCGATCGTCAATCAATTTGAGGATTAAATCATGGGAATAATGACAACTCGCTGGAATTCAGCAGAACATTTAAAAACAGAGGAAGATATTCAGCTATATTTGGAAGCCTGTCTTGATGAAGCGGGAGAAGACCCTCAAGCCTTGATTCACGCCCTCAATATTATTGCCAGCGCCAAAAAATTAAATCAAGTTAACCAAGATTTTGGTCAAACAACGGGTGAACTGGGCCAGTTGATGGCGCCGGATAGTAGCCCCACTTTCGCAATGGTGGCAAAGTGGGTTAACGCCCTAGGCTTTAAGTTGACGGTGGAGCCAATTACTTAATTTTTAACTTTCATCACCACAGCCGCAGGAATATTGGGACTGTCAGGATTAACCGTAACCCTCTGTAATCGGGGGTTAATCACCAGATCCATATCCTCTAGAGGCACAGCGCCGAGCAAAACGGAATCCCCTAAAGCTAAAGCGCCGGTAAAACAATTACGATTTTCAAAGCGGATTTGAACCGGCCCAACGTAGGGAACCAGTCTTTTTCTGCCATCCGCAGTAGTGACTTCCCGCTGTTCTAAGGTTTCTAAATTAAGCTGAAGAACAATATGTTCGGGAATGCAAAGCGTGATGGCTCCCGTATCCACTAAGGCGTTCAGCGCCATCGGTTTAAGCGCCGGTTCCTTGGGATTGATTAGCTCAATAGCGGCATAGATTAAACCCATGTTTCTTTTCCTCCATTTAAGAATGGAGCCGCTAAACACCGCTCCACCGCCGTCAGAGTACGGGGATCATCCATCAACCAGCCGTGAACCGGCGCCGGAATGACAATTTCTTCACCCAATCCTAAACAGGAACTTTGAGCTGGAAGGATCATTAAATCAAAGGGCGTCCACATCACTGTTACTTGCAAGGGAGCTAAAACTTGCCGATGGTCTCGGTTTAAGTCGGTCAAAAAGGTGCTACCGGGACGCATCTGGCTAATGCCCGGTAGCGGTAGCGCCTGGGCCAACCAGGTGCCGTTATTCGGCGCCGCAATATTGAGGTAGCGTTGTACACGCCCAGCGCCGCCGAGACGCTGGAGATAGTAGCGGGTCACTAATCCCCCCATGCTGAAGCCCAGTAGGTCAAAAGGTTGATCTGGAGAAAAATGCTCCTCAGCGTAGTCCGCCACCTGACCCGCCAAGACTTCCAAGGGCGCTCTGCCGTCATTGGGACGCAAATCTAGGGCGTGAACCGACCAGCCCCGTTCCCTCAGATGGGCGCCGAGGGCCCGAAATTTAGCTTGGGTATCCTGAAGACCGTGAACCAAGAGTACGGGATTACGATGGGGAGCGCCGGTGGAATCTGGAGAAACAGAAAGCATGGTTAGGGGGTATCGTCGAGGGCCTTCCCCCTGATCCTAAAAGACCGAACTCCCGCCGGAGAAAATCCCTAGGCGCTTTTTCAACCGGGGCGCCAGATCCTAGCCAGACGGCGCTGGAAACATTACAATCAGGGATGCCTTTAATTCGCCCCCGAGTGGGAAATTGTTCCTGATTTCCCGCGGCGCCGTCATCTATCGTTATTTTTTAGTTGCCCCTTATTTAAGGAGAATTGACATGAAACTATTGGCCCGTTTAGTTCTTGTTCTCGTTTTGGCGCTCAGTTTATTAGGCGGTTTCCTCGCTCAGCCCGTCCAAGCTGAACTCAACGCCGTCGACGCCAAGCTCACCACGGAATATGGTCAAAAAATCGACCTCAATAACAGCGATATCCGGGATTTTCGGGCCCTGCGGGGATTTTATCCCAACTTGGCGAGCAAAATCATTAAAAACGCCCCCTACGAATCGGTGGAAGACGTCCTCTCTATCCCTGGTCTGAGCGAAGGGCAGAAGTCTCGCCTGCAAGCTAATTTAGATAGCTTCGTGGTGACGGAAGTCAGTAGCGAGCTGACGGAAGGTGACGACCGCATTAACCCCGGCGTTTACTAAGAGAGTCGTCATTTTCAGAAATCTTGAACCCGAATTTGCCCGCCGCCACGAGGAAAACCTTGCTGGGGTGGGCTTACTTTTGGGGAGAATTATCAAAATAGTGGCGGAATGGGACGTTATTGCCTGCAAAGATTAGCGATTGCTCTAGCCACCCTGCTAGGCATTAGCTTGACTATTTTTTTGCTCCTCGCCCTCGCGCCGGGGGACCCCCTAGGAGAATTAGCCACCAATCCGTCTCTGTCCGACGCCGCGCGGGAAAATCTGCGGCGCAGTTTAGGCCTCGATCAGCCCCTGCCCATCCGTTACGGCAAATGGTTAAGTTCCGCCATTCGGGGGGATTTTGGCTATTCCTTCACCAGTCGAGCGCCCGTGTTGGATCTGCTCCGGCAACGTCTGCCAGCGACCCTGGGGTTGGTGGGGAGCGCCTACGGTTTGAGCGCCGCTTTGATGGTTCCTTTAGCGGTCTGGTCCGCAAGTCGCCTCCATAGCCCCGGGGATAAACTGGTCAACGCCCTCGGTCTGTTGGGGTACTCCCTCCCCACTTTTTTGACGGGTTTGGTCTTGATTTTGCTTTTTTCCGTGCGACTGCGCTGGTTTCCCTTCATCTACGACAGCGGTTTGGATTTGAGCGACTGGAAAAATTGGGCGGCGCAAATTCGACAGTTAGTGTTGCCAGTAACGGTCTTAGTTTTCTACCAAGGGGCGGCGCTGTTGCGCTTCACCCGCTCCGCCGTCCGGGAAGAATTGCCCCAGGACTATATCCGCACCGCCTACGCTAAGGGGCTTTCGCCGGGTCGAGTCATTTGGGTTCATCTGGCCCGCAACGCTCTCTTGCCTTTAATCACCCTAGTCTCCTTAGATCTGCCGGCGCTGTTTACCGGCGCTCTAGTGACCGAGCAAATTTTTCGGGTGCCGGGCATGGGCGCCTTGATGGTGGAGTCGATTTACCGGAGCGATACCCCGGTGGTGATGGCCATAACTTGTATTTATGGACTGTTAATCGTCGTTTTTTCTACCTTGGCCGACCTCCTCTACGCTTGGCTCGACCCCCGGATTCGATATTAAATTCAGGCTGGAGCGAGGCGTAAAAAAGGGATAAAAAAAGAGAGAGCATCGTCTCTCATGGCGGAGATAAAAAACTACTTGATTTTTCTCCGCTGTCTGAACTTTACTCCTAGGGCAACGGCGGCTCCGGTTCCGAGGAGAGTCAAAGGTTCGGGGATCGGCACAGGGGGAGGAGGGTCGATGGGCGGGTCAACCGGGG
>JBKCES010000391.1:0-6489 GCA_046304295.1 Cyanobacteriota bacterium | reverse complement strand
ACTATCTAGGCTTGTTCGCCGCACTCTTTCCTTCTCAAAAAGTCTCTTTAATTTGCGCAGTGCTGTATGGAATTTTATCCACTATTACAATGCACAACTCGCAAATTCATAACTCTATCACTACGTTAGAGTTTCTACCATTCCGTTTATAGTTGGTGATCAATTGCAGACCCTACTCAAACAGTTGTTCAAATAGGGTTTGTGAGATATAACCCCGGTCACCAAAGAGTTTGCCCAGCAAACCATGAGCTAAATCCGGGACAGGCTTGCGGTCATCAGTATTGGCGGAGGCGAGCATAAAGGCAAGTAATTCTCCTCGATCATTGATGATTAAGTAGAGCTTAAAACCGTAATGGCATCCCATAGAATTCTTACCCCAATCGACAAATCCCTCAAAAAGACACATCCGAAATATAATTAATGGCTTGTAAGCTTTACTGGTAAAGGGATTGGGAGAATAAAAGTTGATTTTTTGTGCTCATATTTTCCTGATGAAATTGAATTAGGAACGAGAGACGGGGTTTTCGGCCAATTTAAGGTCATGGATAGTACAGGCTCAAAGCCTTACTGCTATAGCAGTTACATCTAGGTTGTAAATTGCTCTCTGCCAAAAGGCTTTAGCCGTAAGGGTTCGGGGGCTTGAGATTTTACAAATCGTTTATGACCGTTATAGCGGTCACATCTAGGTTGTAAATTGTCCCTCTGCTCAAAGCCTTTACCCGTAAGGGTTCGGGGATTTAAAATTTTACAACTCACTTGTGACTGCTATATTAACCGGCCCGTGAAGATGAGGGAGAGGAAACCCAGCGGCCGACCATAAAACTGGGGGGCGCGTCTAGCCCCCCAGACCCCTTGCGTGAACCCTGACCCGACGCCGCTTCGCTCAAGTATCGCTAGATATAGCGGTCACATCTAGGTTGTAAATTTCCCTCTACCCAAAGTCTTTACCCATAAGGAGTCGGAGATTTAAAATTTTACAAATCACGTGCGACTGCTATAGTGCGAGGAGACGAGCAACCCGTCTAAGGTGGCCGCAATACTTGCGTCTCTCAGAGTTTTGGGAAAAAGCGGAAAAAGGCTAAAATCGAATTATCAGTGTTTCTTATGTGTGTTGCCTTATAGGTTTACAATAAACCCATCTTGAATCGTTACAAATCTTTAGACTTACCCTTATGGCCACCCGCATTGAAATCTATACCTGGCGCTTTTGCCCCTTCTGTATCCGGGCTAAGGCCCTTTTGGACAAAAAAAGCGTCGCCTACACCGAGTACCCCATTGACGGCGACAACGAAGCCCGGGAAGCCATGTCGGCCCGAGCGGAAGGGCGCCGGAGCGTGCCCCAAATTTTTATCGACGACCGGCCCATCGGCGGTTGTGACGAGCTTTACGCCCTGGAGCGCCAGGGACAACTGGACGCCCTCCTTGCCGCTTAATTTCCCTAGGCTTTCCCCATGAAACTCGCCTTTATCCTCGATCCTCTCGCCCGTCTCGATCCCGGCCACGACAGCACAGTGGCTATCATGGAGGCGGCCCAGCGCCTGGGCTATGAGGTCTTTGTGACCGAGTTGCAACATTTAAGCGTTGTCGACGGCAAGGCCTCGGCCAAACTCTTTCCCCTGACCCTCAAGCCCGTTGTGCTGGAAGAGGGACTCTGGCGGGCGGAGCCGGATTGGTACCAAATCGGCGCTGGGGAATGGCGAAATTTGGAGGAGATGATGGCGGTGTTTATGCGCAAAGACCCGCCGGTAACGGTGCGCTACCTCTACGCCACCTATATCCTCGAATTGATCGACCCTGAAAAAACCCTGGTGGTTAATCAGCCCCAGGGCCTGCGGGAAGCCAACGAGAAAATGTACACCCTCCAGTTTTACGGCGTCATGCCGGAGACCTTGGTGAGCTTGGATAAGGAACTGATTCGGGACTTTGTCGAGCGCCATCAAGCGGCGGTCTTGAAACCTTTGGGGGGTAAAGCGGGGGAAGGAATTTTATTCATGGAGCCGGGTGACCGCAACTTTAACTCCCTGGTGGAGATCAGCACCCACCAGGGGCAAGAGCCGGTGATGGTGCAACGCTTTCTCCCGGAAGCCAAGGAAGGCGATAAACGGATTATTCTCCTGGACGGGGAACCCCTCGGCGCCGTGAATCGCATTCCCACCGGTCGGGAGTTTCGGGGCAACATGGCCGTGGGGGGACGGGTGGCGCCGACGGAAATTACTGCGAGGGAGCGGGAAATTTGCCAAACCATCGGCCCTAAACTGCGCCAAGACGGACTTTACTTTGTCGGCATTGACGTCATCGGCGGCTATCTCACGGAAGTTAACGTCACCAGCCCCACGGGGATTCGAGAAATTGACCGCCTGAGCGGGGTTTGCTTGGGGGAACGGGTGATTGAATGGTTAGACGCTAGGAGATAGACTGGTAAACTAACGACATCGCCTTGCCGCTCAATCCCTATGACCGTTGTTCCCGCCGATCTTCCCGCCGCCGTGGCCGCGGCGCTGACCGCCACCGAGCGGGCCCTAGCCGATGGTCTAACCCGCCTGCAAATTGAGTTGGTAGTCCCGGAAATCGCCCTAGAGGCCCAGGAGCTAGCCCGCCAATTTACTCCCCTCTTCGCCTCTGCGGGCCCGAATTTGCGAGTGCTTTTTCCCGACACCGGCGCCGCGGCCCTGGCCCGTCGGGATTGGGGGGAAACGGTGTTTCAAGTCAGCGACCTGGGCAGTCGCAATACGGCGGTGGATGACAAAATCGCCCCGGAGGACGAGGCCTATTTGGTGGTGGCGCCGTCGGCGGTGGAGGTGAATACGGTAGAGCGGCTCTGCGAGTTGGCGGAGCATCGCCCGGTGGTTTTGCTCATCCCCCAACTGGAGGATGTGTCTATTGTCGGCATTGGCTACGCGGCCCGGCAATTACGGGAGCGGTTCCTGAGTTCCTTGACCAGCAGTTATTATTTTCGCCCCCTAGAGGGCGCCGCGGTTCTGCGGGACTATCCTTCTCTGTGGCGGGTTTATCAGCAAGACGAAGACGGCGCCTATCAACTACTGACGGAGCAGGGGGAAAAACCCCTCGGAGAAGCCCTAGAGCGCCTATTGCAAGGCGAAAACGAAACAACTGCAACCGGCGAAAAGCGCCCCGGCAAGGGGGGATTATTCGCCCAGGTGGGGCAATTTTTAAAGGCGCTGTCCTCGTGACGAGGTTTCGGCGTTGTGAACCCCAAGATTATTATCATCGCAGGGCCTAACGATGTGGGAAAAACAAACTTCGCCTGCGCGTTTCTGCCCCAAGAAGCCCACTGCCTGAGCTTTCTTAACGCCGATCTAATAGCGGCTGGGATCTCTCCCTTTACGTCCGAAACGGTCGCCATCCGGGCTGGTCGGTTAATGCTAGCCGAAATGAAGGACAGATTGTCTATCTATCAGCCCAAGAATTGCGCCACTTGGAAACAGAAGAAAAAAAAGGTTGGAAGATCGCTAGGGGAACTCCCCCGATCAATTGGGTCAGGATTTGTTGGGACGTTACCAGGCAGAGCGTCCCATCATTTGCTAGGATTTAGCCTAAAGCCCTTGTCAGCGCCGAGCGCCAGTCCCTATGCCCCGTACCCAACGCAACGATAACTTCATCGACAAGACCTTTACGGTGATGGCGGACATTATCCTCAAGGTTCTGCCCACCAACTCCCAAGCCAAGGAAGCTTTTGTTTATTACCGGGACGGGATGTCCGCCCAGGCGGAGGGGGAGTACGCTGAAGCTCTGGAGAACTACGAAGAAGCTCTACGTCTGGAAGAAAACAGCAACGATCGTAGTTATATCCTTTATAACATCGCCCTGATCCACGCCAGCAACGGCGAACACGAGCGGGCCCTGGGTTACTATCAGCAGGCCATCGACCTCAATCCCCAGATGCCTTCGGCGCTGAATAACATCGCCGTCATCTACCACTATCAGGGAGAAAAAGCCAAAGAAGCCGGTCAGGAGGAAGAAGCCGAAGCCCTCTTCGACCGCGCCGCGGAATACTGGAAACAAGCGGTGCGTCTAGCCCCGAATAACTACATCGAAGCCCAGAATTGGCTGAAAATTACCGGCCGCTCGGAAATGGATGTCTTTTTCTAATTCCCAATTCCTAACTCCTAACCCCCATGCTCGACTCCGCCCAAGTCCGTAAAATCGCCCACCTGGCCCGCCTAGAGATTACCCCCGCCGAAGAAGCGCAATTTGCGCCCCAACTGAGCGGCATCCTCGACTATTTTGAACAACTGGGGGAACTGGACACCGAGGGGGTGAAGCCGATGACTCGGGCCATTGAACTCAGCAACATTACCCGCCCCGACCAACGGGCCGATTACCCCCACCGTCAAGCTCTGCTCGATCAGGCGCCGGAGCCGGAGGGGGACTTTTTCCGGGTGCCCCGTATTTTAGTCAGTGACGAGGCCTAACGGGCGGCTTTTTTGGACTGTTCCTTGGTTTTCTTAGCCGCCTTTTTCTCCGCCTGTCGTTGGGCCTCCAAACGGCGCCGCTCGGCTTCTTTTTCTTCAGCTAACTTGTCTAAATAGTAGTGATAATCTCCGAGATAGGTCTTAAATTCGCCGTCCCGGATTTCCACAATCTTATTTGCCACCTGAGAAATAAAATAGCGGTCGTGGGAGACTAACACCACCGTGCCTTCGTAGGTTTTCAGGGCCTCCTCTAGCATTTCCTTGGCAGGAATGTCGAGGTGATTAGTGGGTTCGTCTAGGATTAAAAAATTAGCGGGAGTGAGGAGCATTTTCGCCAGCGCCAGGCGGGCCTTTTCACCTCCGCTGAGCGCCGCCACCGGTTTAAAGACCGTTTCGCCGCTGAATAAAAAGCGTCCCAATAGGGTGCGGACTTCTTCGTTTTTCCAGTCCGGGACTTCCTGGTGAATGGTCTCCATCACGGTTCGTTCTAAATCCAGCGCCTCCGCTTGATTTTGCTCAAAATAACCGGGGATAATATTGTGTTTTCCTAGTCGAGCGACCCCTTCCTGAGGTTGCTCTAATCCCATTAACAAACGCAAAATCGTGGATTTTCCGGCGCCGTTGGGGCCAAGGAAGGCGATGCGGTCACCTCGGGTAATCTCTAAATTAGCGCCGAGAAAGAGCAGTTTATCCCCATAACTGTGGGTCATATCGGCAATGACCGCCACTTCTTCGCCGCTCCGGGGCGCCGGGGGAAAGTGAAACTTGAGGGTGCGGATGTCGCCCACCGGCGCTTCAATACGCTCGATTTTTTCTAGTTGTTTTTCCCGACTTTTGGCCTGGGTACTACGGGTGGCGCTGGCCCGGAATTTATCGACAAAGGCCTGTTGTTGGGCCAGGTCTTTTTGTTGGCGCTCGTAGGCGCTTTCCTGAGCCAAGCGGGTTTCCGCCTTTTGGGTTAAGTAATGGGAGTAATTGCCGAGGTAAGTAGTGGACACCCCCCGCTCTGTTTCCACAATTTTGGTACAGAGGCGGTCTAAAAATTCCCGGTCGTGGGAAATAATCACCATGGGCGTTTTGAGTCCCTTGAGATAGGTTTCTAACCACTCAATGGTCTCCAGATCCAGATGGTTGGTCGGCTCGTCTAGCAGTAATAAATCCGGCTCCTGGAGAAGAATTTTGGCTAAACTCAGACGCATCTGCCAACCGCCGCTAAAGGAACTCACTAGACGCTCGCCGTCTTCCTGCTCAAAGCCCACCTCCGGCAGAATTTTTTCGATCTGGGACTCCAAACGATAACCGTCCAGCGCCTCAAATTGACGGTGGAGACGATCCAGTTGATGGATTAAGCGGTCTAGGGTCTCCGGGTCGGCGCTGTCCATCTGGTGGTGCACTTGATGGGTCTCCTGTTGCACTTGATTAGCTTCCCGAAAGACTGTCCACAATTCTTCTCGCACCGTGCGGGTCGGATCGACGTCAAATTCCTGGGTTAAATAGGCCATTTTCAGCGCCGTAGGACGGATAATCTCCCCTGCGGTCGGCTCCACCTCTCCCATAATGATCCGCAATTGGGTGGATTTCCCGGCGCCGTTGACCCCCACCAGCCCCACCCGTTCTTCTGGTTTCACTTCCCAGGTGACATCCTTCAGGACTTCTCCGGTGGGGTAGATTTTACGGATATGCTCAAGACGCAACATAAATAATTAGGGAGTTAAGAAAGGACTTTTACAAGGCTGTTTAACAAGGGTTCATCCCGGCTTTATCCCCCCTAATCCAATTCAACGTCCCCCGTGCCAAGGGGGATTAGCGATTATGTTGATTGTCAAGGCTAAAGGGGAATTTTTTTTACCCAGAGGCTAAGCCAGGAATAACTAACTGCCCCAGTGTACATCGAAGGAGAAAACTCTCGTCAAGGGTAACCGTTCAAGGGGGTGATCAACTGCGTACTAAAAGAGTCAAACCCTTGCTGGATATGGTTTTCGGGGAATTTTTCCAAAAGATGCAACACGGCTCAATCTAGGAAAATGGGGGTTTTGAGCTGGGAATTAGAATTTTT
>JBKCES010000390.1:0-18755 GCA_046304295.1 Cyanobacteriota bacterium | reverse complement strand
TTTATTGTTCAAGAATATGAAAAAGGTAATAGTGAAAATACTGTTAGTTTCTTAAAGTATCTTGAAAGCCAGCATCTTAATTCAAGGATTGTGATTATTTGGGATGGTGCCTCTTATCACCGATCAAAAGAAATACAAGCCGGTAGTGATTCAGGAGTAGTGAAGAAGGCTCAATTGCTGGCCAGGGAAGAATTATAGTCGTGTATGAAGTACCAAATTGCACCTATGTGATTGTCTACGTTTTTGGAAAAGACAGACTTTGTCTGACGAGTCGTGAAATCCTTTGACGTAAAGTATTATTGAGACGTTCAATATGATTGGTTTGTCCACTTTCTTTACCAACAGCTCGGTGACGTTTGCTAGGAATAACTTTTTCATATGCTTTCCAAAAATCGGTATAAGCGACAGCACATTGTCGATAAACTGGCGGCTATAGTGCTCCCCAAAAACTGGACAGTAGACTGAGATAGAATCAATGCCAGATTAGTACAGTACAAGGAGCCAAAAATGCCAGTAAAAAAGCACCACAGCGCAGAATTCAAAGCCAAAGTTGCACTAGAGGCACTTAAAGGCTTAAAAACCATTAATGAAATTTCAAGTGAGACTGGAGTACATGCTACTCAAATTAACACATGGAAAAAACAAGCACGGGAGGGACTCAAGGAAATCTTTTTACAAAAAGGAGGTAAAAAGCTGGAGAGTCAAGATAGTCTCATTGACCAGCTTTATCAACAAATCGGTCGACTATAGCAGGCCTAAGTGAATCATGAACAGGGTTCGATTCACGCCCCCCTTTCCAAGGGGGGTTGGGGGGGATAATCCTTGGATTGCGTTCACCACCCATTTAGGCCTGCTATACAAGTAGAGTTAGACTGGTTGAAAAAAAAATCTGGACTTGACTATTGACGAGAAAAGAAAATTAATTGACCCTGCTCATAGTCAACTGACTATTCAACGCCAATGTGAATTATTAGATCTAAACCGAGCTAGCTACTACTACCAGCCAGCAAGGGAGAGTGATTACAACGAGTACCTCATGCGTAAACTAGACGAACTCTACACTCAATATCCATTTTATGGAGTCAGAAAAATGACTGCTGTTCTCCAGCATCAGGGAGAGCTAGTTAATGTCAAGCGTATCCGTCGTTTGCTACGTCAGATGGGACTAGAGGCTATTTATCCGAAGCCGAACTTGTCTAAAATGACGCAAACTGAGGTAAAACGGTATCCTTATTTACTCCGAGGCTTAAAGATTACTACCATCAATCATGTCTGGAGCACCGATATTACCTACATCCGGCTAGAGCAAGGATTTGTTTATTTGGTTGCGATTATTGACTGGTATAGTCGTTATGTTTTGGCTTGGCAAATTTCTAACACTCTAGATGTCAACTTCTGTCTTGATGCATTGGATTTAGCATTAAATCAAGGAACGCCTCAAATCTTTAATACTGACCAAGGAAGTCAGTTTACAAGTCTGAGTTTTACCAATGCATTACTGAATCGTAGCATCCAGATTAGCTGGGACGGTCGAGGTCGGGCATTAGACAATATTTTTGTGGAACGATTTTGGCGTTCCCTTAAATACGAGGAGGTTTACATCAAATCTTATAGTTCCGTCACTGAAGCTAGTTTGGGCATCGGGAATTACATTGATTTTTATAATAATCAGCGTCCCCACCAGTCCCTCAACTATCTAACGCCAGCACAGGTTCACTTTGGTTAACTTCTAACAAGCTATAGCATTTACAGGTGAGTCATGGACAAAGTCCCTGCTAGCCCTTTACTTGTCCGGGTTTTGATGTCGGTGGCGTTTACGTCTCGTTTGAAAATGATATAATTGTCTATTGTCAGGAGGGTAATTTTAATGTATACTCAGTAGTACCAAGACAAACTTTCGTTTTTTCCCCATCTCTTTACCCGTCTCAATTTTTGTCTAAAGAATGGGGAGCGCCATAATAAGGGTCCGGGACTTAGAATTTTACAAATCGTTTATGACCGCTATATATAAGCTATAAGCTTTTTAGTAAGTTTTTAGCGTCTTGCAGATCTCTACTCTCACTTCCTTCGGTAAACCAACTGTAAACTTCGAATAGTAGTGGTCTCGCTTCCGCTCTCTTCCCCTGTTGTTGCAACAGACGACTGAGACTCATCGCCGCCCTTAACTCTAAGGACTTAGCCTGCTGGCGCCGGGCGATTTCGAGCGCCTGACGAAAACACACCGCCGCATCCTCTCCCCTCTCCGATCCACATTCTAGTAAACACTCGCCTTTAAGACGATATAGCTCTGACTCATAATTTCGTTCTTCCGTCTGGGCGATTTCGGCTAAGGCTTCGATGATAATGGGTTGGGCCTGGGCGGCTTGCCCCGTTTGTATATACGCTTCCGCGAGCAGAGCTAGATGGCAGACTCGGTTTACCGTGACGCCGTCCGCTCGGCAACCGGCTATTCCTTGAAGAATCTGGTTTATTCCTTCTGCGCCTTGTCCTTGCATAGCAAGGGCCCAACCATGCTGGATTGTTGCCCACATTAGGAAAGCGTTCAAGCCCTGCTCCCTAGTGAGAGCGATGGCCGCAGCGGCGTACTCTTGAGCGACGGCCCATTCCCGGCGCAAGCGATGCAACATGGCCGCCCAAATGAGCGCATAGGCCAAGCTGGGGAAATGCGCCAGTTCCTTGGCTAGCGCCAATGCCTCCCCTATACGCATCAAGGCTTGATCCGGATAGCCCAATAGCCAAAGGGTTAAGGCGCTCCAAGCCCGACACACCACCGCCAGATCTTGACCGTACAGAAAGGTAAGGGAACGATGCTGGCTGGAATCGTACAGCTCGATCCCTAGGTCTAGGTGGCTTCGGGCCGGCGCTAAATCCCCACGATGGTAGAATGTATTACCCAAAGCTCGATGAGCTAAGACGAGACAAGCGGAATCTTCAAGACGCTCTGCTAGTCCTAGAAGTTGTTCACCGACCTCCTTGGCTGTGTCATGTGTCGCCCCTCCATTATGACAATACCAAAGTCCCCACAGAACGGAGAAGAGTTTTTCGGAATTCCCTATTTTCTCACATAAATAATATGCCCTTTCATACGCAATTCTCATTTCTGTGGCGGCGGGGCCTTTTATGTTCATCCACACGGGCCCCAAGGCAAGCTGGAATTCCAACTCCTGTCGCATACGCTCGGGTGTGTCTGGCAAGGTCGTGAGAGCTTCCATTCCCCGCGTGAGACGCTCAATCGCTTCCAGATTAGCGGATCTCTGGATAGCCTGTTGTCCCGCCTGTCGCCAATAGGTCATAGCTTGCTCGTAGCCCCCCGCTTCTGCGTAGTGTTGGGCGAGAAGCTCCGGTTGCTCGGCGCAAATCTCAGGAAAATCGCCCTCCATCGCCTCGGCGATTTGCCGATGGTATTGTTGCCGGACTCTACGTAATAATGAGTAATAGGCGGCATCTTGAACTAATGCGTGCTTAAAAACATAGATGGACTGAGGGATACTCCCTCGCTGGTATAGTAGTTCGGATTCTACCAGTTGCGCTAGCCCCGCCTGCAACTTTGATTCTTCCATCGGTGCAATAAATCTCAAAAGAGTATATGAAAACTCTCTTCCTATGACAGCTCCCAGTTGAGCAATCGCTTTCACTGGAGCTAACCGGTCTAGACGAGCCATCAGAGCGTCCTGGAGCGTAGTCGGAATCGCCAAAGGGGGTAGAGGACTCGTTAGAACATAGCCTGCGGTCTCGTCTCGAAGGAATCCCGATTCCAGCACTGTTTTTACCAGTTCTTCGACAAACAGGGGAATTCCGTCTGTTTTGACGACAATTTGGCGCAGAACCTCCGCTGGCAGAGGCTTGCCGTCTGTCACTTGTAGAACAAGAGCCTCGACTTGTGGGCGCAAAAGGCGCGTCAGTGTGAGGGGAGTCACATAGGCTCGGGGAGGCCAGGGGAAGCGAAAGTCTGGGCGGGCGGTCAACACCAGTAGCAGACGCGCCGTCGGGGCTTGGTCTAAAAGCAGTCCGAGCAGTTCTAGGGTCGACGGGTCGGCCCAGTGCACATCTTCCCAGATCATGAGCAGGGGGCGCCGCGCCGTTTCGGCCAATAACAAAGCCACTAAAAACTCCTGCGTTTGCCGCTTCTGACGTTGCGGGGCCAAAACCGTCGGAGAATAACGCTCCGGGATGGGCAACGTCAGCAGAGCCGCCAGCAACGGGACGACTTCCGTCAGTGGCAGACGCGCCGCTTCAGTCATTTGCTCTAGTCGAGTCAGTCGAGCATCCGCTGTAGGCTCGCAGTCCCAGTTCAGCAAGTTATGGAGATGAGCGATGACGGGAGCGAGGGCGCTAGTGGTGTAATAGGGCGAACAGCAAAACGTAAATTGTTGAGTAGATTCTTTCCCCACTTGCTCACTCAGCATGCGCACTAAACGAGACTTGCCAATCCCGGCTTCGCCGCTGAGCAATACCACTTGTCCCCTGCCCTCATAACTTTGCAACCAGCGTTCCCGCAACAAAGCCACCTCGGTCTCTCTCCCCACCAGGGGGGTGAAGCCTCTTCTCTCTGCGGCTTCTAGGCGACTCTGCGCCGAATTCTCTTCTACAACCTGAACAACGGGCACAGGCATATCAAACCCTTTGAGGGTGTGAACGCCGAGATCACGGCAAATAAAGTATCCTTCCACTAGACGAGCGGTATTGGGGCTGATAACCACCGTATTCGGTTCCGCTAAGCTCTGGAGTCGGGCGGCTAAATTGGGCGTGTCGCCTAGGGCGAGTTGTTCGTACCGACCGCCGCCGCCTATCTCGCCAACTACGACCAGACCGGTGTGGATGCCAATTCGTACTGAAAGTCGAACGCTAGCGTTTTCTAGAGAGCGCAGCGTCAGCGCCGTCATCGCTTTCAGTATACCTAGACCACTACGCACCGCCCTCTGCGCGTCATCTTCATGGGCTTGAGGATAACCAAAGTAGACGAGAAGGCCATCGCCCAAGTATTGCGCCACATACCCGCCAAACTGGAGCAGAACGGCGACGCAGGCCTCTTGATAGGAGCGGATTACCTCCCGGAGATCTTCGGGGTCAAGTTGTTGCGAGAGACGGGTGGAATCGACTAAGTCACAGAACAAAACCGTGAGCTGACGGCGCTCTGCCGTAGGGAGGTTGAGAGCTAGGTCGGCTGGTTTCGCCTGTGGGGCTAGGACGGCAGGTAACTCGCTCTGGGGTTCTCCTTGACCCGCCAGTAAAGAGGACGCAGGATCCCGGACGAGAATGCGACCATTTTCGTCGCAGGCAAGCCGTTTTGCTTCGATCAGTTCGACTTTGATGTCGTCGAGGTCGGCGTCATCGAGGTTAAATCGGCGCTGGAGCGCGCGGTAGGAAATGCGCCCCTCATCTTGCAGGGCTTTGATGACCTGAGTCAGAATTTCTTCAAAGGTCATGGTTCATATCCACTCATTGATTGACTCGGTTATCTCTAAATTCCCCTGCGGTAGAGGCGCTCTTAAAATAATTTAGAGGGTTCCGCGCCGAGAAATTGTCGCGGAACCTTCACTTTGAGGCTGACGACATTCCCCATGACCGCGAATCCTGTCCCCAAGTATCATAACCATCGGCGCTGAACCCATAGCCCTCCTGATGCAGGAGAGTTTCTCCGCTTTGCCAAAGCCCCGGGGCCAACGTCTGGGAGCGTGATTCTGGACGCAGGTTATAAAATAGAGTGAAAAAATCCTTTCGACTCAACTTTCCACTATGCCTTTTCCCCGCCCGCCTCGCTTTTGGCCGTCTTCCTCTTCAAGCCGTTGGGGCAAGCTGGGGCTAGGGTTAGCCCTCCTGCCCGGCCTTCTGTGGACAGCGCCGGTTTTGGGGCAAGGTGCGCCGGCGCCGACTTTTGCGGGACGGGAGGAGCGTTCCACCTACACCTATGGCAATTTGGTGCGGGATATTAAAGCCGGGAAGGTCAGCAAAGTGGAAATTGACCCCAATCTAGAAAAGGGTTGGGTCACCCTCAAGGGGCAAGCCCCCGATGCGGCGCCGAAAACGGTGCGCCTGTTTAAAAATAATCCTGAACTGATCGAACTCTTAAAGAAAAGCAAGGTGAACTGGGGCATCCGCCGCACCCCGGATAATTCGGCGCTGTTGGGACTTTTAACCCATTTGGTGATCATCGGCGCCCTGATTGGCCTGGTGGTGATGGTGATTCGGCGCTCCGCCAACGCCTCCGGTCAGGCCATGGCTTTCGGTAAATCCAAGGCCCGGTTCCAAATGGAAGCCAAAACCGGAGTGGGCTTTGGGGATGTGGCGGGCATCGACGAAGCCAAAGAAGAACTCCAGGAAGTGGTCACTTTCCTCAAACAACCGGAAAAATTCACCGCCATCGGCGCCAAAATTCCCAGGGGCGTGCTCTTAATCGGGCCGCCGGGAACGGGAAAAACCCTCTTAGCTAAAGCCATCGCTGGGGAGGCGGGGGTACCGTTCTTCAGTATTTCCGGCTCAGAATTCGTGGAAATGTTTGTCGGAGTCGGCGCGTCTCGGGTCAGGGATTTGTTTAAAAAAGCCAAGGAAAACGCCCCCTGTTTAATCTTTATCGACGAAATCGACGCCGTAGGACGCCAGCGGGGCGTGGGTTACGGCGGCGGCAACGATGAGCGGGAGCAGACGTTGAACCAACTCCTGACGGAAATGGACGGCTTTGAGGGGAATAGCGGCATTATTGTCATCGCGGCCACCAACCGCCCGGATGTTTTGGATTCCGCCCTCCTGCGACCGGGGCGCTTTGACCGCCAGGTTGTGGTGGATTACCCCGATTTAGAGGGTCGGACTAAAATTCTGGCCATCCATTCCCAAAATAAAAAACTAGCGCCGGAGGTGGAATTGGCGCTGATTGCCCGGCGGACTCCCGGCTTTACCGGCGCCGATTTGGCCAATGTGATGAACGAAGCGGCCATTTTCGCCGCCCGGCGCCGGAAGGAGGCGATTACTTTGGCGGAGGTGAACGATGCCATTGACCGGGTGGTGGCGGGAATGGAAGGCACGCCCCTGGTGGACAGTAAAAGTAAACGCCTGATTGCCTACCACGAGGTGGGGCACGCTTTAATCGGCACCCTTTGTCCCGGCCATGATCCGGTGGAAAAAGTCACCCTTATTCCCAGGGGTCAGGCCAAGGGTTTAACCTGGTTCACCCCGGACGAGGAGCACACCCTGATGACCCGCTTCCAGATTATCGCCCGCATCGCCGGACTGCTGGGGGGACGGGCCGCGGAGGAGGTGATCTTCGGCGCCGATGAAGTGACCACGGGGGCGGGGAACGATATTGAAAAAATCACCTATCTAGCTCGGCAGATGGTCACCAAATTGGGCATGTCCTCCCTGGGCCCTGTAGCGCTGGAAAACGAAGACGGCGCCAACTACCTCGGCGGCGATTGGGGCAAGCGCTCGGAATACTCCGAAGAAGTCGGCGCTCGTATTGATCAGGAAGTGCGCTGGATTGTGGACGCAGCCCACCGGGAGGCGTTGCGTATTTTAGAGGAGAATCGAGCCTTAATGGACCGGCTGGTGGATCTGTTGGTTGAACAGGAAACCCTAGAGGGAGACGAGTTTCGCCAACTGGTGGGGGAGTTTCAAGATAAACCCCTAGCCGGCGTGAAATAGCCTATCGGGCGCGTTATGGCGACTCTTAACGCGCTCCAGAGGGAGGACTGAGGCCCTGACCCACCGGTTTCAGAAAACTGCGTTATACTGGCCGTGCGAACAAATTTAATTTCGCTAAGACTAATTAACCCTGTTCCAGAGGAAATTATCATGGGTTTCAACGACAAAGTCAAAGCTACGGCCAAAAATGTTGAAGGTAAGATCCAAGAGACAGTAGGAGATTTGACGGGAGATCCCAAAAATCAAGCCGAAGGAAAGGCGAAGCAAGCTCAGGCAAAAATCAGTCACACGGTTGAAAATGTTAAGGAGGCAGTCAAGGAACAATTAGATTAGAGGATTGAGTGTATCTCAACTTTGCAATTAGTACGGTTCAAAACTTGACCCTCACCCTAAATCCCTCTCCCTCCTTCGGCACGCTCAGGAACCGGGGAGAGCGACTTTAACTCCCCTTCTCCCGCTCTGGGAGAAGGGGCCGGGGGATGAGGGCAAACAAAGCAACTGACAAAACTGAGATGCTCCCAGAGGATTGTGGGTATTTACCCTAACCCCCCAATTCTGGGGGGTCATAGATCTAAATCTTAAACGAGGCGACCTAGATGTCGGATCAGGACGTTAAAATCGATCAATCTTTAACAGAAGCAATCCCTAAAGTTAGCGGCGTCAAAGTTCAAGGAATGGGATCAATTTTACACCCGGCCGGGGTCGCTTTTCGGGTTTGGGCGCCCCACGCCGAACAGGTTTCCGTCATTGGTTCTTTCAACCATTGGGATCCTGAGCAACATCCCATGGCAGTGGAGGACAATGGGTTTTGGTATCTTGATGTGCCCAGCGCCAAAGCGGGGGATCAGTACCGTTTTTTGCTATCTACGCCGGAGGGAGAGTTTAAGCGGATTGACCCCTACGCTCGGGAAGTCACCCATTCTGTGGGGAATGCGATTGTCCATGATCCCAGTTTTGATTGGCAGGGGGATGATTTTCAACTGGCATCTTGGAATAAGTTAGTCGTTTACGAACTCCATGTGGGAACTTTCAATGACCAAAATCAGCCGTTTGATTTTGAGCAACCGGGTAAATTTCCTTCGATATCAGCCCGTTTAGACTATTTAACACAACTGGGGATTAATGCCATCCAAATTATGCCCATTGGGGAGTTTGCCGGTCAGCGCTCCTGGGGCTACAATCCCGCCCATATTTTTTCGGTGGAGAAATCCTACGGCGGCCCCATAGCCTTCAAGCAATTTATTAAGCAGGCTCACCAGCAGGGTATTGCGGTCATTCTAGACGTGGTTTATAACCATCTCGGCCCCGGAGATCTGGATCTCTGGCAGTTTGACGGTTGGCGGGAGAATAATCGGGGCGGGATTTACTTTTATAACGACGACCGTTCCCACACCCCCTGGGGAGAAACCCGACCGGATTACGGGCGGGGAGAGGTGCGCCAATATATTGTGGATAATGTGTTGATGTGGTTGACGGAATATCATATTGATGGCTTTCGGTTTGATTGCACCCAATTTATTCGCACAGTTAACGGCTATGAAGACCGGGACTTGCCCGACGGTTGGAGTCTATTGCAGTGGATTAATGAGCAAATCGCGCAACAATTTCCGGGACGAATCACCATCGCTGAAGACCTGCAAAATAATAAATGGCTTACCAAGGATGTTGGCGGCGGTGGCGCCGGCTTTAGTTCTCAGTGGGACGCGATGTTTGTCCATCCAATCCGTCAGGCGGTCATTACCACCGTTGACGAGCAACGTTCCTTGGCGGAAATCCGGGACGCGATTAACTACCGTTATAATGATGACGCCTTTGACCGCGTGATCTATAGCGAATCCCACGATGAAGTTGCCAACGGCCAGTCTCGGGTGCCCCAGGAAATTAGCCCCCAGGCGCCGACAGATTGGTACGCCCGTAAGCGCTCCACCCTAGCCGCGGCTATGGTCTTTACGGCGCCGGGGATTCCTATGCTATTTCAGGGGCAAGAATTTCTAGAAGGGGGATGGTTTCGGGACACCGTGCCCGTCGATTGGGACCAGCGGGACGAGTTTCACGGCATTGTCCGTCTTTATCGCGATTTGATCCGCCTACGACGCAATCTCGACGGCCATAGCCAGGGACTATGCGGGCAGTTCACCCAGGTTTATCATCTCCACGAAGACCGGAAAGTCATTGCTTTCCACCGTTGGGATAAAGGCGGCGCCGGGGACGATGTGGTGGTGGTGGCGAATTTCCTCAACGACCCGCAGGAAAACTATCGGATTGGATTACCGGCGCCGGGACTCTGGACGTTGCGATTCAACAGCGATTGGCGGGGCTACAATGACGACTTCCATAACTATTCCAGCGCCGATGTCATGGCGGAAGACGGTGCCTACGATGGCTTTCCTTGGCAGGGTTCCCTCTCTATTGGCCCCTATAGTGTCCTGATTTTTTCCCAATCCCCCGAGACGGACTAACCGAGGGTTAAACCGAAAGAGTAGCTGTGAACCGAATCAAGGTAACCAAAGGTAAAGAAAGATTAAAAATGTGGGGTAATGGGGCACCGTTTTGACTTTCCCCTGGATAATGGTAGTCACAAATACCGATCTATTCCGACAACCACGGTGTTTCTGGGTGATTGACCCAAATCCCACTTAGCGAATCTTTAATTTTCTCAGTCAGTCGCCCCCTTTCCTCTGTCCCGAGGGTCAGACGGGGGACTAAAGCTCCGACTGTGGGGATAAGGGATAGATGGACTCAATCCAGCATATCGATATAATCCATAATCCTAGGAGTGTTTATGACGCCTACCCTTCCCCACGTCCGGTTGGATTTAGACGCAATCCGTCAGGAAGCCGTTCATTTGGTTGAACAGGGCATCCTGCACTACCAACAGCCCCTTTACCTGTTGGCGTCCTACTTCCCCGCCCGGGAATGGCCTGCCATTGAATGGGAACTGGAGCAGAACGACTATCTTCTCCGGGACCGGCTCATTGATCTCATCGGTCACCGCGCCTGGCGCTCCGATTAATTTTGAGTGAATCTATGCTACTCCACCGTAAAAGTCAAGAACGGGGCTACGCCGACCATGGCTGGCTCCAGAGCTACCACACTTTCTCCTTTGCCCACTACTACGACCCCGACTATCTCAATTTTCGGAGTTTGCGGGTCATCAACGAAGACCGTATCCGGGGCGGCGGGGGCTTTGCCACCCACAGCCACCGAGATATGGAAATTATCACCTACGTGTTGTCCGGTCGTCTGGAACACCAAGATAGTTTGGGAAATCAGGCGCTGATCGAGCCGGGCAAAATTCAACGCATGAGCGCCGGCACGGGGATTACTCACAGCGAATACAACGCCTCGGAAACAGAGCCGGTTCATCTCCTGCAAATTTGGCTCTTACCGAATCAAACCCGTTTGCCCCCCAGCTACGAAGAAACGTTCATCGACCTAGAAGCCAGTCGGGGGCAGTTCCAGACCATCGCCACCCCCACGGGAGAACAGGACACGATTACCATTCACCAAAACGCAACCCTCTCCGTGGCCCGTCTAGCGCCAGGAGAGCGACTGCCTTTGCCGGTGGCGGATTACGCTTGGCTCCAGGTTTCTAAAGGGAGCGTATCCCTTGGCGAGATTTCCCTGGGTCAGGGGGACGGTTTGGGGATCAGCGAGGAGGAAAATCTGCCTTTCCTCCAAGGAGAAAGCGAGAGCGAAGTTTTATGGTTTAACCTGGCCTAAGTCTGTTTAGTTCCCTCTGGCTCCATGAAAATTCGCGAGAAAATTATCGGTGGCTACGCTCTGGCCCTTGGAACGGCGCTGTTGGGAACCGGGTTGGGCATCTGGTTGGGCAACCATTACCAATATCAAGCGATCCAAATCCAAAAGCAGGCCATCGCCGACCACAAACTGCTCAGCGCCCTCCAGGTCAAGATCCTCTACAACCGTCCCGCTAAACAACTGACGCCCCTGCTCCAAAATCCGGGGGCGTTTAATCGGGAAGGGCAGGCGCTGGTGGAGCGGGTTAACGGGATTTATACCCTCCTCGAAGCCCAGAATCAATCGTCCCGAGGAACGGCGATTCCCGGATTGGATCCCCTACTTCAGGACTATGCGGCAACAGTGGCTCAATTCCTGAGTCAAGCCCAGACCTTTGTTCAAGAAACCGGGCGCTTAATCGCTCAAGGCAAAAGCGCCGAGGCGGAAAAGACGGTGGTGGCGCTGGTGAAAAGTCCGGGCTTTAAGGCCTTCATCGAGTTTCCCGACCAGTTAAAACCCTTTTACGAGGAAGCGGAGGCCTTAGAAACTAGGGCGGACGATCGCCTTTGGGAGGCAGGGCGTCTGCGGACGCAGATTATTCTGGGCAGTCTGGCCTTTTCCCTAGCGCTGGGCGCCCTGCTCGCTTTTCTGATTGGCCGCACTATCGCTCGGCCCCTACAGGAATTGACCGATATTTCTCTGCGGGTGACCCAGGAGTCTAATTTCGACCTTCAGGCACCGGTGAGAACCCAGGACGAGACGGGAATTCTAGCTCAGTCTTTGAACCAACTGATTGGCCGAGTGCGAGACCTTTTAGGGGAGCAACAAAAATATACCCAGGCCTTGGAGCAGGCCAAAGGGGCGGCGGACAGCGCCAACCAAGCCAAAAGCGAATTTTTGGCCAATATGAGCCATGAACTGCGCACGCCGCTGAACGGCATTCTCGGTTACGCCCAGATCCTCGGCCGCTCTTCCCTCGGCGCCCAGGCGGATCACGGGGTGGAGATCATCTATCAATGTGGCGCCCATCTCTTGACCTTAATCGACGATGTTTTAGATTTATCCAAAATTGAAGCCCGGCGGCTGGACTTGACCCCCCAACCGATTCACCTACCGGCGCTGATCCAGGGGGTGGCGGAAATCTGTCGGGTGCGGGCCGATAAAAAGGGACTGCAATTTGAGTATGAACCCGATCCCCAGTTGCCCGAGGCGGTCTGGGCCGATGAAAAGCGCCTACGGCAGGTCTTGATTAACCTGTTAGGCAATGCCATTAAATTCACCGACCAGGGGCGGGTGGGCTTAGACGTTCGCCCGGAGTCGGACGGGCGCCTAACGTTTTCTGTGACGGACACCGGCGTTGGTCTGGCCCCGGAGGAACAAAAAAAACTCTTTCGGGCCTTTGAGCAGGCGGGAGATGCCAAGCAACGGGCCCAGGGGACGGGCTTGGGGTTAGCCATTAGCCAGCGCCTGGTGGGGTTGATGGGGGGAACCATTCAAGTCGAAAGTCAATTGGGGCAAGGCAGTCGCTTTTGGTTTAGCGTCGAACTGCCCCCCGCGCCGAATTGGGGCGAGGAAGTCCGGCGCCATCAAGGGCGGAAAATTATCGGTTATGAAGGAGAGCGGCGCTCTCTGTTGATCGTGGACGACCGCTGGGAAAATCGGGCCGTGCTCAAGGATTTGCTGGAACTTCTCGGTTTTACGGTGGAGGAGGCGGAAATCGGTCAGGCGGCGCTGGCGGTTTTAGCGGAGCAAACCTTTGATTTGATCATCACCGATATTGTCATGCCGGTTCTGGATGGCTTTGAGTTTTTGCGAATTCTCAGAGATGATCCCGCTTTGAAAGGCTATAAAGTGATTGTCTCCTCCGCCTCCGTTTCCAATATGGATCGTCAAAAAAGTCTAGACGCCGGGGGAGACGACTTTTTGTCCAAGCCCGTGGAGGTGGAAAGCCTCTTGAGTCTGCTCGTTGAGCATTTGGGGCTAAACTGGCGCTATGGGGACGATGAACCTGCCCCTAACCCCGCCGCTTCCCAGGGGCAAATCCCCCCCGACGGAGAAATCGAGCGCCTGCTAGAGTTAACCCAGAACGGTCGTCTGCTGGCCTTCGCCGAAACCGCCTCGGCCCTAGCCGAGCAAGACCCCCGGTACGCGCCGTTCCTCCAACGGGCGCTGACTCTGGCCAAACACTTCCAACTCGACGATCTAGAAACCTTGTTAACCGAAGCCCTCAAAACTTCCGTCCCTAATGCCTGACTCCGCTCCCCTGATTCTGATCGTTGACGACACCCCCGCCAATCTCGACGTCCTCTCTTCGACTCTTCACGCCGCTGGCTATGAGGTAGCCATCGCCCTGTCCGGGGAGCGGGCCTTAAAACTTATCCAAAGAACCCAGCCTAGTCTGATTTTACTCGATGTGATGATGCCGGAGATGGACGGCTTCGAGGTCTGCCGGCGCCTGAAACAAGACCCCCAAACTGAAGGGATTCCCATCATTTTCATCACGGCGCTGACGGATCTAGACAGTAAGATGCAGTGTTTTGGTCTTGGCGGCGTGGATTATATTCCCAAGCCCTTCCAAGCCCAAGAAGTGCTGGCTCGGGTGAACACCCACCTGCGTCTGCGGAGCCTGACCCTTTCCCTAGAGGAAGAAGTCGCTCGACAGGTGCAGTCCCTAGAACAAGCCAAAACGGCGGCGGAGGCCGCCAATTTAGCCAAAAGTCAATTTTTGGCCAACATGAGCCATGAGTTTCGCACCCCCCTGAACGGTATCTTGGGGGAAGCCCAACTCCTAGCCGAACAGATTTACGGAGCCTTAACGGATCGTCAAGAAGAGGCCTTGTTGGTCATTGAACAGAGCGGCGATCATCTTTTGCAGTTAATCAACGATGTGCTAGACATGGCCAACATCGACCTCGGCGCTCTGGAATTACGGATTGAGGCGCTAGACCCAGCGGCGCTCTGTCGGGACAGTCTGGTTCAGGCGACGCCCTTGGCTCAGTCCAAAAAGTTAACCCTCCAGTTGGATTTAGCTCCCCATTTACCTCCCATTCGGGGAGATGAGCGCCGCCTGCAACAGGTCTTGAGCAATCTTTTAAACAACGCCATTAAATTTACGCCCTCCGGCGGTCGGGTCACCCTCGGTGCTCAATCGGGAGAAGGGGGGATCGGCTTAACGGTTACCGATACGGGTATTGGCGTCGCTCCCGAAAATCTTCCCAGACTCTTCCAGCCCTTCGTCCAGTTGGAGAGCGGTCTCAATCGGCGCTTTGGCGGCGCGGGTCTTGGCTTGGCGCTGGTGAAACGGATTGTGGAACTTCATGGCGGTCGGGTCTCTGTGTCCAGTCAGCTCGGCGCCGGCAGTTGTTTTTCAGTCTGGTTGCCGGGTTAAAGGGAAGTTTGGTGCCGAAAAATCATAGATATTGCCCACTGCTAGAGAATCTTGTCAGGATATCTTAAACTTTTCTTAAGTATTCGCCTTTAGAGTAAGATTACCTAGCTGTTCTCTAGATTCCTGGTGTGGGTATGCTCTCCTGGTTGCGTAAGCCTGTACGACCTATTTTTCTGCTGGGAGCGGTGGCGCCTTTGACGGTGGGGGCCTATGTTGTCGCCAAATTGGAGCCGACCCGTCTAGACTCCCCGGCGCCGTCGGCTCAGAGCCAGAATAGCTCGTCCGAATTCACCCAAAAAGGTCTCCAAAGTCTTCAGACTTATTGTCAAGCGCCGGCGGGAGCGGAGCTGTGTCCCTATTGGCCTCCGCTCCCCGCTCCGGCGAAAGCGCCTACCGCCAAGCCAGCCCCTAATTTCCTCCCTCAATGGTGGCCGGGCATAGAGAAAACCGCCGCCAGTCAGCCGAGCCTTCCCCAGACGGCGCCGCTAACGCCAGCGGCCTTTCCCCAGATCCATCCCCAGGCGCGGCTGGCGAAGGTTCCCATTTTTATGTACCATGACATCCTGCCGAAAAAGGAAGTCTTTTTTGATGTCACTCCCGAGGAATTGGAACGCCATTTTCAGGCGCTGAAGTCTGCCGGCGCCACCCCCATTAGTTTAGATTGGCTACTGGCTCACCTCCGCTTTGGGGTTCCCCTGCCCAAAAAACCGGTTTTACTCAGCTTTGACGACGGTTATGGGGGGCATTACCAGTATGTTTACCCCTTGTTGAAAAAATATAATTACCCTGCTGTTTTCTCCATTTATTTGAAAAAACTGGAAGGTAAAACCGCCCGCTCTAGTTTGACCTGGCCCCAGTTAAAGGAAATGGCCGCCGATCCCCTCGTGACCATTGCCTCCCACACGATCAGCCATCCCCGGGATTTACGGGAATTGAGCGACGACCAATTAGCGGCGGAAATTCTCGACTCCCGGCTCCAACTGGAGGCAGGTCTCGGCATTCCGATTCCCTACTTCACCTACCCCGAAGGCAAGTGGGATCCCAGGGTCAAACAATGGGCCTTGGCCGCGGGCTATGAACTGGCGCTGGCCATGGACGATAGCGCCGAAACCTTTGCGGGGGATTCCCCAGACTTATTAACCCTCGGGCGCTTTGGTCAGTCCCGTTTAACAGAGATTGCGCCTTTGGCCTGGGGCGGTTATCCCGCGCCGGTTCCCGCGGGGGAGTTTAACTTTGTCACCCCCATTGAAAAACGGGATTACAGCCTAGAGGGGACAGAGTTAACCCTGATTAGCGGCGGGCGTCCCACCACCCTCCACGCCGACAGCCGTTACCAAGTCTCGGAAATTCTCAAGGACACCGGCGCTGCGGCCGGGGTGGACGGAGGCTTTTTCTCCCTTAAATATCTGGACTCCAACACCATGATCGGGCCGGTGTTTAGCTCTAACCGGGGCTTTGCGCCGGGAAACGCCAGCGAAAACCCCCGGATTCAGAACCGTCCTTTGGTGTTGATTAGCAATCAGTGGGTTAAATTTGTTCCCTTTGACGCGGCCCGCCACAATAGCCTAGCGGGGATTCAGCAAATGTCCCCCGACGGTGCCTGGATTAAGGACGCCTTTGTGGCTGCGGCTTGGTTAGTCAAGGACGGAAAAGCCCAGCCGGCGGAAACCTTCGGCAGTCTCTTCGACTACGACGCCAATCGACACCGGGCCTTCTGGGGCATTAACCAAGCCGGACAACCGGTCATTGGAATCACCAAAACTATGATTGATTCCGTCAGTCTAGGGCGCCGGCTCCAGCGCCTCGGCCTCCGGGAGGCGGTGATGTTGGATTCCGGCGCTAGCACCTCCCTGAGTTATCAAGGGGAATCTTTGGTGGGTTATACGCCTCGGCCTGTGCCCCATGTGGTGGCGCTCTACCCTCCGGCGCCTCGGAAACCTTGAAATAACCGATTGGATTACGTTCACCACCCATTTACGCCTACTATGGCAGAAACTTGTTAGAGCAAAATTCCCCTCTCAGGGAGGAGTTCCCCGAAGAGACGGGGTAGTCCCCGACGGTCACGAATGGGGTTCCCCAAAGAGCACCAGGGAAACCGTCAGATTGTGAACCACCTGATCCGTGATTTCGCTCACTGCCACGCCCCCCGCAGTCCGGCGCCGGAAGGAGCGCAGAACCACTAAATCAAAGGCGTTGGAGACCCGGACGATGACCTTAGCGGCGTCTTCGTGGTTGACGATTTTCACCTGATAGGGCGTGTCGAGGGGACTTTGAGCCAAGAGTTCCTTCAGGTCGGTTTTGAAGCGAGCCAATTGCTCCGGGGGCGTCTGGCGGTCGCAGACGTGGAGAATCGTAATCTGGGCTTGATTGGCTCCGCCGATGAGTTGGGTGAAGTAAAAGGTTTGTAAACTCTGGGGAGAGAGGTTTTTCAAGGGCAGTAAAATACGGCGGAAGTTTTGGGGCTTATCCAAAAGACGCATCACCGCCACGGGACAATGGGCCGACCAAAAGACGCTGTCAATTAAACTGCCAAACAACCGCGCTCTTAAGCCGGCGCTTTTCTCGCTCCAGCCGAGAATAATCAGGTTGGCGTTATTTTCCTTGGCCGCCCGACTAATACCCAGCGCCACGTCGTCGTCAATCCGTAGCAGAGGATTAATGGCGACTCGGTATTTTTGGGCTAGGGTCACGGCCTGTTCCAATAGGAGTTGTTTTTGCTCTAAATTTTCTGTCAACTGGGGATCGTCCATGTGGACGTGGGCAGGGGCGATGGCCAGAGGAAGCAAACCGCCCCCTTCGTCCCGGGCCAACAGCGCCGCCATCTCCAGTAAATTTTCTAGAGTGTAGGGATTGGCGAGGGGCACGAGGATGGTAAAAAGAGTGGGGAGGGGATCAAGAGCCTTGTCCGGGGCCCTCTCCTCCGGCTCCAAAAAGGTTTTGGGCAGGGGCAGTTTCGGCGCGAATTTGGCGGTAAGCAGGGGGCCTAAAATGGAGGTCACCAGCATTAAAACAATGACGCAATTTAAAACATTGACGTCAATTAGGCGCTCTCCGGCGCCGTTAATGGCCTCGTAGGCCGCCACCGCCGCCGCTAGAGTCGCCGCCACCTGGGGCAGGGATAAAGACCCCATGACCATCCCTTCCGTCCAGCTATAGCGGAAAATCTTTTGCACAATAAAAGCCGCTAGGAATTTAGCGCCGATTAACCCCAGGACAACGGCCGCCATGAGGGGAAAATTAAAGCGGAGAGTTTCGATAAAGGCGGGCACATCCAACAGTAAGCCCATGCCCACAAAGAAGAAGGGAATAAAGAGGGTACTACCGACAAATTCAATCTTTTCTTTCACCGGGCCGTTGCCCACGGCGTCGTTGACCGCTAAACCAGCTAAAAAAGCACCGACAATTTTATCGACGTTAATAATTTGGGCGCCCACCGCCGCTAAAAAGACCGCTAGCAGGACAAACAAAAATTGATTGCTCTGCTCGTCTCCGGTGCGACGAAAATAGGCTTTTCCCGCCCAGTCAAAGCCCACTAAAACTACAAAACTGTAAATGGCCAGCGCCGTCAGTTGCAAAACTAAGGTTCCAGCGGAAAAATTACCGGCGTGAATGGCTAAACAAACCGCCAAAACTAGGAGGGCGGCGATATCGGTGAAAATGGTTGCCCCAACGGTAATCATCACCGCTTCTCGTTTTACCACCCCTAGGCGTTGGACGATGGGGTAAGCCAACAGGGTATGGGAGGCCATCAAGGAGCCGATTAAAATTGAGGTATTCCAGCCAAAATCGAAGAAGCGACCCACTCCGGTTCCCACTAGCATCGGCACTAAAAAGGTGGAGAGTCCAAAACTGAGGGAGCGGGCGCGGGTGCGCTTAAATTCTACTAAATCAATTTCTAACCCTGCGACAAACATCAGATAGATTTTGCCAATATCAGAGAGCAGGATGATATTTTCCGAACTCGGATCTAACCACTGAAAACCGTTTTTTC
>JBKCES010000389.1:0-10098 GCA_046304295.1 Cyanobacteriota bacterium | reverse complement strand
CGGCAACAAATCCTTGATTCGTTCCCACTGATCATCTCTTAAAGCGTACTGTCTTATCATCATCGCTGGTTATCCTCTCAAGTAATTTCCACGCACATGATAGCCTAAAAGTCAATCCTCGTAATTGATGACACGCCCTATGGCCAATATCTTGAAAACCCTAGGGATCACCGGCGCCGGGGGCAATGTGGGGCGAACCCTGCAACGGGGTTTAGCGGCAGAGTATGACCTGCGGCTCTTCGACCGAGCGCCGATCCAGCCGGAAATCAGCGGCGCGGCTTATACGGCGGATTTTGGAGAACCCGGCGCCTGGACCGAGCAATTCCAAGGCCTCGACGCCCTGATCCACCTGGCGGGGGATCCCCGACCCAACGCGCCCGCCGCTTCGACCTACCGCAATAACTTCCGCGCCGCCAGTTATGTCTTTGAGGCGGCCCGAAGGGCGGGAGTCAAAAAGATTGTTTTCGCCAGTTCTAACTTTTACCACGAAGGCGCGATTCGGGCGGCCTTAACGGCGCCGCATTCCCCCTTAATCCAGCTTACAGATAATCCGACTCCCCTGTGCCTCTACGGACAATCCAAAGTTTTTGGGGAAGAAGTCGGACGCCATTACGCCCATCTGGGGGTTCAATTCGCGGCGCTCCGCATCGGTTGGACCGTGCCGGAGGATAACCCGGCCCGCTATTGGGGGGACTATATGCGGGCGGTGTTTTGTAGTCACCGGGATTTAGTGGGATTTGTTCGCACCGCCCTAGGGATTGAGCGGGATTTTCTGGTCGCCTTTGCGGTCAGCGCTAACCAACGGGGGATTTTCGACCTCGAAGAAACGACGGCGCTGTTGGGGTTTACGCCCCAGGATGACGCCGAGGCCTACGGGCGATAGTTAAACGATTTCTAGGGAAACCATAAGATTTTTGAATCCTAAAGCGGCGCTTCATAGAGGAAAATGAGGGTATTCCGTCATTTCCAAGAAACGGTTAAGCCAAACGGGGGTCAATGTTAGAAGCGCTAGTTCTGATCATCTTTCTCTTGGGATTTCTGGGGACGCTCTGGAAACAAAACTTGGTCATGAAAATCTTGGCTATGGACATCATGAGCACGGGGGTGGTGGCCTATTTTGTGGCGGCGGCGGCCCGACCGGGGTTGTTAACGCCGATTCTGGTGAAAAATCCCGCCCAAGCCTACGCCGACCCGGTGCCCCAGGCGGTGATTTTAACGGCCATCGTTATTGGTCTGTCTATTCAGGCACTGATGCTGGTGGGCACGATGAAACTGTCCCAAAACCATCCCACCCTGGAAGTGGGGGAAATTGAGCGGGCCAACACGCCATGATCCTGCTGACCCTGCTCTGGCTGACGCTCCCCTTTGGCGTTGGCTTTACCATCTATCTTTTGCCCCGGTTTAAGCGCTCCCTCGGCGTTTTAGGGGGTTTGGTCTCCCTCGCCTATTCCGCCTACCTGGCCCGACTACCGGCGCCGGCCACCTTGACCCTGGTGGATGAGTTTGGGGTGACGTTAATCCTCGATTCCCTAGCGGCCTTTTTTATCCTCACCAACGCCCTCGTGACCCTGGCAGTGGTGGCCTACTGTTGGCAAAGCGAGCGGGGGCAATCCTTCTATGCCCAGACCTTGATTCTCCACGGTAGCGTCAACGCCGCCCTGATCAGCGCCGATTTGATTAGCCTCTACGTGGCGCTGGAGGTGATTAGTATCGCCGCCTTTTTGTTGCTCGTGGATAGCCGGGGCGACCGGGTTCTTTGGGTGGGCATTCGCTATTTGTTTGTCAGCAATGTGGCCATGCTTTTTTACCTAGTGGGTGCCATGCTGGTCTATCAAACCCATCATTCCTTTGCCTTTCAGGGTCTAGAGGGCGCCCCGGCGGAGGCCTGGGCCTTGATTTTGATGGCGCTTTTGGCCAAAGGCGGCGTTTTTACCCTCGGCTTTTGGCTCCCCCAAACCCACGCCGAAGCAGATTCGCCGGTGTCGGCGCTGATGTCGGGCGCAGTGGTCAAGGCGGGGGTTTTTCCCCTTGTTCGTTTGGCGTTACTCATCGAGGACGTCAATCCCCTGATCCGCCTCTTTGGGGTGGGGACGGCGCTGATGGGGGTCGTCTATGGCGTTTTTGCCTTGGACACCAAAAGAACCCTGGCCTGGAGCACCGTTTCCCAGATGGGTTTTCTCCTAGCGGCGCCGCCGGTGGCGGGATTCTACGCCTTGACCCACGGACTGGTGAAAGCCTCCCTCTTCCTCGTGGCGGGGCGCCTTCCCAGTCGGCGCTTTAGCGAATTGCGGGAAACCGGGATTCCCCTTGCTCTCTGGTGGCCCGGCGCCATTGCGGCCTTTTCCATCTCTGGCTTTCCCCTCCTCTCCGGTTTCGGCGCCAAGGTCTTAACCCTGAAAACCCTTTTACCCTGGCAGGTGGTTGGCATGAATTTGGCGGCGCTGGGCACCACCATTATTTTTGCCAAGTTTATTTTTCTGCCCCGTCAATCTGAGGAAAAAAGCCGACAAACCGCCGGGTTTTGGGCGGCGCTGGCGCTTCTCCTCGGCGCTTTGGTTTTAGCCAACGGCGTTTACTACGATGCCTACACCCTCGAAAATATCCTCAAACCCTTGGCCACCATCGGTCTAGGCTGGATTTTATACTGGGGAATTTTTCGGCGCTGGAGTCTGGTGTTTTCCCGAGCGCCGGAACAGTTTGAACACCTTCTCGGCGCCATGACGGTGATGTTAATGCTCTTATTTTGGCTAGGGTGGTCTCGATGGGAACCTTTATTTTAAGACTCGGCCTTTGGCTACTGCTAACGGCCAACCTAGGGTTAGGCAACGTCCTCTTCGGCGCCGCCCTAGCACTTCTGCTTCCCCGTCCCTTCGCCGGACGGTTAACCCCCCGGCAACTGCTCCAAAGTCTGGGGCGCCTCCTCTGGGCCCTGCCCCAGGCCTACGGTGAAGCCCTGGAGATGCTCCGCTTCCCCCACCGCCGCGAGCGCCGAACTTGGGAAGAGAGCCAAGCCCAGGGTCGTCCGGCGCTGGTGTTTCTGGATATTTTTCTGATCACCTTTACCCCCAAAAGTCTAGTCCTCCAGGAGCGGGAAGGGCGTTACGAAGTCCATTACTTAGACAGGGGGCGGCGCCGATGACTGTCGTCTTAAACCTAACCCTCTCGGCGCTGTTGGCCATTTCCCTGATTCCCCTCTACCGGGCCTGGCGGAGCGAGGACATTTGGCTCACCCTCACCGCCTTCGCCAGTTTCGCCAGCAAGACCAGCATTCTAATCCTGGTGGTCTCCGTCCTACGGGACGATTGGATGCTGGGCGTCGTGGGGGTGATTATCCTCAGCGTTGGTAACGCTGGCATTATGCTCTTGGCCCAAATTTTACGACGTCTGGAGGGAGAGCCGTGATTGAGTTAACCAGTAGTTTTTACCTAGCCGTCGGCGTCCTCTTTTGGTTTTTGGGCACCCGTACCCTCCTAAAGGTTCGCCCCGTCCTTGTTCATCTTCATTACCTCTCCATCGCCGACACCCTCGGCTCCCTGAGCATTGTCTTTGGCTTGCTCTTCCTCCGACCCAAAGAATGGCCCCTGCTCGTCTTAGCCATGATTTCCTTGGCGCTCTGGAATACCCTCCTCGGTTACGTCATCGCCTACGGCATGACAGATGACAGATATCAGTTATCAGATATCAGGTATCAGGTATCAGATGAAGGGGGGCAAAGGATTGATGATTAATGGGTTTGACCACCCCGTTAGGCTACGCCTGCCACCCCTTCAAAAGCTACTGTGTATACACAACAGAATCCCCCCTAACCCCCCTTGGAAAGGGGGGAACTGGCCTTCAAAGTCCCCCTTGCAAAGGGGGATTTAGGGGGATAAAGCCCAAAACTGAGGGGGCAGCTAACCATAATCTGACAACTGCTCACTGTTCACTGATAACTGCTCACCGATGACTGATTTTGCCATTCTTCTGATTGCGGCACTGGTGCCCCTCACCTCCGGGTTAACCCTCCTCCAGACCAATCCCTACCGGGCTCTGATTTTGCGGGGGATAGTCGGCGCCGCTTCGGCCCTGCTCTACGCCGTCCTGGGCGCCGCGGACGTGGCTCTGACGGAGGCGCTGGTGGGGACTCTGCTAGCGGTTTTACTCTACGCCATTACCGTGCGCTCTTCCATGGTGGCCCGTCTGGGGGTTTGGGCGCCGGAGGCCTCGACGGCGCCCCTAGAAACCCTGCGACAGGGGTTAGCGCCGGTTCACCTACGGCTGGAGGTGCTCACTTACCCCGATTTAACGAGTTTAGAAACGGCTTTAGAGACCCAAAAAATTCACGGTCTTTATCGGTCCGAGACCGGGCTTCAATGGCGAGTTCCCCGGCTTGCGCAACTGTTTTCCCACCCCGACTCAACCGTCAAACCATGATCAAGTGGATTTATCTTCTGGCTAGTCTCGGCTTTGTGCTGAAAATGTTGACCTTGACCCCAACGGCACCTCTAAATCAGGACTGGTCGAATATCGCAGCGCTGGTGGCGGAACAGGGGGGTGTCCCCAACGCCGTGGCGGGGATTATTTTCCGCAATCGTCTCTACGACACCATCTTTGAGGTGATTGTCTTCACCATCGCCATCGCCGGGGTTAAACACCTACTGGCGGACGAAGAACCCCAAAAACAGATCCGCCTTTTTTCCGACCGGGCTTCCGCCATTATGGCCCGCCTCGGCGCCACCATTACGACCCTAGTGGCGGTGGAATTAGCCATCCGGGGACACCTCAGCCCTGGGGGCGGCTTTGCCGCCGGGGTGGCCGGGGGCACCGCCATCGGCTTGATCGCCATGACTTCGGCACCGGCAAAAATGGAAGACCGTTATCGGCGCTGGCATACCGCCGCCTGGGAAAAAATTTCCGTGCTGGCGTTTTTGGCTCTGGCGGTGCTGGCGCTGATGGGCATTACGCCGCCAACGGGAGAAATGGGCACTTTGTTTAGCGGCGGTTTTATTCCTTGGTTTAATCTGCTGGTAGCCATTAAAGTGGCGCTGGGGTCCTGGGCCGCGGTGCTCTTGTTTATCCGCTATCGGGGTTTGCTTTAGAGGGAATCGGGCTACAATGAAGAACGGCAAATTCAGCCCTTGTTTCTTCGCCCCGACCCATGGTAGCTACTCCTCCCCTGTCTTCCCCCAAAGTCTCTAAAGTTGAAATCCTCAAGGAAAAGAGCGATTATCTCCGCGAACCCCTAGCAACGGAATTGCGGGAAGACACCACCCACTTCAGCGAAGACGCGGTGCAAATCCTGAAATTCCACGGCTCCTACCAACAGGACAACCGGGACAACCGGGTTAAGGGACAGGAAAAGGACTACCAATTTATGCTCCGCACCCGCAATCCGGGAGGCTTGATCCCGCCCCAGCTTTATCTGGCGCTGGACAATCTGGCTTCGGAGTACGGCAACCAGACCCTACGGATTACCACCCGGCAGGGTTTGCAAATCCACGGCATTCTTAAAAAAGATTTAAAAACTGCCATCAGCGCCATTGTCAGAAATATGGGGTCCACCCTCGGTGCCTGCGGCGATATTAACCGCAACGTCATGGCGCCTCCGGCGCCCTTTCGCCACAAACCGGACTACGGCTACGCCTGGGAATACGCCGAAAAGATCGCCGATTTGCTCAGTCCCCAGAGCGGCGCTTACTATGAGATTTGGCTAGACGGGGAAAAAATTATCAGCGCCGAGGAGGCCCCGGAGGTGAAGGCGGCCCGGCGCCGAGCGTTAAACGGAGTCAATCTGCCCGACACGGTGGAGCCGATCTACGGCCAGCACTATATGCCCCGTAAGTTCAAATGTAGCGTGACGGTGCCGGGGGATAATTCCATTGATATTCTGACCCACGATATTAGTCTGGTGGTGATCACGGCGCCGCAAGGGGAATTGGAGGGCTTTAACATCTATGCCGGGGGCGGTTTGGGTCGCACCCACAACAAAGAAGAAACCTTTCCCCGGGCCGCGGACCCCATCGGCTATGTGGCCAAGGAAGAGGTCTTAGACCTAGTGAAAGCCATTGTCGCCACCCAACGGGACTACGGCGACCGCCACAATCGGCGCCACGCCCGCATGAAATACCTCCTGGCGGACTGGGGCGTGGCAAAATTCAAGGCCCAGGTAGAAACCTATCTGGGCAAACCCCTCCAGCCCTTTCGCTCCCTCCCCCCCTGGAAGTACGAGGATTACCTGGGCTGGCACGAACAGGGGGACGGCAATTATTTCTTCGGTCTCTCGGTGGAGAATGGCCGGGTTAAGGACGAGGGCACTTTTCAGTTAAAAACGGCGCTCCGGTCTATTGTTGAGCAATATCAAATTCCTCTGCGGCTGACGGCGAACCACAATATTCTTCTTTACGAAATCCAACCCCAGGACCGACAAGGGATTGAAACCCTCTTGCAACGCCATGGTTTGATCACCGATCCTGGGCAATTAGACACCCTAACCCGCTACTCCATGGCCTGCCCGGCGCTACCCACCTGCGGGTTAGCGGTGACGGAGTCGGAGCGGATTTTGCCCGCCGTCACTGGGCGTATTCGTCAACTTCTGCAAAAGCTGGGGTTAGGGCAGGAAACCTTTGTCATTCGCATGACCGGCTGTCCCAACGGTTGCGCCCGTCCCTACATGGCGGAACTGGGGTTTGTGGGCAGCGCCCCGGATACTTACCAAATTTGGCTAGGGGGGACTCCCCATCAGACGGCGCTGGCCCGAGCTTATACCGATAAACTCCACCTGAAGGATTTAGAAACCTTTTTAGAACCCTTGTTGGTGTGTTTTAAAGAACAGCGCCGGTCTGGGGAAAGTTTTGGGGAATTTTGCCAGCGGGTCGGCTTTGAGACCCTGCGGGCCTTCGCCCAGGATTACCAACCTGCCGTCAAGGAACGGCGCCCGCGGAAAAACAGCCATCGAGTCAGCGTGCCAGACGCGGTTTACGCCCAACTGAAGGATAGCGCCGAGGCCCAGAACCGCCCCATGAGCGAGATTATCCAAGCGGCACTGGCGGCCTACCTCCGGGACAGCGCCGAGTAGTTCTCTCGAAAAAATCTCTAAGCTCTGTTCTCTAGAGAGCGCACCATTGCGTGAGCGCCGATGGGTTGATTAACCAGATCGGCGATCACAGAACATTTCACCTTAAATAAGAAGAAGATATTGCCGGGTTCATCGCTGAGGGTCTCAAAATTTCCCTGTCCCTTGGCAAGGATTAAGTCGGCGCTGGCGAACCGATGACGAAGTTCCTGACTACAGTCTTCCAAGATGGTGCCGGGAGCGTCTGAGCCGTTATCCATCACCTCGACCATGGTATCTAGACCCAATAGATTGGGCTTGGGCGATTGCCGCCCGAAACGCCTCCTTTTCTCCAAAAAAGGGTTCTTGCAAGGCTTGATCCAATACGCCTCGCACATCCGCCTCTGTCAAGTTGTCATTGACGCCCATATCAATGGCGTTGCCGGCGATGGCCAGACGGGCCGCCAGCAACAAAGGATCGCTGGCAGATTCGATCTTCGCCCGGAGTTCCGGGAGTAATTGCATGGCGATGCGATTTTGCCACTCTTTCGTTTCCTGGTAGGGATCATCCACCCCCGCAATCTCCCGTGGCCGTCGCTGAATCCGCTGGGCCATGGCGGGAGGCGATTGATTGAAGTCCATCTCCGCGGCCCAACTTAACGCGTCCCGGAGAACTTGCTCCTGAACCGATGGACTGGCGGCGACTAACCTCGCCGCGGATAGGGATTGGCGCAGGAGGCAGGGAATACAATCTAAAGCGGTTTTCATAATGGGGTTTTAAAGGAAATCCCTAAGAGGTTGTTTAAAAAAGGTTAGCGCCCCGGTTTGATTCCCCTAACCCCCTGGAAAAGGGGGAGTTGCGGAGAGCGCTAGGGGGTTGCCAAATCGCCTCTAGGGAGTAGGAGTAGCGGTGCTTGACGCCATATCGCTCAAAATATTTTGAACCATTTCTACCCCCGTCCAGGCTTGCCAAGCAAACAGTCCCAGCAGAACCATGTTTAAAGAAACGTGAACACTGCGAACCCAATTATACTTTTGCATAAAGGGCACTAGCGCCGTAGAGGTGGAAACCAACCCCACCATTGCTAACCCGGCAAACAAGTGGGAACCGATAAAAATCTTGCCTTCGTTGATGTAAGTCACGGTGATGCCGCCGATTGCTCCCAGGGCCATCAGCGCCAAAACAACAGAGCCAATTTGATAATGACGAACCGCAAAGCGACCTTGGATTAGTTCTTTTTTCGGCTCTCCTTTCGCCAGTCGCGTCCGCCGAACCTGTACTCCTAGGTATAGGGTGTAGAGCGCCAGGGCGAGCAAAATCCACATAGCAAGGGGATGAAGAAAGCTGAGATAGGGCTTAAGCGCCACGAAATTTTCTGAGTTCATGATGCTAATTGCCAAGGTATTGGTGTATTTAAAATTGATTGGTCAGTGCGTAACTCTTAAGTGCGCGGCGGTTACTTTTGCGCGGTCAGCGACCGCCATTCCTCAACCACAGTGGGAGGGACATTAAGGACAGTCTCTTGTTGGTCGAGGGTTGGTAGGATGAGACGCAGGGGGACTGCTGATTCTAATTGCATCACGATCGGCTGTAAATCATACTCGCCCGCGTCAGGTGCCATTTGGGCTTGATCCATAAACATATCCTGAGAGACGTCTACTGCGGTCAGGGTTTTGCTCATCACATTGGTCACGGTTAAGGGTTGGGAGTGATCGATATTGGCGGCGCCGGGAAATCCGACTAGACGCAGATAGATCCTGTCCGCCTGCTCAGGGAGAGTCCGTTTAAAGGCGATGGCTTGCCAACTGCCGCCCCGTTGATCCGTGAGAACTTGACGAGACTGTTCAATTTCCGACTGGTAAACCGTCGGCCCCGGCGCTTCTTCTAACTGACTCATCACCGCCGGCGCCGGCGAGACCGCCAAAGCGATCGTCAAGATCCCGGCTAAAATGCCGACCATGAAAATCGAGCCGATCAAACGTAAAATGTTTTTCATTCTGACCATTCCTTAAATAGTTGAGTCGCCGTTTTAATCGGCAGAATTTTTAACTGATTTCTGAATATTATCGGGAATAAAAACGGCGTACATCCCCCGCAAATCGCCCACATTAAAGTTATAGGCTAAATCCTGAGGGTAGCCATCTTTGACAAACTGGGGCCGGCGCTCCTTTAAGCCATGACAGGCAAGGCAACTGCCTTCCACGTCAATGCGGCGGTAGTAGCGCGTTCCCATCTCCTTATCCAGGGTTTCTTGATCCCAGAAACCGATTAGGTCTGGCTGTTGATTGAATTTTGCCAAGGCCATTTGCTCCCGTAGAGTGACGGGAGCGTGGTCGGGATTACGATATTTCTTAGCAATCTGTTTGACCTGCCAGCCATTGTCTTGACTGAGTTGGATCGCCCGCAGTCCCACCGGACGACAGACCTCTTTCATGGTTTGCAGAGTGGGCACTTCGGCGCTTCCGTCCAAGGAAGACGCGAGTCCTGCGCGCAGGGCGTCTAGAGATTCAATGTCCTGAACAGCTTGGGCCAATGCCTCGGGGTGAGGAATGACAGGAGCGCTCCAAGCGAGTGCCGGATTCCATCCCATGGATAGCAGGCAGACCCCGATAAACAAAATAAAACTCAAAATCCGCTGGGAAAAAGTGGGCATTGGTTTCTCTGGGTAAGATGAATTAGTCTGGGAGCATCTTACCGTTTTGTCAGTTACTTTGTTTCCCCTCATCCCTCATCCCCCAGCCCCTTCTCCCGCTCTGGGAGAAGGGGCGTCAAAGTCCCTCTCCCAAAGAGGGAGAGGGATTTAGGGTGAGGGATGGTGGTTGAAGCGTACTATTTGCAAGGTTGAATGCTCCCAATTGGTCTTGTTTAAATTTGGATTCGTTTTTATTTTGACTAATCTTAAGCTCTGGATTTAGGGGTCTTGTTGATGGGAGCATCTCACTTTTGCATAGAGTTATCTTGAACGACGGTTTTCGTACTAGGGACGGGCGGATAGCTGTCCATTGAGATAAGCGCAACGATGCCGCAACACTTGAGGTACGTTCTCTGTTTTCCACTGCGCTCCGGG
>JBKCES010000388.1:0-6593 GCA_046304295.1 Cyanobacteriota bacterium | reverse complement strand
CAGAAGTGAGCGTAGATATGTGGGGAGGATTCACGAAAGTTATTAAAACAGTGTTTCCTAATGCTCGCATTGTTTACGATCGATTTCATGTGATGAAAATTTTGAACGAAGAGCTAAATAAAATCCGAAAAGAGTGTGGTTTTCAGCTTAAAAAGCTGAAAATTAAAGGTATTCACCGTCTGATTTTGAAAAATGGTGAATCTTTAACTGCTGAAGAAAAAGAAGTTTTAGAGACTATACTAAAATGTTCCAAGAGACTGAGAAATGCCTATCTCTTAAAAGAAGAGTTTCGTCAAATTTATGAAACTCATCAAGCACCTGAAGTTGCTAAAGAACGTGGCTCTCCGGGAATGAGGCGGGTAGTCAGGGAGCCAATTAGCCAGAACCTTTACTGGATAGGCTTTTCTGCGTTACCGTCCAAGTCAAAATTGTATAATAAGCTACAATTTCTCGCCTGATCCCCAGAGAGCCAAGAACGTTTAGAAGCGTGGTTAGCAAAAGGATCAGAAATTTACAGCGATATCATTACTACTGTCAAAAACCATCTTGATGGGATTTGTAACTATTTCTACGACCGTACAACTAATGGAAAAATGGAGGAAATTAATAACAAAATTAAGGTGATTAAACGTCAAGCTTATGGCTTCACTAATTTTAAGCATCTAAAGATGAGAATCTTCCTTGCCTTCTCTCATTAGTTTTGCTTATCAGCCTCATTCCCGGAGAGCCATAAGTTCTGGTTAATAGCGCTAAGGCTGGGACTCATATCAATCAGAATATAATCGGCAGAATATTTCTGGGCTGTTTGATTGAGGAGATAGGTTATGGATCCTGGTAAATTTTTTAAGGTTTCTAGAGAGGCGCTGAGTTCCTGGGCTAGCGCTAGGGTGGCTTCGTATTCTGCGAGACCAACGTGACCTGGTAGCAGATATAAACGCTCTTGTCCTTCGGCGCCGATACAGTCAATGGCGCGGATTAAACGGGGTTGAGCTTCAAAGGCCGGCGCTAAACCGGCTTTAATATTTTGGTTTTTGTGGTAGAGTTCTTCAAGTTCTGGTTGGGCGGAAAAACTCAAGAACATTTCGGTCAGATGACATTGGGGATCGGCATCGAGTAGAATCACCCTTTTACCTTTGGAGGCTAACATCCAGCCTAAGTTAAAGGTGATGGCGGTTTTACTAATACCGGCTTCGTGATTAAAAAGAGCAATTTTAGAAACCATTTTTATCTAGGTTGCAATTTAACCTATCCTAAAAGGTATAATTTAGAGGGTAACTTACTTTTTGTAGTAATTGAGGCTTAGAGATGAAAAAAAGACTCCTCTCTCTATTTTCCGGTTGCGGGGGAATGGACTTAGGGTTTGAAGGTAACTTTAGAGTTCATCTCGATACGCTTAATACCGGACTATATCCCCATTGGTTGCAGGAAAAGCAGGGGGATTGGGGAATTCTAGCGCCGACGGCGTTTAATCTGGTCTTTGCCAATGATATTTTACGGTCGGCCCGTAGCGCCTGGGTGACCTACTTTGGAGAACGGGGCTACGCTCCCGAGCTTTTTCATTTAGCCAGTATTGTCGATTTGGTGAAACAGCGCCGGGCGAATGAGTTTAATTTTCCCCCAGAGATTGACATTGTGACCGGCGGCTTTCCCTGTCAAGACTTCAGCGTGGCCGGTAAACGGAAAGGGTTTAATTCCCATAAAAGCCATCAGGGCAAGCTCTTGGAAGACCATGAAGACTCAAATCTTGAAAACCGCGGCGCCCTCTATCGCTGGATGCGGGAGGTGATCGCTGTGACCAATCCCAAGGTTTTTATCGCTGAAAATGTGGATGGATTAACCTCTCTCAAGGGTGTGATGGCGGTGATCCAAGAAGATTTTAGCAACCTAGGAGAGCATGGTTTTCTGGTCATCGCTCAGGTTTTATACGCGCCAGACTTTGGCATTCCTCAATCCAGAAAGCGGGTTTTTTTCATCGGTTTAAATAAAGCTTTTCTCCATCCTGCGGTGCTGAAGTCTCTGGAAGAGAATCCTCTTGCCCCGGACTATACTCCCCTTCCCCAACCGACTCATCACAATCCCCAAACCGCAAGTTTATGGACTCAAGATCTAACCATTAATCCTGAATTACTGCGACCCTACGCGACGGTCAGTCGGATTTTGGCGGGTTTAGCGGAGCCGGAGGAGGAACAGGTTGATCCCGCCCAAAGGGCCTATTCTAAAGCCCGTTATTTTCCCAAAACCCAGGGGCAAGTCGAGGTCAAACCCCAAGGTTTAGCGCCGACGATTCGCTCGGAACACCACGGTAATATCGAGTTTCGGCGCTTGTCCCGAGAGTTGGGCGGTCAATGGTTAGCGGAATTAGAGGCCGGGAAACTCCAACGGCGCTTGACGGTGAGGGAATGCGCCCGTTTACAAACGTTCCCCGATGATTATTCCTTTGTGCGTCCCAAAAAAGATTACCCGGATCTTTTTCTCGGCGCTAGCGACGCCTATAAGTTAATCGGCAACGCCGTGCCACCTTTATTGGCTTATCATCTGGCTAAGCGTTTAGAGGTTGTTTGGGAGAGCCTGTTTGATTGAATAGAAACTTTTAGAATAGAATGGCGATGTGGATTATTGGAAACGGCGCCGGAGGGTTCTGTGATGACTCCATCTCTCTACGAGCAAGATATTTTATTATGGGCCGAGGAAACTGTTCGGCAATTAAAAGCCCAGGATTTTGAACAGCTAGATCTAGAGCATCTGATTGAGGAGGTGGAGGCCTTGGGCGTTTCCCAAAAGCGGGAGTTACTCAGCCGGTTGATTGTTCTGCTGGAGCATTTGTTAAAGCGTCTTTATGTTCAATTGCCGGAAAATTATCGGGGTTGGGAGCAGACAATTCGTACTCAGCGCACGGAGTTGGATATCTTAATCATCCAGGTTCCCAGTTTAAAATCGCTCTGGGATCAAAGTTTTACAGACGCGTGGCGCCGGGCGCTGGCGAATGTCAAAAGCGAGTATCCGTCGGCGGTTTTCCCGGCAAACTGGCCCTTTGCTTCAGACCGGCAAACTCTCCTAACGGCGGCGCTTTGGGAAGTGATTTAATTCTTTTCTTGCGCAACCAGATTAACGATTGATTCACCGCACAAACATAAAAAATCAGTGAACGAACTACATTCATGTTTGCTCACCTCATACTTCTCTTCGGTCAAAGGGTTGATGTCGGCTTCGTGGACAATAATATTTCTCCGATTGGCAATTAATTTTAAAGTGGTTTTGACGGTTTTTTCGTCCATCGCCATTTCCTGAGCAATTTTTCTCCATTTAAATTTTTCTTCCCAAATATAACTAAGTCCTTCTGCTATTTTTTCAGGTTCTTGATAAGATATAGCATTTACACGTGAGTCATGGACAAAGTCCCTGCTAGCTCTTTACCCGTCCGGGTTTTGGTGTCGGTGGCGTTCACGTCTCGTTTGAAAATGCTATATTATCTTTAGTTTTTTGAAAATAGCCTCTTCAAAAATATATTCCCTTGGTGGAATGGTCGCTGAAGTAAGTTCATTATAAGTTGAAATGGAAATTGATTCCGCTAAATATTTGGGAGTGGGCGGTCTTCTATGAGTAAAAATTTCCATCATACCAATACGAATAACATCATGAATCAGCTTGTCAAAGGCGCTGACTGAGTAAACCATTTGCGCCCTTAATAGATCATCAAAGGAGTAGGGAACTATAATAGAAGTCTCTAAAAATTCATATAATCCAGTCAAATTTCTGGCGTCTCGGATATTTGAACGAAAGAGATCTAAAGCTTTATACATACTCTAACAAATGAACTAAATGACCACTTAACATTTCAAATTGAGTTTTAAATGTATCTCGCTTTTTTTTTAGCTCTTGTAAAACAGTTCCAACTTCATTAATTTCGTTATCTGATAATTCAAATACCGGAACGCCTACTCTGCGAGATTTGGGTAAGAGTCCTTGAAAATCTGGTATTTCTGCTAAACAATAGCCGCTCTGAATAAAATCTTCAGTATATTGCTCGGGCGTAAGCGTCATCCCAATCTGGGCAACAGCATTAAAAAATTTACCTTGTAAGAGTTTTTTGATTTCCGTAATATTATCTCGGTAAGGCTTAGCCGCAATTCCATTGCGAATATTAAAGCGTTGAATCAAACTACCCAAAAATTTAGGTTCTCCAGGTAGTAAGGGATAGGCGGAATCGGCAAATAATTCAACTGCGTCTTTTTTCCATAAAACCCATTTAGGCAAAATATTGGTTAATGTCTCAATCGCCATGAGGGAAAAGGGATCGGGATTTGTGGGAAGGACTAACCCATGGGCGGAGAGGAAGAAGTTTTGATTAATGGCGCTTAAACCTGGATTTAAGTCAATTAATGTATAGTCGATACTATACTTATTTTCGGTTAGAGTCATCAACTCAGAAAACGCGCCGGGTAAATTCTGTAAAGTCGTAATTGCGTTATGGGAAGTTTGGGCAAAAGTTAGGGCGGAGTTATACTCGGATAAGTTAGCATGACCTGCTAATAAATATAGAGACGGCGCTCTCTCCGGCGAAAAACAGTCTACCGCTTGGATAGGAATGGGTTTCCCGGTAAAAGCAACTTGAACACCATCTTTGATATTCTGGAGTCGAGTCGATTCATTAAGATAATATTCTTCAAACTCCTCCCTTAAAATCATACTTGATAGATTACATTGTGGATCGGCGTCAACTAAGAGCACGTTATAGCGTTTAGAAAGCATCCAGCCAATGTTATAAATAGAAGTCGTTTTACTGACTCCTCCTTTATGGTTAAAAATGACAATTCTTTTACTCATTGGATTTTGTTTTTATTAGTAATAAAGAGAATTTAACGTGTTACTTACGAGTTTTGTAAGCAGGTATTCCTCGGCTTTCAATTTTAAGAGTATCAAGTTCTAAAATGAGGGAGTCAACGTAATTTTTAAGGTCTAGATAGTGTTAGTATAAAACACGCTTGTCCTGTTTTATCTCTATTGTCATAAAAGAACGAGATGGGAAAACCAAAAAATAATTTACGGACAAACGTAACTTATGTTTCCTCTTGAAAAAAATCTTCTTTTTCAATACCCAAATCAAATTCCTCGGCACTGATCGTTGGTCTGAAATCAACAGAATATAAAAACTTTAAATCTAGTGATTCAAGTAGGGCACGAATATAGGTTCTTAATGGACTAGCTCCGACCAGCTCAATGAGTTCGTCAATGTTTATTTCGGCTTGCCAATCATAACTAGTTGCATGGATTTGAACTAACATTTCCAGAATTTTTACTAGTTGATCACGCTCCAAAGGCGAAATCACTGGGCATCGCTCACTATTAAGAGCTTCTTGGAAGAACAATATCATTGCCTCCGCATCATAATCAGTCAGTTTTTGGGTTGCTAACTTAGGAATTTCTTCCTGATCTGGCAATCGTTTTCCTGATCCAAGCCAAAGATCCATTAAGGGGGACGCAACTCCTCCCACGCAATAGAGTGGAAATCGATTATTATTCGACCAGTTTAAGAGCCAGTGAAGATTTTTATAAGCATTTAATCTTCCTACTTTACCCAACCTAGCGATTAACTCAATTTCATCGATAAGAATAACCCATCCCTTATAGCCAGACCATTGAATAATATCAGACATTACTTCAAAATAGGCTTGACCATGTTTCAAAACTCCAAAATTTGGAATTTTAGGAAATGTAATACCCCGTCTTAACTTGTGAATTCTTTTAATTTCTGAAATTGGGAGTTTTGTTCCAAGGAGATCTCCATATAATAAATCACGCTCTTCCGCTTGCGCATAAAAGTAATTTTCAAGAACAATAGTAGGTAAAGGATGAGTGTATCGATTTAAATTTTGAATGGGACTGTCAGGTAAGTCCCCAGATTTTTTTTTCTCTAACTTATGTTGAATTCCAAATAGTTTTGAGTCTGGAGTTCTAATTGAAGATGCAGTTTTCCCATATAGTCGGAATAAATGTTGACCAGATAGTTCTCGACTAAGCGTGACCCTGCTGACTGCAAAACCCCGATCCAAGGCAAGATGCTCTATACAGGTAAGTTCATGCGTCTTGCCTTGGCCATAAGCCCCCCAAATCAGTCGTCCATTAGGATTACTACCCACTATAAATTGATCTAAATCTTGAACAATTTTAGCTGTTAGATTTGGTCTTAAATCAGGGAGTTCACGAGTTGATATTCGAGTTGGAATACCCGAACGTAAAGACTCAATAATCGCAATAGCTGTATTTTTATTGAGAGAGTTTAAGTTATTCATTAGAGTTTATCTCCTTTAAGACAAGTTGCTTCAATTACTCTTTGTTGTAGAGAGCTATAAGTTTCTAAATAGTTATCTGGGAGTGGTGGCCTAGAGCAAATCCCTGATGAATCAATGTCAGTAAGAAGAGAGTGTAGATTTTTATAGACTTGATTTAGAAACTGTAACCTTTCAAGGGTGAACGAAGAAATGGGGGTTTCAGGGAGAGGAGTAGATGGTGTATGGTAAGAGGGCAAACAAGGACGATAGAGATGAAAGCCAGAGAAATCCAGATTTCGGAGGCGGATTGGGAAGCAACACCGG
>JBKCES010000387.1:0-4814 GCA_046304295.1 Cyanobacteriota bacterium | reverse complement strand
GTTTTGATCTTAAGCCTACTGGAAAATATTTTTCACGCTTTTCGCGAGACCAAAGCCCTGATTCCGGCGCTCACCGTATTCATGGAAACCCGGAGCTTCTCTCGCTTTTTGGGTATTTTGATGTGCGTCTCTATCGTATTTTTGATTCACAATATTTTTCAAGAATTTGATCATTACTTAGGCAAGGGAAATTTAAGTAAATTTTTCTTTAAATCTCACCAGTGAGGCTGTTTTTTTCCATTGCCAAGATCCTGTCCATAAATTAATATAAGGTTGAGAAAAATGGGTGAAGTTAATTAGAAATATGAAAGCATTCGTCAGCGCCGTTCTGCTCCTAGTCTCCCTCCAGGGGAGCGGCGTCGCCCAAGCCCAGACGCCGGAAAATTTAGAAGAAGCCGCCATTACTGCGGCGGAGGCGGGCGACTATCCCCAAGCGGAGACGCTCTGGAAAAAACTGTTGGAACTCAATCCTCAGGATGCCGATGTCTACTATAACCTCGGAGTCACCTACGGATTAAGCGGGCGCCTGCCGGAAGCCATTGCCACCTTTAGCCATTACTTGACCCTCCAACCCAACGACCCGGAGGGCTACAGTCATTTAGGGGCCGCCTATTTTCGCCAAGGGGATTGGGCCGAGGCCGTCGCTAATTACGAAAAGGCCCTGACCCTTGATCCAACCCTGCCGGAAATTGCCGATAATCTGGCCGCCGCCCGCCAAAAGCTAGCCTCCCCTTAACCCTCCCGATAGGCGTCCATGCCTTCGCAGGAGCAAACTAAATGGCGGTCGCCGTAGGTGTTGTCAATGCGGGCCACCGCGGGCCAGAATTTATGGGTTTTACTCCAGGGCGCCGGATAGGCGGCCTGTTCCCGGCTATAGGGATGAGTCCACTCCCCGCAGATCAGGGATTGGGCCGTATGGGGGGCGTTTTTGAGGGGGTTGTCGCTGGCAGAGATCGCTCCCTGAGCGATGGCTTCAGCTTCCTGACGGATGGCGATCATGGCCTCGCAAAAGCGGTCTAATTCCCCCAGGGACTCGCTTTCCGTGGGTTCCGCCATCATCGTTCCCAAAACGGGCCAGGAAACTGTGGGGGCGTGGAAACCAAAGTCCATCAGGCGCTTGGCTACGTCCTCCACTTCGACGCCCGCAGCTTTTTTCAGGGGCCGCAGATCCAAAATACATTCATGGGCCACAAAGCCCTGTTCCCCTTTAAAGAGGATCGGGTAATAGGGTTCCAAGCGCCGGGCGAGGTAGTTGGCGTTCAGAATGGCCACCTCCGTGGCTTCCCGCAAACCCTGGGCGCCCATGAGGGCGATATACATCCAGGAAATAACCAGAATACTGGCACTGCCGTAGGGCGCCGCAGAAATCAGGCCGATGGAGTCCGGGTTAGGGGCGTTTAAGGCCGTCTGGGGTAGGAAGGGGATGAGGTGTTCCTGGACTCCAATGGGGCCGACGCCGGGGCCGCCGCCGCCGTGGGGAATACAAAAGGTTTTATGGAGGTTTAAATGACAAACGTCGGCGCCGAAGTCCGCCGGCCGACAGAGACCCACCTGGGCATTCATATTGGCGCCGTCCATATAGACCTGACCGCCAAAACAGTGGATCAGGGCGCAAATTTCCCCAATACTGGCTTCAAAGACGCCGTGGGTGGAGGGGTAGGTGACCATCAGCGCCGCTAGGGTTTCCCCGTATTTCTCGGCCTTGGCTTCTAAGTCGGCCAAATCAATGTTGCCCTCCTCGTCGCAGTTCACAGGAACAACCGTCATACCGCACATGACGGCGCTGGCGGGGTTGGTGCCGTGGGCGGATTCGGGAATCAGGCAGATTTGCCGTTGCCCCTCTCCCCGACTGAGATGGTACTGACGGATGACCTGCAACCCGGCATATTCTCCCTGGGAACCGGCGTTAGGCTGGAGGGAAATACCGGCGAAACCGGTGATTTCCGAGAGCCAGGTTTCTAGTTGGTTAAATAAAATCTGATAACCCTCCGCCTGCTCCGGGGGCGCGTAGGGGTGCAGTTTGCCAAACTCGGGCCAGGTGACGGGAATCATTTCTGCGGCGGCGTTGAGTTTCATGGTGCAGGAGCCGAGGGGGATCATGGCGGTATTCAGCGCCAAATCTTTGCTTTCCAGATGGCGGAGATAGCGCAGAAGCTCGGTTTCCGAGTGGTATTGGTTAAAGACCGGGTCCTGTAAAAAGGCGCTTTGACGGCTGAGGGGTGCCGGAAAAGTAAACTCCGCCTCCTCCCAGAGTTCCGCCGGGGTAAAGGGCAGGTCTTCCCGACCGCTAAAAATTTGCCAGAGATCGATTAAATCCTGAAGGGTCGTCGTCTCGTCGAGGGTAATGCCCAGGGAGCCGTCCCCAAAATCCCGCAGATTGATGCGTCGTTGCTGTGCAGCTTTCAGCAGAGCCGGAGCGCCGGCTAAACCCACCCCCACCCGGAGGGTATCAAAGAACGGCTCGGTTCCCAGGGAATAATTGAGGCGCCGTAGTCCCAGAGCTAAGAGAGCCGTTAGCTGATGGATACGCAGAGCGATATTTTTTAACCCCTCCGGGCCGTGGTAAACCGCATACATCCCCGCCATGACCGCTAATAACACCTGGGCGGTGCAGATATTGCTGGTGGCCTTTTCCCGGCGGATGTGTTGCTCCCGGGTTTGCAGGGCCAGGCGGAGCGCCGGTTGTCCCTGGGCGTCCTTAGACACCCCCACAATCCGACCCGGAATTTGGCGCTTGTAGGCGTCCTTAGTTGCAAAATAGGCGGCGTGGGGGCCACCGTACCCTAACGGAACCCCAAAGCGTTGACTACTGCCCACGGCGATATCGGCGCCCAGTTCTCCCGGCGGGGTCAGGAGGGTCAGACTGAGCAGATCCGCCGCTAGGGTCACTAGAGCTTGGCGCCCATGGGCCTGCTGAATGAAGTCCCGGTAATCATAAATAGTGCCGTCCGTGGCGGGGTACTGGAGCAAAGCGCCGAAGATAGGAACGCTAAAGTCAAAGGTGCGGTGGTCGCCGATGATAATGTCAACGCCTAGAGGATTAGCTCTGGTTTGTAAGACCGCTAGGGTTTGGGGATGGCAGTTCTGATCCACAAAGAAAGCGTTGGCTTTGCTCTTACTGGCGCCGTAACTCAAACTCATGGCCTCCGCCGCCGCGGTGCCTTCGTCCAGTAGGGAGGCGTTGGCGATTTCTAACCCCGTTAGCTCAATGATTAAAGTCTGGAAATTTAACAGCGCCTCCAGGCGCCCCTGGGCGATTTCCGCCTGGTAGGGGGTATAGGCGGTGTACCAACCGGGATTTTCCAAGATATTGCGCTGAATGACCGCCGGGGTAATGGTATCGGCGTAGCCCATGCCAATATAGGAGCGAAAAATTTGATTTTTGGAGGCGATGGACTTTAACTGGGCTAGGGCGCCATACTCTCCTTGGGGCGCCGGCAAACGCAGCTCCCGGTTGAGCCGAATCAACTCCGGCACCGTCTTGGCGATCAAGTCTGCCCTGGAGGCTAGCCCCAGCGCCGCCAACATCCGCGCCTGTTCCCCTGCGTTGGGGCCCAGATGACGGCGCCGAAAATCGTCCTCCGGCGCTAGGGGTAAACCAGTGGTAGTGGGAGTGGTCTGAGCAAGTTCCAAGGGGGCCATGGGCGGGATGGATAATAAGAAAGGATATTAAGTATAAAATCTTAACGAATCTTTAAAAAGCTTTCCAGTTTCCTCTAAATCTCTTTTACTTTTTTCCCTACCCATGGCCGTCACCCTCCAAACCCTCCTTTCCTGGAAGCGCCAACAGCGGCTCATTACGGCGCTGACAGCTTGGGATTGTCTCTGGGCCAAGGTTTTAGACCAGGCGGGAGTGGATATTTTACTGGTGGGAGATTCCCTGGCCATGACGGCGCTGGGGCACGAAACCACCCTGCCCTTGACCCTGGAGGCCATGATCCACCACGGCGCCGCCGTGAAGCGGGGCGCGGAGCAGGCGCTGGTAGTCTGCGATCTCCCCTTTTTGAGCTATCAACTGAGCGCCGAACAGGCCCTAGAATCTGCGGGGAGACTGCTGAAGGAAGCGGGGATTCAGGCGGTTAAATTAGAGGGAGGTTATCCCCGTTTAGTGGCGACTGTCCAGCAGTTGGTGGAAATCGGCATTCCCGTCATGGGCCATGTGGGCTTGACGCCCCAATCCGTCCATCAGTTGGGCTATCGACAACAGGGACAGACGACGGCCGGCGCCGAGGGCATTTATCAACAGGCGCTGGCCCTAGCGGAAGCGGGCGTCTTTGCCCTAGTACTAGAGCATATTCCCCCGGAGTTGGCCCAGAAAATTACCCAGGCGCTCTCTATCCCCACCATCGGCATCGGCGCTGGCCCCCACTGCGACGGGCAAGTGCTGGTCACGGCGGATTTACTGGGGTTTTCGCCTAAACCGCCCCCCTTTGCGCCGGTTTACGCCGACGTTCCCGCGTTGATTACTCAAGCCGCGCAAAAATTTTGTCAAGAGGTGCGGGGCGGAACCTTCCCGGCGCCGTCTTACAAGGAATTATGAAGCAACAGACGTATCGGCACACGATAGCCAAGCGCTAGGAAAAGCGATGGCGTTTTTACCCTTTTTAAACACTTTACTCTTCCTCTGATTTCAGCACTGAGCGTAGTGAGGCCCTGAGCCTGCCGAAGGTTCGAATCTACATTTCGCAGGTTGTGATAAAAATCTTGAATATTTCAAAAGCCAGTCTAGATAAGGCTTTCAGGAATTAGGCTAGATATTGCTTGGACTGATTTTTTTCTTTGTTTGGGATGATTGGCGATATTTGGGCTTCTCT
>JBKCES010000386.1:0-20190 GCA_046304295.1 Cyanobacteriota bacterium | reverse complement strand
GGGGTATTACGCCTTGATCGGGGCGGGTCGGATGGAGGCGGCGACAGAGCTAGAGGCGGCGGGGCGGGATCAGGATGTGCGGGCCTTGAAGGAACGACTCTTGAAGCCGGAGCATCGGTTGGTGGTTTTGTACGGGCAGTCGGGGGTGGGCAAAAGTTCCTTGTTACAGGCGGGCCTAGCGCCGGCTTTGAAGAGTCAGGCCCTAGGACAGGCGCGGTTGTGTCCGGTCTATGTGCGCCGGTACGACGGGAAGTTGGGGGAGTTGACGACGGGTTTGGAATTACCGGCGGGGGCGGATTGGGAGGCGATTATAGCTAGGGCCCGGGAATGGGATCGTCAGGAACGGCGGCTTGTTCTGATTTTTGACCAGTTTGAGGAGTTTTTCTTCGCTTTTCCCCAGGGGGAGCAACAGCGGAGGTTTTTTGACGGCTTGGCGGCGCTGTTAAAGGAGGTTCTGTCGGCCAAGGTCGTGTTATCCCTCCGCAAAGATTATCTACATTTGCTGGTGGACTATCCCCAGATCGCGCCCAATGCGGCGGGGGTGTTGGCGGCGGACAATCTTTACGAGTTGCGGGATTTTACGCCAGAGGCGGCGACCCAGTTAATTGAGCGATTGACGGCGAAATCAAATTTTGCGATGTCGCCGTTGTTGATCCAGACGGTGGTGGCGGATTTAACGCGGGAAGGGAAGGTTCGGCCGATTGAGTTACAAATTTTGGGGGCGCAACTTCAGGAGCAGAAGCGGGATATTCGGGGCTTGTCACAGTACGATGCGGCGGGAGGTAAGCCACAATTATTGAGGGATTATGTAAGTCAGGCGACCCGCGCTTGCGGCTCAGCCAATGAGACGTTGGCGGGGGCGACGTTGTTTTTGCTGACGGACGAGCAGGAGCGGCGCTTGTTGAAAACCCGGTCAGAATTGGCGGAGGGATTGGCCCAGTTGGGGCAACGGTTTGAGCCGTCCCAGTTAGATCTGGCGCTGGATATTTTAGGGCGATCCGGATTGGTGGTGGAAATCCCCGAAGAGCCGGAAGCGCGCTATCAGATTTTGCATGATTATTTGGTGGGCTTGATTCGTGCGCAACAGGAACCGCTTTTGGCGCAGTTGGCGGCGGAGTTGGAACAGGAGAAGGCGCAACGATTTGAGGCGGAAGGGCGCTTGGCTCAGGTGCGTTCTGAAATCGAAGCGGCACAGCGGGAAAGAGAAAAGTTGGCGTTGAAGAAGTCGGCGCTAGAAGCAGAAAAAGGTTCTTTAGGAGATGAGATTAGGGATGCACGACGGCGATTAAAAAACCTGTTTAGAATGACATTGGGAATGTTAGGGGTTGCAACTATTAGCGGAATCTTCCTTCCCATCGCATTCACCAGTCATTTAAACAAACGAAATTATTATGAAAGTGTGCTTGCAGCTTATGAGCAAGAGCTAAAAAAATACACTACTTCCAGAAAAAATACTAATGGTAATTCTACCTTAGCAACTGAAATGGCTAAAGTAACAAGAGAGTTTATACAAGCTAAGACAACTTATACGTTGACGGTACTTAGTGAGGATTCTTCTTTTCTAAATCTAGCAACTATACCAATCTTAAATAAAATTGATATTTTTAAAGATGATAACATTCGCCGTCGAGATTCGTTGCTTAGTTATCTTCGGCAGATGGGTTTGGGTTTTACCAGTCGTCTTGGATACCCCCCACGCAATACAGATTTTTTTAAGGATATTGAAATAACAAATCATTCAACTGGTAACCTCATCACCTTGCAAAATATTGACTTGGGCTTATCCCATTTTAGGGACGCTACATTCTTTAGAGTTAATTTTGACGGTGGTTATTTCGGTTATGCGGATCTCCGAGGAGCATACTTTTCGTCCTCGTCATTACAAAACGTCATCTTCTCTGGAGCGGATTTGACAAAAGCAACTTTTATAGATGTTTCCTTAAAAAAGGCTGATTTCACTCGTGCTAATTTAACTGGTGCCACAGGAATCGCACTCAAGACGCTCCAAAAACAGCAGGCTATCATTTGCAACACCACTATGCCCGATGGTCAAATTGTTTCCCTGAACTGTAAACCAAAATAATATCCAATTGTTTTTAGACTCATACAAAATATTTGAGATAGAAATATTCTGTCTCCGGTAGTGAAGATGACAAAGTGCGGGTCTGGGATTTAGATTTGGTGAGTTTGATGGGGCGCGGTTGCCGTTGGGCCCAGCAATACTTGGAGAGTCGTCCTGAAAAGAAGAAATTGCGGGAGACTTGTCGTCAGTACTATTAAGCAGTCGATTGATCCCCCTACACTTCGGCAGGCTAAGTGGAACAATCCCCCTTTACACGGCGCTGTACTGAGCTTGTCGAAGTAGGGACTTTGAGAAGTTTACCCCCCTTTTCAAGGGGGGTTTGGGGGGATCAAAACTTAAAAACTTGTGCGTACAGCCTCGAAGTTTGATCCCCCTGCCTACGGCATCCCCCTTAAAAAGGGGGACTTCAAACCGTTCATTTGTCTGTTTCCCTCCCCTTGCCAAGGGGAAGGCTAGGGAGGGGTTCTTGAGAGAATTTCAGAAATTATTTTAGTTATGTGTACACGGTAGCCAAAGACTCCGTTAGCAAAGGCTCTTAGACGTCCACCTGCGGAATGTAGATCTTAAAACTTATCCGTATCGGGGCGGGGGCCCACAGCCCCGGGTTGGTTGACAAATAAATTACCTGCGGCTTCGTTTTGGTAAATGCAGTCAATTTTCGGTTGTCCCTCTAGGGGGCCGGTGAAGCCAAAGGTGTTCATCCGATTGCGACAGTCGTTAACCTGTTGCCCGTCGATAAGTTTTTTCTGCTCCAAAATCGTCCAGTTGCTCCGACGCAGAACGCAACCCGGTTGCATAATCGGTTGGGTCACATAGACGTTAAAGGGGTTCAGGGTGACGAAAACTCGCATATCCGTAACAATGGCGCTAGCGCCGAACTGGACGCAGAGTTCCGTATTGGGGGCACTCCGGTCGATCACTTCCCGAGAGGCCACATTCTCCGGGCTGAAGCTGGCGGTGGAACTAAACCCAATTCCCACCCCCACGCCTAGGATAAAGATCCCGCCAAAGAGGGCTAAACTACCGTAGTTAAGATTCGGGCGCTTGGCTCCCCCGTCTCGCTCCCGGTCATAGGCGCTGTAGGGACGGGGGTCAGAATAACGGGATGGGGGTTTGCGGGCCATGGGCAGAAAAAAGCTCGTTGCATTGGACGGTTAAGCCCCCGATCTTAGCCTACCCGCAAAAGCGAGCGCCACCCGGAGGGAGTTATGGATCATTCCGAGGTATAGCAGGCCTAAGTGAATCATGAACAGAGTTTGATTCACGCCCCCCTTTCCAAGGGGGGTTGGGGGGGATAATCCTTTGATTGTGTTCACCACCCATTTAGGACTGCTATATCCTGCCCGTCCAAATGACAATGGATGAGCATGAAAACTTTAAAGCTTTTCCACTGTTTCTAGAGCACGGCTCACTTTCATTGTGAGGAAACGCTCTCCAGGATCAACTTACTGCGCTTAACGGGATCGGGGATGGGAATAGGATAATTACCGTTAAAACAGGCGGAGCAGAAAAGTTGAGGATCTTCGCCGGTGGCCTGAAGCATCCCCGCCTGGGTTAAGTAAGCCAAAGAATCCACTTCGATCTGTTGACGGATTTCCTCCAGGGTCAACTTAGCGGCGATCAGTTGGTTTTGGTTGTCGGTGTCGATGCCGTAGAAACAGGGATGAGTCACCGGGGGGGAAGAGATGCGCATATGGACTTCCACAGCGCCGGCTTCCCGGAGAGCCCGGACGATTTTGCGGCTGGTGGTGCCCCGGACGATGGAGTCGTCCACAATAATAATCCGCTTGCCCTGAAGCACGTCCTTAAGGGGGTTAAGCTTCATGCGAATACCGGACTCCCGCATGTGTTGGGTAGGTTGGATAAAGGTGCGCCCCACGTAGCGATTTTTGATCAACCCTTCGGCGTAGGGAATGCCGGACGTCTGGGAAAAACCAATGGCCGCCGGGATGCCGGAATCAGGGACGCCCATCACCAGATCCGCCTCCGCGGGACATTCCTTGGCCAACTGTTGTCCAATGCGCATCCGGTAGGTGTAGAGACTTTCCTCGTGCATGACGCTATCGGGGCGGGCGAAGTAGATCATCTCAAAGACGCAAAGTTTCCGGGCCGCCTCCGGCGCCCATTGGCGAGACTCCAACCCGGACTCCGTAATCCAGACTAATTCCCCCGGCGCCACGTCCCGCAGATAGACGGCGCCGATAATATCCAGGGCACAGGTTTCCGAGGCGAGGACATAACGGTTTGGCTCCCCCTCTAGAACTCCAATCACCAAAGGGCGAACCCCCTGGGGGTCCCGAGCGCCGATTAAACCCGCCGGAGTGCCGATGACTAAACTATAGGCGCCGCGGCACAACTCAAAGGCGCTGACCGCCCCAGTTAGCCAATCCTGACCGCTATCCACCGCCTGCCCCAGGGCCACGGCGATCATCTCCGAATCCGTGGTGGTGAGAAAATCCCCGCATCCCCGGCGCTCTAATTCCTGTTTGAGTTCCTGGGTGTTGACCAAATTGCCGTTGTGGGCCAGTGCCAGGGGCCCGAGACGGGTTTGGATCAGCGCCGGTTGGGCGTTCACCCGGTGGCTAGATCCCGTGGTGGAATAGCGATTGTGCCCCACGGCCAAGATGCCGACCATTTCGTGGAGGGTGGATTCTTTAAAGACTTGGGACACTAACCCCATATCTTTGTGCAGATGAACGTTATCCCCGTCAAAAACGGCGATTCCCGCAGATTCCTGGCCCCGGTGTTGGAGCGCGTAGAGACCGAAGTAGGTCAATTTAGCTACTTCCTCCTCCGGCGCGTAGAGTCCAAACACACCGCAGGCCTCCTCCGGTTTATCGAGGGAAATCGGCTCAGAGGGGAAATCAGCGGCAGAATCAAACATCCGGGAAAAGCGCTCCGTGGGGAAAGGAAAATTTGGGGTCAAGTTTAGAAAGTGTTGGAAAAGAGTCAAACCTCAGATCTTATTCCCCTTAACCCCTCTTGGAAAGGGGGGAACGCTCCTCAAAGTCCCCCTTCCAAAGGGGGATTTAGGGGGATTCACGTAGAGAGGGAGGCGCTGTTCAAGACATTTTCTTAAAGACTATGCTTGATTGTAAGACGGAAGCAGGCTATCTAGGGCGGCGCTCCTCGGCCATGGCCCGCCCGGCCAGCGCTCCAGTAGTCCAAGCGGATTGGAAATTAAAGCCGCCGGTGATGCCGTCAATATCCAAAATTTCCCCGGCGAAGTAGAGGCCCGGACAGAGCCGACTTTCCATCGTGGAAAAATTCACTTCCCCCAGGGGCACGCCGCCACAGGTGACAAATTCCTCCTTAAAGGCTCCTTTGCCCCGGATTTGATAAACGCCCTGGGTTAATTCCAGCACCAAGCGCCGCAGTTGGACTTTGGAAACGTCGGCCCAGGTCTGCTCCGGGGGAATCCCTACGAACTGGGTTAGGCTTTGCCAGAGTCGTTTCGGTAGAGCGAGGGGACAAGACGCGCCGATTTGTTTACGGGGTTGGTTGGATTTGAAGCCCAACAGTTCCGCCAGCAGGGTTTCCGGGTTGTGGGGAGGAAGCCAATTGAGGCGGCACTGGCATTGATAACGGCGCTCCTGAAGATAGCGAGCGCCCCAGGCGGAGAGCTTCAGAACCGCGGGGCCGCTTAGCCCCCAGTGGGTAATTAAAATTGGCCCTTTCTGTTGTAAAGATTTCTGGGATTTACCCTGGTCGTCGAGGAGGGTAATTTCCGCCCCGTCCACGGCGACGCCCGCTAAATCCGTTAAGCGGGGATCTTTAACCGTCAAGGTAAAGAGGGAGGGGACCGGAGGTTCCAAACCGTGGCCGAGGGCTTGGGCCAGGCGATAACCCGTCGGATGACTACCCGTAGCCAGTAAAAGGTGCCGGGTTTCCCAGAGCTGGCCGTCCTTGAGGGTGACCCGGAATCCCGAGTCTATCGCCTCTGCGGTTAAAACCGGCGCTTGGGTTCGGAGCAAAACGCCCCTTTCCTTGGCCGCAGTTAACAAACAATCGACAATGGTCTGGGAATCGTTGCTGACGGGAAAAACCCGCCCGTCCCCCTCCGTTTTTAATTCGGCGCCCCGATTCTCAAACCAAGCCATAGTGTCTCGGGGCTGAAAGCGAGCAAAGGCACCCCGCAGAGCCTTTGCGCCCCTGGGATAGTTCAAAATTAACTGAGCCGGATCAAAGCAATGATGGGTGACATTACAGCGCCCGCCCCCGGAAATTTTCACCTTGCTCAAAAACTCCCGTCCCGCCTCCAGCAGAGCGATGTTCAGACCGGGATTCGCCTCCCCGCAGACGACGGCGCTGAAAAAACCCGCCGCGCCGCCCCCGACAATCAAACAATCCGTGCTTTGGGCCATAGTTTAGACATGTTTTAACAGACGGGCTTCGGCTACGCTCAGGATACTGTGTCTACTGATAACTGATAACTGATAACCGTAATCTGATACCTGTTATCTATTTCTACTGGATTGGAGTTGATTGAGGATGTCCACAAACTCGGCGATGCCCTGAAAGCGCCCATAGACCGAAGCAAAACGGATATAGGCTACTTCGTTTTCCTTGCGTAAATATTGGAGCGCCAATCCACCAATGGCTTCGCTGGTCACCATCCGGTCGGGGTGTTGTTGCAGTTGACTTTCCATCTCATCGACAATGCCTTCTAGGCGCTCGACGGAGAGGCCGGTTTTTTCGCAGGCCCGGATAATACCCCGGAGGAGTTTGGAGCGGTCAAAAGCTTCTCGTTGCCCGTTTTGCTTAATAACAGTAATGGGAATATATTCGATGCGCTCAAAGGTGGTGAAGCGATGCTTACAGGCCAGACACTCCCGACGGCGCCGGATACTTTGACCCGCCTCCCCAGAGCGAGATTCCAGAACCCGGCTATTGTGGCACTGGCAGTAGGGGCATTGCATAATCCAGGCCCGGGGTCTCAAGAGAAGAGAACCCAAAGAAAAGGGCTGTTCCATATCATACCTCACCTAAGGAGTCAAGGCGCGATGATCCCAGCCCGAGCTTAACCGCTGAGGACGTTGAATTCGCCCCCTAACGGAAACCGTTTATTTTTGAATCCGGGGCGGCTCCCGAAAAGCAATAGCGAAAAAGAGGACGGCCAGCGCCATCGTCAGCACGAGAATGTAAGCGACACTTTCCATGATTGAGAACGTCCTGAAAAAATTGACCCGACGCTTCCTAATTTACCGATTTGTCCCGATCCTGACAAGTCTTCAGGATTGCTCCCGCCAGGGTCGAGGCTAAAGCAAACGTCCGTCTTCTAATTCTATAATCCTATCGGCTACGTCGAGAATCCGGTTGTCGTGGGTGACAATCAAAATCGTCGATCCCTGTTCTCGGGCTAATTTGCGCATTAATTCCACCACATCGTGGCCAGATTTGCTGTCCAGCGCCGCGGTGGGTTCGTCCGCCAAGACTAGGCGGGGATGGTTCACTAAAGCGCGGGCGATGGCCACCCGTTGCTTTTGCCCCCCGGAGAGATTATGGGGATATTGGTTGAGGTGATCGCCTAAGCCGACGGCTTGGAGAAACTGGATTGACCGTTCTTTTGGGGAAACCCCGGCGGCCGGCGCCGACACTTCGGCGCCCATTTGCACGTTTTGACGGGCGGTGAGGGACTCCAGCAGATTATGGGCTTGGAAAATATACCCCACCTGACGGCGGACTTGGATGAGTTGGCGCTTTTTGGCGTGGAGAAGCTCCTGCCCAAACACCTGGAGACTGCCGCTTTGGGCGGAGCGGAGAGCGCCCATCAGGGTCAGAAGCGTAGTTTTACCGGAGCCGGAGGGGCCCTTAAGGATAACGACTTCGCCCTGGGCTAGGATCAGGTTAATGTCAAAGAGAATTTGTTTTCTCAGCGCTCCCTTACCGTAAAAATGATCCAGATGTTCGATGGCGACGACGGCCGGAGAACGAGGCGCCGTTAATGAGACAACAGGATTGGGCAGAGAAAGGGCGACCATGGAAGAGAGGGAATTTTGATGATGTTGATTATAACCCAGCTCTCATCGAGGACTTTGTCCGGGTCAGCGTCGCGGGGGTTATTTATCATCGCCCAGTCCGGGGAAGATTTGGTGATTCTCAATGATGAGAAATTTAAACCAAGGGCTTGGTAAACTTCTTCCTCTTGGGAGGAGGTTTGGGGGTGGGTTCTAAACCTTGAGTGCTAACCCTTCCAAGGAGAGGAACCGGAGATTTCCCGTCATCAAGGCGGCGCCGGCTGTTACTAGGCATTGCTTAAAATAGGGAACAATCAAAAAGGCATTAAAGGTCAGGGTGCCGCTGATGCCAAGGAGTGGCCTGTTCGTAGGCGTGGCCGACCCGGAAGAGGGCGCTTTCCTGAAGTGCGTTGGCGATTAACTGCAAACCAATGGGTAACCCCTGACTATCGAAGCCGCAGGGGAGGCTCAGCGCCGGCAGACCCGCTAGGTTCACGGGAATGGTCATCAAATCCGACAGGTACATACTCAGGGGATCGTCGGTTTTTTCCCCGGCTTTGAAGGCCGTGGTCGGCGCCGTGGGGGACACTAAAACGTCCACTTGGGCAAAGGCTTGGTCAAAGTCGGCTTTAATCAGCGCCCTCACTTTTTGAGCCTTCAAATAATAGGCGTCATAGTAACCGGCGGAAAGGGCGTAGGTGCCCAGCATAATCCGGCGCTTGACCTCGGGCCCGAAGCCCTTGGCTCTTGTCTGGGCGTACATCTCAATCAAGCTAGCGGCGCTTTCCCGTTGCCCGTACTTGACGGCATCGTAGCGAGCTAAATTAGCCGATGCTTCCGAGGGGGCGATGATGTAGTAGGTGGGCAGACCGTAGCGGAAGCGGGGACAGGAAATCTCTTGAATTTCGGCGCCGAGGTCTTTTAGTTGAGCAATGGCGACATTAACCGCCTCCGCCACTTCCGGGTCTAATCCTTCCCCGAAGGTTTCGGTAATGACCCCCACTTTCACGCCCTTGAGGTCGGGAATTAGCGCCTGGCTATAGTCGGGAATCGGGACGTTCAAACTAGTAGAATCCTGGGAATCGTGACCGGCGATGGCCTGTAAGACCAGCGCCGCATCCTCCACCGTGGTTCCAAAGGGGCCGATTTGATCCAAAGAGGAGGCGTAGGCCACTAAACCAAAACGAGAAACTAAGCCGTAGGTGGGTTTCAGCCCCACCACCCCGCAGAAAGACGCCGGTTGGCGAATGGAGCCGCCCGTATCCGACCCCAGCGCCGCTACGCATTCCCCCGCGGCCACCGCCGCCGCGGAGCCGCCGGAAGACCCCCCCGGCACCCGACTCAGATCCCAGGGGTTAGCGGTAACTTGGTAGCCGGAGTTTTCCGTAGAACTGCCCATAGCGAACTCGTCCAGGTTGGTTTTCCCCACCATCACCGCCCCGGCTTCTTGCAGTTTGCGGGTGACGGTAGATTCGTAGGGGGGAATAAAGCCCTCTAAAATACAGGAGCCGCAGGTGGTGGGAATTCCTTGGGTGCAGAGATTGTCTTTAATGCCTAGAGGAATCCCCGCCAGGGGGCTAATGGCCTCACCCTCCGCAATTTGAGCGTCCACCGCCGCCGCTTGTTTCAGCGCCGCCTCCGGAGTCAGACAGAGAAAACTCTTGAGTCGGGGTTCCAATTCCGCCAGGCGCTCTAGGGCTGACTGGGTAATTTCTACGGCGGAGCGTTCTTTACGGACGAGTTGTTGGTGTAGCGCGGAAATGGAGGTCATAGCGTCAGCCCAGGGTTGCCAGCTTCTAACTATATCAGGGATAGCAGACCGCCCGCCAAGGGGGCGCGGAGATCTAATCGGCGCCGGTTAAGCCTTAAACCTCGGAACCTAAACGCTGATAAATATGTAAAGTCTGTTGGGCGGTCTGGCGCCAAGAAAACTGTCCGGCCCGGGCCCGGGCGGTGCCGCCGAATTGGGAGCGGAGTGCGGCGTTATCCCCAAAGTGAAGCATAGCCTCCGCCAATTCTTCCCGAGAATCCGGGTCAATCAGCCAGGCACCGTCCCCCGCCACTTCCGGCAAAGAGGAGCGCCGGGAGGTAATAACAGGAGCGCCGAAATTCATCGCTTCCAGCACCGGGAGACCAAAGCCTTCGTAGAAGGAGGGGTAAACAAAGGCTAAAGCTTGGCGGTAAAAGACCTCTAGCCAGATCTCCGGCAGATAATCTAAACGATGGATGGCGCCGAAATCAGGAGACTGGGCAATCGCTTCTAAAATCGGCTCGTATTGCCAACCCAGTTGCCCAATGAGAACTAACTGGTAATTGGCGTCGGGGCATCGGCGCCGGACGTCTTCAAAGGCTTGGATTAAACCCAGAATATTTTTGCGGGGTTCTAGGGTGCTAACGCAGAGGAAATAGGGTCGAGAAAAATCGTAAGGAATGGTTTTTTTAAAGTTTTCCACGGTCTCCAGATCCAGACGGTTGCCCTGATAACGACTGGCTTGGTAAGTGACGTAAATTCTGTCGGGATCGAAGTTAAACAGATTCACTAAATCGGCTTTGGTGCTCTCGGCAAAGGTCAAAATCCCCGCCGTATAGGGTAAACATTTGGTAATGCGAGCGCCGTAGGTTTTGACCCGAGGAGGGACAAATTGGGGATATTTAATAAAGGTTAAATCGTGGATGGTCAGTAAATTGCAACTATGGCGACAGGGAAAAATGAAGTGATCGGTTCCGTGAACCACCTGGGGCCGGCCGAGACGATTTTCCAAAGGGGTTAAGAATCCGGCACCCCACCCCAGGAAGGGCGTTGTCAGAGAAACGGGCAAGGGTAAACAAGTGGAGTTAAAGGGAGCTATAGCCTCCTCCGCCTCCCACCGGCGCTGGAGCCAACGGCTAACGGAGGGCTGGAAATAAACCGAAAGTTGGAACTCGTCCCGGTCTCTTTCCAGGTTCCCCAACGCTTGGATCAAACTCAGGGTATAGTAACCCACCCCGCTCAGGCGCCCCCGGATACAGGTGCCGTCCACCGCGATCTTGAGCAACGCGCCCTCCTAGGAACGAAGTTTAAGTCGTATATTCGGCGTTGATACGAACATAGTCGTAACTTAAATCACAGCCCCAAGCAGAACCCCGACCCGGGCCGTTGCCGACTGCGACGGAGATCAAAACCGTGTCGTCTTCTAAATAAGCGCCCCCGGCCCGAGCCTTGAGGTAATCGCTGGCGCCCTGGCGGTCAAAGGGGAGGGGTTGTCCCCGCTCCATTAAGACAAAAGGCCCGAGTTGAATCTGTAGCTCTTCCTGCTGGAAAACAACTCCCGCCCGACCGGCGGCGCCGGCAATGCGGCCCCAGTTGGGATCGCGACCAAAAATCGCCGATTTTACCAAAGAGGACCCGGCGATAGTCCGGGCGATTAAACGAGCGCCGTCGTCGTCCCGAGCGCCGGTTACTTGGACTTCGATTAAACAGGTGGCCCCTTCCCCGTCCCGAGCGATGGCTTTGGCTAAATATTCGCAGACCGCCGTCAGCATCGCTTCCAGTTTATCGGCGCTGGAGCCCGGCTCCGTGACTGCGGGGGTGCGGGACTGACCGTTAGCCAGGGCGATCAAACTGTCATTAGTGCTGGTGTCGCCGTCCACCGTGATTTGATTAAAGGTCTTGGCGCAGGCCCGAGCCAGCATTTGTTGCCAGAGAGGGGTGGAAACCGCCGCGTCGCAGGTGATAAAGGCCAACATCGTGGCCATATTGGGGTGAATCATGCCCGACCCCTTGGCCATGCCCCCGATCCGCACTGGGCGCCCGTCGATTTGGGTTTCTAGGGCAATGACCTTGGGAACCAAATCCGTCGTCATAATCGACCGGGCCGCGGCGGCCCCCCCCGACGGCGACAGTGCCGCCGCCAGTTCAGGAAGCGCCGCTTTCAAGGCATCCATTTTAATCCGCTGTCCAATCACCCCTGTAGAGGCCAGTAACACGTCCTCCGGGGAGAGGTTCAGGGCCTGGGCGATCCCCCGGGCGCAGTCCTGAGCGTCCGCCTCTCCTTGGGCGCCGGTGCCAGCGTTGGCTTGTCCGGCATTGACTAAAATCGCTCGGGCCCGGCCCTTGTGTTGCAGGCGCTGACGACAGTAATCCACACAGGCCGCCCGCACCTGACTGGTGGTAAAGACCCCGGCGGCGATGGCCTCCGACTCGGAATAAATCAAAGCCAAATCCGGCGCGCCGGAGGGTTTGAGACCCGCCGTCATGCCTGCGGCTGGGAATCCCTGGGGGGCGGTGATACCGCCGTCGATAATCTGCCAGTCGGTCATCAAAAAAATGGGTTTAAGGTAAACTTCGGGGCGACCCCGCGGTGGGGCTAATTATAGCAGTCCGCCACCGGCGCTTCAATTTCCCGAAGTCTAACCCTAGCTTCCGGGAACGGCCAAAGATTATGGGGGCGACAACCCGCCGCGGCCGTCTATGCTAGAGAAAGTCTCCTCTTCGCTACCGCCGCCGAATCATGATTGCCGGAACCCTCTTCAACGACGCCAGCCAGCGCCTAGACAACGCACTTCGCCATGTGGATATTTCCGCCGACGCGGCCGAGCGTCTTAAGTATCCGAAGATCAGCCTGAGCGTTTCTATTCCCGTGCGTATGGACGACGGTTCCCTGCGGATGTTTCCCGGCCATCGGGTGCGCTACGACGACACTCGGGGACCCGGAAAGGGAGGGGTTCGTTACCATCCCAACGTTACCCTAGACGAAGTGCAATCCTTAGCGTTTTGGATGACGTTTAAATGCGCCCTGTTGGATTTGCCCTTTGGCGGAGCCAAGGGCGGCGTGGCCCTGAATCCCAAGGAACTCTCTCGGGCGGAACTAGAGCGCCTTAGTCGGGGTTATGTGGAAGCCGTCGCCGATGTGATTGGCCCCGACGTGGATATCTTGGCACCGGATGTTTACACCAATGAAATTATCATGGGTTGGATGACGGATCAGTACAGCGTCATCCAGCGCCGTTTGAGTTTGGGGGTGGCGACGGGGAAACCCTTGGCCCTAGGCGGTAGCGCAGGTCGGGACCGGGCCACCGGCACAGGAGCTTTTTATATTTTGGAGGCGCTCTTGCCGAAATTTGACCGGACTCCGGCTGAAACCACTGTGGCTATTCAGGGTTTGGGGAACGCCGGCGCCGTTATCGCCGAATTGCTCTACCAAGCTGGGTATCGAATCGTGGCGCTGAGCGATTCCCAGGGCGGCGTTTACAACGCCCTGGGGTTAAACATTCCCGAAATTTTGGACTACAAACGCCAACACCGGAGTCTGTCTCAGATTTACTGCTCAGAAACGGTCTGCGGTTTGGGGGAAAACAGCCCTATTCTTAACGCCGAACTGTTGGCACTAGAGGCGGACGTTTTGATTCCGGCGGCGCTGGAAAACCAAATCACCGAAGAGAACGCCCATCGGGTTCAAGCCAAATACGTGTTAGAGGTGGCCAACGGCCCCGTAACCTCCGCCGCCGATAGGATTCTGGCCGAAAGGGGGATCTACGTCTTTCCCGATATTTTAGTCAACGCCGGGGGCGTGACTGTCAGTTATTTTGAATGGGTGCAAAATCGGAGCGGACTCTATTGGGAGCCGGAGGAGGTGAACCGCCATTTGCGGGGCAAGATGGTCAAGGAGGCGCTGGCGGTTTGGCAACTGTCCCAAGCGTTAAACCTTGATCTCCGCACCGCGGCCTATGTTCAAGCCCTGAAGCGCCTAGGCGGTGCCCTAGACGCCAAGGGAACTCAGGATTATTACCGGGGAAGGGTTTAACGCCGAGATTTAATAAACGCTGAAGGAGCGAGCCACCGTTTTGAATAACGGCTCCACCGTTGACCAACGGCGCTCGTTGGTGGAGAGATTAAAGGTGACCAACTTGCCGCGGTTGGTGGTGACGCTGGCTAGATCGTGGCGCTGTTGAGCATCCGGTAGGGTCACCCGATACTCCAGAAGATAGTAAATTTTACCGTCGCTCTCCCGCTCGTCGGCGCTGAGGAGTTCCGCCTGACGCCCATTGTCAGGATCGTCGTTAATTTTTCGCAAAAAGCGGTAGCCCACGGCACTGGGGTCGCCTAACTCCGCCAAAGACTTATCGGCGGGAATCTCGCTGACAATGACGCTGAGGTTTTCGCTCTGCTCGATCAGATCCCGGAAGACGACGTCCACCCCCGGCGAAGCCTCTTTAACGTCGACGCCAACCCAGCCGTTAGGGTAGAGAAATTCGTAGCCGTCCTGGGTGTCCGAGTAACGCTGGAGACTGGCCAGCCCAACGCTGGCGCACCCCCCTAACATCACCAAAAGCCCTAAAGCCATCACCAGTAATCCCCGACGCAATGCCGTCATGCCCAATTTTCCCCAATTTTTAAGTTTGCGAACCTAGCAAATCTAACTATAAAACATCAGCAGGGTTTCGGGGAAGGGCGTTGTCCGATCAAAAGATGAAAAATCAAGGACAACCAAGAAAAGCCTTGCCGTCAAGGCGTTTTGAAGTCTAGACCGATTTAGCTCATCCTTAGATTTTGACAACGCCAGTAAATGAATTAAACCTAAAATTCAAACTTATTTTCATTAAAGGGCAAGGGCCAGGTCGGAAAGTGCGCTATTGGTGCCAGCGAGATGCTCCCGTCTCTCTAATATAGCAGTCACATCTAGGTTGTAAATGTCCCTCTGCCAAAAGGCTTTACCCGTAAGGGTTCGGGGGCTTGAAATTTTACAAATCGTTTATGACCGCTATATCTGATATCTGGTATCTGAGTATCTGTTAAAGCACCAAACCTCGGCGCTCTTCCACAGCGATGGGCTTCAGCCAAAACAGACACCAAAGATGACCGACAATGCTGAAAATATAGGGCAATTTACGCAACGTTTTCAACCAAGCCGGAGCCGAGCTGACCTCGATTGCTCCCATCTCTAAATTAGCCCGACTACAGGCCTGTAAGCGGGGGAAAAATTCCGGGTGCTCCACGTCTAAAATTACCGGAAACGCTCGGGCGGAAGTTTCGTTGGTTTTGCGAATCACCTCTTGATCAAAAGTCGTGGCGTCTAATCCTAGGGCGCGGTAAAAATTGACCCGCTCATGAACCGTGAGGGTATGGGTGGCGAAGACTGAGAGCAGGAAAAAACGGCTCTGCCAGCGGGCTTGCCAGGTCTGCCACAGAGAGTCTTGGGAACGGAGAAGTGCCTTAAAAATATCGCCGTGGCGATTTTCATCCTGACACCAACTTTCAAAGTAATTGAAGAGGGGGGAAAATTGGTTTTCCGGATATTTTTCCAGATGGCGAAAAATAATGATATAACGCCAATAACCGATTTTTTCCGAGAGATAAACGGTGTAGATTACCCAGGCGAGGGGAAAAAAGGTATAGGTGCGATTTTTTGTCAGTTTTCCGAGATCCAGAGTAATATTATAGTCTGCCATTGCCTTATTCAGGAACCCTGCGTGACGGGCCTCGTCCCGCGCCATAAGATGGAAAATTTCTGAGAGCAGAGGGTTTTGAGTTTTAGTGCGGCGGGAGAGTTCTTTAAAGAGTAAAAACCCGGAAAACTCAGAAACGCAGGAGCGTTCCAGATAATCAATAAAGGCCTGGCGAGTCTCCGGCTCTAACTGCTGTAGCGCCTGCTCGTACTCCGGAGTGCGGACAAAGTGAGCGCGATTGTAGTCGGTCTTCATCTCCGCCAACAGGGCTTGCAGTTCCTCCTGCTGAGCCGAGAGATCCATCTGGGCCGCCGCCTGAAAATCGGTGATGTAAAAGCGGGGAGTCAGCAGGCTCTCCTGCATCTGGGTTTTAATCTGGGGGACTTGGGGAGCTAGAGTATTAACCATTTTCCTTTCATAGCTAAATAGTTATGAAAAATCATAGCGTTAAAATGAAGATTTGCGGCCCGAGGGCAAGTAAAGTTTTGTAATGAATTAAAAGCTTATAGCGGTATTCTCTCGGCTGAGGGACAATCTTATTACTAAAACATTTGAATGGATGACTGAGCGTAGTCGAAGCCCGTATCTCACTCGCATGAATACTGCTATAAGGGAATTTACAGATGAGTCGTGGAAAAATCCGGTTCCCCCTTTTACTGCGTTGGTTTTGAGATTTCGGAGGCCTTAAAGTCCGCCGAACGGCTCAGTACCTCGCCTTGGCAGGGGGGAGCTAACCGGCGCCGGTTCATGGTTCACCTAGGATTCTTATATCTATTCACTGATAGCTGATATCTGTCCAGCCCGTTCCAGCGCCATTTTTAAACGGTCGGGGTAACGCTCTAAGGGTTCGGTCTCGGGCAATAAATCCTGAAGCAAGACGCGGGCGTAACTGCCGTAGGCTAAGCCGTTGACGAAGGGCCCGGCGCCGTTTAAGAGACCCAATTCTTTTAATTTAGGAACGGTATGAGCGTTGACCCCCCCGGCCAGTTGGATAAAACCCGGCAGTCCTGCGTTTAATACCCCCTGGGCGAAACGAATGGCGGGCTGGGTAGCGCCTTTGCCGATGTCCCCGCTCATGGGGCGGCCGTCGGTTTGCCAGATTAGAGGTAGAGGCAGAGGGTTGAGGATGGGGTAAATCTTTTGTAAATAGCCTAAAACTTCCGGGTGATAGGGGCAACTCACAGACAAAAGTTTTAGATTCTCTGCGCCGGGCCGCAACTGGGTCCAAAGGATTTGAAATTCCCTTTCCCGGCCCGTCTGAGTGTGGAGTTCCACCGCGTCCACTAACCCGGCTTCTAACCAGGGCAACACCTCCGCGGGTCTGATCTGCCGGGCTTCGGCGCCGATTAAACCGAGGGGACACACCGGTAAACAGCGCCCGCACCCATAGCATTTGTGTTCGATCACCCCCTGGTGGTTAATGGCCTGGGCAGGACAGACCGCCTCGCAGGGCCGGGGACAAGCCGGGGGGCAATGGCGGGGATCAAAAACCGCTTTGCGAAAATGGGGGTCTTCGCCGTCATTGAGGCTCACCATCAGCCAGGGATCACCTTGAGCTGGTAAGTTTTGACTCTCTCGCCAGCGCCGCGCCGCCGCCATACCTTCCCGAATGGCGCCCAGAACCGCCAGATCCGCGGCGCCGTCGATACAATGAACCCCCGCTAGGCTATAGACCAGCACCAAATTACGAATGGCGGGCAAATCCTGATAACTGGCGCCGCAGATGAGTTTGACCCAACGCCCTTTTTCTAGGGCGACGAGGGGAGGGAGGAGGGGCATGGTCAGGGTTAACCGGACTGGAGATGAACGAAGCCGTAGCGTTCCGGGTCGAGATAGGTCAGGGCGAGGCGCTGGAGGTTCGCCGGAGTCAGGGAGCGGACAAGGCGGGGGTATTGGGTGGCCAACTCCGCCGACGCTAGGGTGTGGTAGTAGCCGTATAAACCGGCCAACTGGCCCGGAGTTTCTGTGGAAAAACTATAATCATTGCACAGGAGGCGCTGGGCCCGGCTCAGTTCCTCGGCACCGACGGGTTGCCGGCGTAGATGGATTAAATGGTCGAGAACGGCGTCTTCGACCTCACTGATAAATTCTGGCTCCACCCAGGCGCTGAGGCTAAAGAGGCTGGATTCCTTCTGGAGGGAAAAACTGCTTTGAATGTCTAAGACAATCTGGCGCTCTTCCTGGAGGTTTTGAACCAAGCGGGCCAAACGTCCCCCCGCTAGGATCACCGAAAGGAGATCTAGACCAATATTGTCCGCCAGCGCCGTCACGCCGGGGCCGGGCCAGCCCCACATGAGCCGGTGGGGCCCCAGATTCTCTACAGTCAAGGTTTCGCGGCTAACGCCTAGGAGGGGAACCGTTTCCCGCGGCGCTAGGGGCGGACACTCGGAGCGGGGAGCAAAATCCCCAAAGGTTTCCTGAATTAAATGCAACGCTTGGGCTTCCGGCACATCTCCCACCAGCGCCACGGTCACGTTTTCCGGTTGGTAGTGGGTGCGGTGGAAACAGCGCATTTGGTTGGGCGTCAAGTTCAACAAATCCCCTTCGGCACCGAGGACGGATTTGCCGTAGGGATGACGGGGGTACAACTGCCGACATAAACTCTGAAAGGCCAGCCAGTCCGGGTCGTCCTCGCTCCCGCGAATCTCCTCCAACACCACCTCCCGCTCGCAATAAAATTCCTCCTCCGGGATTTCCGCCTGGAGAAGAATTTCCGCCAGGTAGGGCAGAGTGGCCGGTAAGTGCTCCGCCGCGGCGGTCATGTAAAAATGGGCGTAGTCATGGCTAGTGGCGGCGTTAGTGACTCCCCCCCGATGCTCCACGATTTGGTCAAAGACCCCGGGCGGAACCCGTTTCGTGCCCTTAAAAATCATGTGCTCCAAAAAGTGAGCCATCCCCGGCCAGTCCTCCGGTTCCTCTATGGCGCCGGCCCGCACCCAGACATCCGCCACCGCCACGGGAATTTGAGGTAAGTACTGGTGGATCAGTGTTAACCCCTGGTCAAAGCAAAAAATCTTTGCCGGTAACCCGTCCCGAAGCAGACACTCTTGCAATCGCACTGGATGCTTAACCCCTTAATCTCGACATCTTAACTTTAACTTAACGTAACTCTTCAAGGGTGAACGAAGAAATGGCGGTTTCAGGGAGAGGAGGAGATGGTGTATGGTAAGAGGGCAAACAGGGACGATAGAGATGAAAGCCAGATTTCGGAGGCGGATTGGGAAACAACACCGGCAAGTGTAAAGAAGCTGGTGGAAGTGCTAATGGAAGAAGTCACTCAGCTAAAGGTACAAGTAGCAGTATTAGAGGAAAAGTTGGGGAAAAACTCAAAGAACTTATCAAAAGCGCTGTCTGGCGACGAACCAGAGGAAAAAAAGGGGAAAGAGGAGGGGAAGCTCCAGCGCCATAGCGACACCAGAGAGTAGAACTGCCACAAATCTAACCAATAGTGATAGAACACAGGTTGCACGAGTTGGAGTGTGAACACTGTGGAGGAAAAACACGGGCAAAATGACCAGAGGGAGTACATAGAGGAGGATATGGGGAGCACCATACTACCTCTTTCTCCTGCGGACGACGAATCCCCTATTGTTTCGTAACCCTTTGAATACTTACTCCTGATCTATCTCCCTGAGTTTACGCAAGTGTTGAGAGCGATTGACCACAAAAACTGGACGAAAATTCTGTATCATAATCTGATTCCATCCTTGAAATACCTTAGCAGCTACAATAGTTTGTGTGGGCTAAAGAAGAGCGTCATCCGGTGCCCCTAGGAAAAATAGGAGTTGACTGACGGTCAGTCTCCCCAATGTTACCATTGCGCTTGGGCGTTGGGTTGACTTACAGCTAAAGTCAAGCCGGCGCTGGGTAGCTTGCAACGTCAAAAACTGGTTAACATGAGGTTAGTCTAAAACCAAATCATTAGCCAAGGTGAGTTAACGGCTCCTCGGACAAAACAAAAGACTTATTAAATTCAGCCTTATGTTCTTATGACTTCAATTCGTATTTTGGTGATTAGTTCCTGTGTGACCGTTCAAGGGGGTGATCAACTGCGTACTAAAAGAGTCAAACCCTTGCTGGATATGGTTTTCGGGGAATTTTTCCAAAAGATGCAACACGGCTCAATCTAGGAAAATGGGGGTTTTGAGCTGGGAATTAGAATTTTTACTATTAAGAGAAAACCTAAAATAATCAAAAACCGGCATTTTCAATACCGAAATCGTCTAATCTTATAGCTTGTAACGTTTGGATACCCCCCTGAACGGTTACTTTTTCAAAGAACATCTTCGCCTTGGGTGAATCAAAATACTCAATATCATCAATCGGCTCTTCGTCACAAATGTAAGCTCTGAGTTTCGTTGGCTCGGGGTTCCACAGGGCAAAAAACTTTCCGGGCAACACTGCACCAATGAGTGACTGTAGCTTGGATTTTAAAGAGCAATCTCTACGGAGTGTCTCAAAAATGTTTTTTGGTTTGTCAGAACCAATTCCCCTATATGCCTGATCATCAACGATCGAGAGCCGGGTTTTACCGTCTAGGATAGCTGTTGATTGTTGCCAGTTCTCTATTAGAAGAGCGTTAGAGCTGAGTGACGGACACATTTTTTAATACAAAAAGGGGTACGGATCAGGAAAAACCCTGAAACTCCTGAATGAGAGAAAAGGTGATGCGGCGATAGTAGCGGTCACGAGCCTTTTGGTCAGCAAAACGGGGCAGAGGCGCAA
>JBKCES010000385.1:0-11235 GCA_046304295.1 Cyanobacteriota bacterium | reverse complement strand
AACCGCGGACAAACGCAAAGAAATCACTGACTGGGATCTGGAAGCCATCGTCAGCGACGAAATCCGCCAGGCGCCGGAACTCTTTCGTTTAGAACTGGTACAGGTTTCCTGCGGCGACCACGCCCGCCCCACCGCCACGGTTACTCTCCGCACCCCCGACGGGGAAGAGCGCACCGACGCCGCCATTGGCACAGGGCCGGTGGACGCGGTCTATAAAGCCATTAACCGGGTGGTCGAGATTCCCAACGAGTTAATCGAGTTCTCCGTCACCTCCGTCACCGAAGGCATCGATGCCCTGGGGAAAGTGACCATCCGTCTGCGTCACAACGGCGCCGTCTATAGCGGCTACGCCGCCAACACCGACATTATCGTCGCCTCGGCCCGGGCCTACCTCAGTGCTCTCAACCGGCTTTACGGCGCTCTCCAGACTCAGGAAAAGAATGCTCCGGCGACTGTCTAGCCTCTGCAACTGGCGCCGCTTCGGGTTAATCTTGGCGTTGGTTTGGAGTTTGCTTTTTCTCCCCGCCTGCGGCTCCTCCGCTCCCGTCTCCAGCGCCGACCCCGATGTCATTACCCTGGGCACCGTCCTGAAACCCCGCACCCTCGATCCTGCCGATACTTATGATTTGGCGGGGTTAATGGTTATCTATAACCTCGGGGAAACCCTTTACACCTACAAATTAGGAACTACCGAACTCCAGCCCCAACTGGCGGCGGACTTTCCCCAACTGAGCGCCGACGGTCTCCGCTATACCATTCCCTTAAGAACGGGGGTCAAGTTCCACGACGGCGCCGTTTTTAACGCAGAGGCCATGGCCTTTTCCCTGCGGCGCTTTATCGAAAACGGCGGCGAGCCTTCCTTTCTGCTGGCGGACACCGTCGCTAAGATTGAAACAACGGGAGAGTATGAGTTAACCCTGACGTTGAAAAAGCCCTTCGCCGCGTTTCCTGCTCTTTTAGCCTTTCCCGGCGCCTGCGCAGTTTCTCCCCAAACGTATGAACTCGGAGAGGGCAAATTTTTACCCGACCAATTCGCCGGTACCGGCCCCTACCAACTCGCCAATTTTAGTAGCGATTCCCTCAAATTAACGCCCTTCCCGGACTACTGGGGCGAAAAGCCCAAAAACCAAGGCGTTAACCTGCAACTCTTTCCCGGCAACCCCGCTAACCTGTTTAACGCCTTCCGCACCGGCGCCGTGGATGTGGCCTATCAATCCCTGGTGGCCCAACAGGTGAAAACCCTTCAGGCTGACGCTGAACAGGGCCGGGGCCAGGTGATCTCAGCGCCGGGCTTAGTGATTAATTTTTTGGCGCTCAACACCCAACAACCGGCGCTGAAATCTCCCCAGGTGCGCCAGGCCATCGCAGCGCTGGTGGATCGGGATCTCCTCAATGAACGGGTCATGCGAGGACTAGCGGAACCTTTGTACAGTTTAATTCCCAACAGTTTCAGCGCCTACCAACCCGCCTTCCAGACCCGCTACGGCGCCGCCAATGCGGAGCGGGCGAAACAATTACTGAAAGAGTCCGGCTTCAGCACCGAGAATCCCCTGACGGTGCAAATTTGGCACTCCGCCACCTCCGTTCCCGCCAGTATGGTGGCCGCCATTCTCCGGGCCTTGGCGAAACGGGATCTAGAGGGGTTATTGGAATTTCAGCCCAATAGCATCGCCTCCGCGGCCTACTTTAAAAACGTGGGCAAGGGCTTATACGAAAGCTCCCTCTCTAACTGGTATCCCGACTTTTTAGACCCCGATAATTACATCTATCCCTTCCTCAGTTGCGCCCAGGGTTCCCCCGAGACCGGTTGTATTGAAGGCGGCGCTCAAAACCAAGGCTCTTTTTATTACAATCCCCAACTCCTAGCTTTGATTGACCGCCAGCGCCGGGAGTTGAATCCCCAGCGCCGGGACGAACTGCTAGGGGTTATTCAGGCGCTGGTGGCGGAAACCGTCCCCTACATTCCCCTTTGGCAATCCAAGGACTTTGCCTTCGCTCAGAATCACATCCAAGGCGCGGTGATTAACCCCAGCCAAACTTTTCCTTTTTGGACCATGGCGGCGCGGAGGGATTGAACTGGGGATAGTGATATATGGTATGGGGAGCGGAAGCAACTCTTAAGGGCGTTGTTAAACGGCCCTTCAAGTGCAAAGCGCGCCGCGGGCCTTGGCGGTTAAACCCGGCGCCCCGACCGTCTATTTATCCCCAAGGCAAATGCCTAGGGCCTTGGCGGTTTTAACAAAACTGCCCTCCAGATCCACCGTTTGATAGGTTTGGATGGCTTCGGCGATGGGCACGTGGATCACCTGTCGGTTCCGCCAGGCCACCATCTGGTCGTATTTTTCCTGAGCGATGAGATCTACCGCCGCCACCCCAAACATGGTGCCCAGGAGACGGTCAAAGGGAGAGGGAATGCCCCCCCGTTGGATGTGACCCAGAACGGTGACCCGGGTTTCGGCGCCCGTATGTTGGGCGATTTCCTCGGCGATATATTTGCCGATGCCGCCGTAGCGGTCTTCCCCCTGTTGACTGAGGGTGACGGATTCCCCCCGTTGGGTGCGCACTGCTTCCGAGACCATGACCAGACAAAAATGTTTGCCCCGAGCCTGGCGCCGGCGGATAGTGTCACAGATGATGTCGATGTGGTAGGGAATTTCAGGAATGAGGATAATATCGGCGCCGCCGGCGATGCCCGCCGCTAGAGCGATGTGGCCTGCGTCCCGTCCCATCACCTCCAGCACCATCACCCGGTTATGACTGGCGGCGGTGAAGTGGAGCCGGTCAAGAGCTTCCGTGGCGATATTCATGGCGGTGTCGAAGCCGATGGAGAGTTCCGTAGCCCCCACATCGTTATCGATGGTTTTGGGAATGCCCACTAGGTTAACGCCCCCCTGTTGACAGATTTTGCGTAAAATGGCCAGACTGCCGTCCCCGCCGATACCAATGAGGGCGTCAAGGTTCAAGGCTCGATAACCGGCGATAATTTCTTCGGTGCGATCCTTAACGGAGCCGTCGGGCATGGGAAAGGCGAAGGGGTTGCCTTTATTGGTGGTTCCCAGAACCGTTCCCCCCATAACGAGGAGAGAATCCACATTACCCAGATCGAAGGCGATGGTCTGGGGGGGGTCGCTCATTAGTCCCTGGGTGGCTTCCCGGATACCGACCACCTCCCAACCATAGGTGCCGACGGCATGCCGAACCGCGGCTCGAATAACGGCGTTTAAGCCGGCGCAGTCCCCGCCGCTGGTCAGAATGCCAATCCGCTTTTGGGTTCCCATAGGTTTACAGTCTCCTCTCCGCTTTGAATCCCTCCAATGGTAGGAGAGGTTGCCCGATCGAGAAGCGCCGGAGGGAACAATCACCGTCCTTATTTGCTGACATCATATGAAATCCCCCTGGCTCACCCTCGGTGCCATCGTGGCCCCCCTCGGTCTTCGCGGCGAAGTCAAAGTCCTCTCCCAGTCGGATTTTCCCGAGCGTTTTCTCCGCCCCGGCCCCCGTTGGCTCCAGTCTCCTCGGGGGGACGCTCCCCAGGCGACCACTCTGCTCAAAGGACGCCCGGCATCGGGAAAAAATCTTTACATTGTCCAACTGGCGGAAGTGACGAATCGCTCTCAGGCGGAAGCGTTGGTTAATCACAGTTTGGTCATCCCCCGGGCGGAGCGCCAAGAGCGCCGTTACGGGGGAAGTCCATTGGCGCCGGAGGAGTACCATACAGCTGATTTAATTGATCTACCAGTTTATCTAGAGGCGACCGGCGCCCTTTTGGGGCGGGTGGAGGATGTCTACGAGGCGGGCCACGATTTGCTGGTGGTGAGTACCGGGGAGAAGCGCCATCTGATCCCTTTTGTTAGGGCGCTGGTGCCGGTGGTTGATTTGGAGGCGGGACGGATTGAAATCGACCCTCCCCTTGGCTTGTTGGAGTTGTAGGCGCCGCCAGTTTTTCTAGATGAGGCCCAGGGACGATTCTCGCCCAGCAACTTCCCGACGGCCAAAGCCGTCTCTAACAGCGGTGCACCGCCAAGGTCTTCCGTCCCTTACAATGGGGGTCTCAAAATCGGCTTTTTGTCGAGTTCGCATTATTGCTTTTTTCTAGCACTGGGTTAACTATGGGAGAAACGGGTCTGCCGGTCTGGGCGCAAAGACGCCTCCATTGCCTAGAGTCGGCCTTCAGCGCCGCTTACTGTCAAGCCATTGAGCAGACCATCGCCCTACTGGCGGAGCAATTTCGTCAGGGTCGGAAACTCCTCGTCTGCGGCAACGGCGGCTCCGCCGCGGATGCCCAACATATCGCCGCCGAATTTGTGGGACGCTTTCAATTTCACCGTCCGGCGCTGGCCGCCATCGCGCTGACCGCCAACAGCTCTAGTCTGACGGCGCTGGCCAACGATTACAGTTTTGATATTGTCTTTTCCCGACAAGTGGAAGCTCTCGGACAACCGGGGGATGTGCTCTGGGGGATTTCCACCTCCGGCAAGTCATCTAACGTGCTCCACGCGCTCAAGACCGCCAAGGACCGGGGACTCTACACCATCGGTATGGCGGGCCATCAGGGCGGTTTATTGCCGGAGTTTGCGGATTACCCTCTCTTTGTGGCGGAAAAAAATACGCCCTACATCCAGGAAATTCATTTGATCACCTACCATCATATCTGCGAGCAAGTGGAAGCCCGACTATTTTTGTCCCAGGAGCGCGGCGCCGGAGCCCGAGTGACAACCCATGAGCGCCGCTAGAGCGCTTTTCCTCGACCGGGACGGGGTTTTAATCGACTATGTCCCCTATCTAAGCCGACCGGAGCAGGTGACTTTGCCGGACGGCGCGGCCCAGGCGCTACGACGCTGGCAAGAAGCGGGTTTCGCTTTAATTATCATCACCAATCAAGCGGGGATCGGTCGGGGTTATTTTGCCTTGCAAGACATGGAAGCCGTCCATGAGCGGATCCAAACCCTGTACGGCGCTGAAGGGGTAAGCTTTACCGATATTTTCTACTGTCCCCACGCGCCCCAGGACGGATGCCAGTGCCGTAAACCTTCTCCCTGGATGCTTCGACAAGCCGCGGCTCGCCATGGGTTATCTTTGGCGGATTCCTATTTTCTGGGGGACGCCCCCAGCGATCTGGAGGCGGCGCTGAACGCCGGTTGTCGTCCTCTCTTGGCCCTAACGGGACGGGGTCGAGAAACCCAGCGTCAACTCTCTCGCTTTCCGGCGCCGATTCCGGTCTTCGAACAAGTCAAGGACACAGCGAGTCTACTAGAACTTCGGCAAAGCCATTGAGGCCAAGGGTAATTTCGGATTGGCGCCCCGTCCCGGTTGGAACCTTCCGGCGCCTTGTTTTTCCCAGGGCGTTTTTTTTATACTTGATTAAAGACGGCGCTGAATCCGTCTCTAACCCCCTACCCTTCAAGTGTATGAATCCTTCCGTCGACCCTAACACGTTTGATCTTGCAATTGTGGGAGGGGGCATCGTCGGGCTGACCCTCGCCGCAGCTTTAAAGGATTCCGGGTTAAGACTTGTCATTATTGAAGTGCTCCCCCCGGAGCAAAGTCGAGAGAAACCTCAAGCCTACGCCCTTTCTCTACTCTCCGCCCGGATCTGGAAAGGCATTGGCATCTGGCCCTGTCTTTTGCCCAGCCTAGGGAAATTTGAGCGCATTCAACTCTCCGACGGTTTTTACCCCGGCGTCGTCCCTTTCCGGGCGGAGGAACTGGCGGGGGATTACTTGGGTTACGTGGGAGAGCATCGGCAAATTTTATCAAGTCTGCAAACGTTCCTAGAAGGCTCCGAAACCGCGCGCTGGTTCTGCCCGGCTCAGGTGACGGGGTTTCAAACCGGGGCCGACTGGACGGAAATTACCCTTCAACAAGGGGACAACTCTCAGATTATTAGAGCGAAACTCCTGGTCGGTGCCGACGGCGCCCAATCTCCAATCCGCGCCCTAGCGGGGATTACAACTCGGGGCTGGTCTTATTCCCAGGCCTGCGTAGCCGTCACGGTTCAACACCAAGCCGCCCAGAATATCACCGCCTTTGAGCGCTTCTGGCAGACCGGGCCGATGGGCGTTCTTCCCCTACCGGGCAATCGGGTACAAGTAGTCTGGACACTTCCCCTGAAGGAAGCCCAGTTTATGGCCCAGGTTGACCCGGCGGTCTTTATTCAAGCCCTACAAACGCATTTGGGAGAGAGCTTTGGAACTCTGGAACTTGTCGGCTCCCGACGCTTTTTTCCCGTCCGCTTGATGCAGGCCCGGCGTTACGTTCAGCCCCGTTTGGCGCTGGCGGGGGACGCGGCCCATGGTTGTCATCCCGTAGGCGGTCAGGGCTTGAATTTGGGGATTCGCGACAGCGCCGCCCTGGCGGAGGTGATTCTTGGCGCTCATCGTCAAGGGTTGGATATTGGCCAACTCTCGGTTCTCAAGCAATACGAAGCTTGGCGCTACCCTGAGAATTTAGTCATTTTGGCCTTTACGGATTTCCTCAACCGCTTTTTCTCCAATCGCTTTTTACCCTTCCTCCTCCTACGGCGTCTGGGCTTAGAATTCCTCTGTCGCGTCGCCCCCCTAAAATTACTAGCCCTGCGTTTAATGACCGGCCTTCTGGGCCGGCGCCCGCAAATCGCCCAGTTGTGAAAGTTTGCGCCCAACACATTCAGGCTGTGGCGCTTTGAGGCTCTGGCTTCCTAAGAGGCTAGGGGGATTCTAATAATAGAGTTTTAAAGTATTTTGCCTCGAATCCAACTAAAGAGATTTTTGCCGCCTCGATGATCGCTACCGCTCTTGGGACAGGCAAAGGAGTAGCGGTTATCCTCCCGGAAGACCAATTTGCAATGTTTACCGTCGTCGGTGACCGTAAAGCCAAGGCGAATCAATTCCGCTCTCGTTTTGGTGTCCATTTCTCGATAGGCGGAGAGCGCCGTTTTTAATTGAGCTTCTAATTCCTCTCGGGCAGGATGAGCGGAATTGTGGACTAAAATATCATCGATGATGTCTATCCTTCGCTTTTGTTTCTCCATTTGGTTCCGTTGAGAACGGAGTATATCCAAAATTAAGCTTTTCCTTTCTTCGGGATAAAGGTCTATCTCAGTGGAGGCGAGTATAACGGCGCTGGCTGGGTTAGACCCGTTGGAATCCGGGTAATTTCTAACGGAGAATCGAGTCGAATTGGTTTCCGGTCGGTTCAGAAAGAGTTGGCGCCGCAAGCCTTCATTTTCGGCTTGGAGTTGGCGCTGATTCGCCAATAATTCCTGATTTTTTTGCTGTAAGTCCTGCGTTCTGATTTGAATATCATGGTCAATAGAAGCGTATAAATCCTCTATTTCTTGAGACAATTTTTGTTGCTCCGCTAGGAGATGATCGATTTGGGTCTGCATCTGAGCGCGCTGAGCCTCTAGCGCCGTTATCTGCTCTTGACGCAGGACGTCTAGGGTTTGCTCGGCGCTCTGGATGTGCTGGGCCAGATCCGCTTGGCTCTGGGCTAACTGCTCCTGGAGAATTTGGTTGAGCCTCTCCTGGGTTTCAAGTTGGAGGGCGGACTCTTGTTGCTGTTGACGAGCGCCGGCCAAAAGAGCCTCTAGTCGCTCAATTTGGGCTTGATACTCAGCACTTTCTTGTCGTAGCGCCTGTTCTTTTTCTTGATGGGCTTGACGGCTGAGTTGATTTTCCTCCGTTAACCGGTTAATTTTTTGTTCTGCCAATAGGGTTTGCTCTTGCTGGCGAGCGTAGTCATTATTGACTTGATCTAGCTGTATTTCAAGTTGAGATATTTTCATTTTAAAATTACGACGAACGAACCAATGGCTTATTCCCAAAAGAATTATCAGTAGGAAAACCATTAAAATTAGGGGATTCATTTTTTTACTTTACCCGGTAAAAGAAGTTTTTGGACTCTTTTGGGGGGAGTTCCCATTCTTAAGCAAATACTGAGAACTCTTGCTCATAAAACCTGGGAGATTTTATAAAATATTATCTCTGATTAAGGTAAGCCCAGAGACTCCCCCTCGAAGATAAAGAGAGTTTGGCCATTATAGCCCATGGAAAACGGTAGCGTTAGCCTAGATGCCCTGAATGCGGAGGGCGCCGGGACTCCCCTCCAGTCAATAGTTCAGATGAATGATAAAAATAACTTGATTCCAACCCTCTCGACTCAAGCGCAGTACATAAATTTGTTTAATTTTGAGAATCGGCGTCTCGCCTTCAAGTTGCCTAGGCGCCTGAGACCGGCGCCGGTTCCAAAAAGGCATTATAATTGACCCAATCTATTCAGGCAGGGTAAACAGATGACGACCCTTGTTAAACCCCAATTAAGCTTCGACCGTTTCTTAGCCCAGTGCCCCGACGAAGGGCACTTTGAATTAATTAATGGAGAAATCGTTGAAATGGTTAACACCCGACAACATATCGATATCACCGATCTGATCGCCAAAAAAATTGATCAAGAGATTGATCGATTAAATCTAAACTGGGTTGTCAAACAAAACGTCGTCATTAAGACAACTAATAAAAGGGGGAATGAACAGGGACGGATTCCCGACGTTAGCGTTATCGACCGGGACTTTTGGCGATCTGCTCCCACGGACTACGGCGCCTTAACGGAGCCGATTCAAATGGCGGTGGAAGTGGTTTCCACCAACTGGGAAAACGATTATGTGGACAAGGTTTATGAATATGAAAAATTAGGCGTGAAGGAATATTGGATTGTGGATTATTTAGCCATTGCGAGTCGAGACATCATTGGCGACCCTAAATGGCCGACCATTTCAATTTATAGACTTCAAGAAACGGGGCAATACGAGCGGAACCAATTTCAAGGAGAGCAGGTTTTAGAATCAGTCACCTTCCCGGAATTAGCCATAACGCCGACCCAAATTTTTCAGGCCGCTTGAATTTAGACATCAGCGCCGCTAGGATTTTAAACGGAAGCATCTTAATTTTGTAATCTGGACGGGCAGGATGCCCATCCCACGGGAAAAATCAGTGAAACAGGCATCTTGCCTACGCAAATCTGAAATGCTCCCATTTACTGATTTTTTGGGGTTAACCATGACGCTCTTCTCTCGCCGCCGTTCTTTCGCCTTGGTTCTCGCCCTCGGGATGGGTTTTCCCCTCCCCTTGGGGGCCCAAGCGTCGCGGGAGCCGGAACGGACAGAGACCTGCGATCTATTAGTCGCGGGGGGCGGCTTGGCCGGTGCTGGCGCCGCCTATGAAGGCTTAAGGTTAGGCAAAACCGTTTGTTTAACGGAAATTACCGATTGGGTGGGGGGACAAATCTCCGCCCAGGGCACCTCGGCGCTGGACGAAAGTGCCACCCAGGCGGCCAAGCTCTATTTTCCTCGGGGTTACCTCGATTTTCGTAAACGCATTCAAGAGGTCTACGCCTCCCCCAATCCGGGGGACTGTTGGGTCAGCGAATCCTGTTTTTTACCCCGGGACGGGCACCGGGTCTTGATGGCGGAATTAGAAGAGGCAGAAAGGCAGGGGGGCGGAACTTTAAAATGGTTTCCCAATACGGTGATCAAGACCTTAGACTTAAACGCCCAGGGTAACCAAATCGCCGCCGCTATCGCCATCCAACACCGTCCGGCGCCGGGAGCGCCGCCCTTGAATACCCTGCCCCTTTCCCAGACCATCGAGGACAGTTACCGCTGGGAAAATTCCCCCCTCTTTCGGAAAACCATTATTCGCTTTGCGCCCAAAAACCCGGACTTAAAACCGGCGCCCTGGTATGTGGTGGAAGCTACGGAAACCGGAGAATTGATCGCCCTGGCGGATCTGCCCCACCGACTGGGGATTGACGCCCGCTCTTACCTCGAACCCTCCGCCGCCGGCGCGGTCCCCGATCCCTACTGTACCCAGGGCTTTACCTACACCTTCGCCATGGAAAAAACGGCTGATCCCCAGCCCCAAACCATGCCCGCCTTTTATCCCCAACACGAGCCTTACTATAGCTTTGAGTTGCCCCGCTTTGTTAATTTAGACCTGCTCTTTACCTACCGTCAGATTTGGAGTCCCCAAAAAGGCGAGCGTCAAACCTTTCAGGGCATTAGCTACGACCAGCCCCAACCGGGGAATATTTCCATGCAGAACTGGACCTGGGGCAATGATTACCGCCCCGGCACAGCCCAGGATAATTTGATCTACACTCGGGAGCAGTTAAAACGCCAGGGACAACTGGAACCCGGCGGTTGGCTGGGGGGATTGCGGACGGAAACCCTGAGCAAAGGGGAAGACCACGCCCTCGGTTTTTATTACTGGTTTGTGGCGGGAACCACGGACTCTCAATTGGGGCCCAACGTTAAAAAACCCGACCCCAATAACCGTTTTCTCCAGGGGCTAGACTCCCCCATGGGCACCGCCCACGGTTTATCTAAATATCCCTACATGCGGGAAGCCCGCCGCATTATTGGTCGCCCTTCCTTTTATACGCCCCGGGGTTTTACCATCAACGAAATTGACATTTCCCGCCGGGACTACCGCGACCCCTATTACCAACAAGTCCTGTCTCCCGGAGAATACCGCCAACTCCAGGCGGCGCTAACGGGTTTGGAGGGCTTTAACGTCCTCAACGGTCAAATCCCCCCCGATAGCGTCGGGCGCCGGAAACGCTCCACCCTCTACGCCGACTCCGTGGGCATTGGCTTTTATCCCATCGACTTTCACCCCTGCATGACGGAATCCCCCCCGGAAAAACCCGGCAATACCGAACGGGAGGGGGAGCGCCAGGGGGCCGGTAAATCCTATCCCTTCCAAATTCCCCTGCGGGCCATGATTCCCCAGAAGTTGGATAACCTGATCGTGGCGGGCAAAAGCATCGCCGTCAGTCACATCGCCGCCGCAGCCTATCGGGTGCATTCCTTTGAATGGTCTTCCGGCGCCGCTGCGGGGACGGTGGCGGCCTTTGCCCTCAAGGAAGGGATTCTTCCTTACCAGTTGGTTCAGGAACCCCTCAGCGCCCAGCCCCAACTTGCGGCGCTCCGGCGCCTGCTGGAGGAGAACGGCAATCCCACAGCTTTCCCGGATATGTCCATCTTTAACAATACCTGGGACAGTTGGCGCTGAGGAGTTGCTCCGCCGTCTCCATTTGCTACCCTGTATCTACTAAATCTCAGAATCCCCCCTAGCCCCCCTTGGAAAGGGGGGAAAACTTCTCAAAGTCCCCCTTGCAAAGGGGGATTGAGGGGGATAAGGCCTAAAACTGAGTCTTTAACCGAGATCTGTGTACACCGTAGCCTCCATTTGAGGG
>JBKCES010000384.1:0-5272 GCA_046304295.1 Cyanobacteriota bacterium | reverse complement strand
AAATCCCATGCCATTTACATACATTGTCAGGCAGCGACGTTTAATATCATCACTGTAGCCTTTAGGTTCATAGCTGTCGATAAACTGACGACCACAGTTAGTGCAGATATAATTTTGTTTTTCACCACGATGACCATTTTTATGGATGTGATCACTGTTGCAGTTTGGACGTTTCATCATTTTTTTCTCGACTAATGTTCTACATATTATACGTGACATCTTCTCACTTGACAACGCCCAGGGAGGAAACTGACTCCATGGGGTTTAACATTGAGGGCCAACCCGCCCCGAACTCTTGGACCCGCAAACGCCATGCACGAAGTCAGCCTGATGGAACAAGCCCTCGACTTGGCGCTGGACTACGCCCGCCAGAACGGCGCCGCCCAGATCCGCTCCCTAACTTTAACGGTGGGGGAACAGTCCGGTGTCGTGCCGGAAGCTTTGCGCTTTGCCTTTGAGGTTGTGACGGAAGAGACCCTAGCTCAGGGCGCCGAATTGATTATTCGCTCGGCGCCGGTGGTCTGCCACTGCCAACCCTGCGGCCAATCCTTTCAACCCCAAAGTTGGATCTATCGCTGTCCCCACTGCGGTGCCCTCAGTTCCGAGGTGATTAGCGGTAAGGAGTTAGAACTGACCTCGTTGGAAATTGATCAGTATTGATATCCTCACTGTCCTAGGGGGGGCAAGGAGATTGGGCCTAAAATCGGCGCTGGCTCCGTTTGCACTTCTACTGTAATTCCCGATGCCTAAACTAGCTTCAGTGACGAAGCTATCAGATTTGATGTAAACCTCCTCGTATTTAAGGGAACGCCAAAATCATTCAACAAAAATATTGTCTAATTCCCGACCTCGACCGTCCTGGCTAATCTGGATGCTATGATGACGTTCCTTGATTTAATGCTAAATCCAATGCATCAATACAGAAATCAAGGTCTAGAGTGTTAGAAATTTGCCAAGCTAAATCAAGGCAAATATACTAGTCAATAGTCGCAACCAAATAAACAAATCCTTGCTCTAGCCGGATGTAAGTAATATAGCGGTCACATCGAGGTTGTAAATTGTCCCTCTGCTCAAAGCCTTTACTCGTAAGAGTTCGGGGATTTAAAATTTTACAAATCACTTGTGACTGCTATATCGGTGCTCAAGACATGATATTAATAATTTTTAAGATTTTAAATGCATCTAGTTTATATTTCGATTCTAAACTATGATGCCTTTTTACTTGCATTTCAACTTCTTGTGCTGTACTGATTTGACATTTATTCTAGACTTCTGGGCACTCTAAAAGGGTCTTGCTCATTTCCTTCGTCCTTTTTGCGAGAAGACTGGGCTATTTTATAGCGGTATTCTCTCGGCTGAGGGACGATTTTATAGCTGAACCGCTTGAATAGAGGGCTGAGCGTAGTCGAAGCTCGTATCTCACTCGCATGCATACCGCTATATACGGTTTTTAGCCTCTCTCCCACACCACGATTTAGAGCACATGAATTGTTTGAGACTTCTGCTAACCTGCATTCGGCGGGTTTAACCGAGATCTGTGTACACTGTAGCCTCCACAGAAGGGAAACGGTAGCAGTAACGGGGTAGTCAAGTTTTTACACAATCCGCCAAGACTTGCCCCCAGGGTTCCGGTAGATCCCGCCGCTGGCGAGAGCGGGGACAAATACAGACATGATTCAGGGCGCCGCTGGCGACGATCGCTAAGGGTGCTTCGGCGTTGAATAACTGATAACAGGTCTGAAAGCCTTGGCGCTCCAGATTAAACACCGTCATCTGAATTTCCAGACGGTCGCCCCACCCCAAAGGGCGCCGGTAGTCCATCTCGCTACGGACAATGGGCAGAGCTAAACCGGTTTCCTCGAAAAAAGCGCCGAGGTTCAACCCCTGGGACTCCCAAAACGCCTCGTAGACATCGTGGCAGAGGGCCAACAGGGCGGCGAAATAGACCACGCCCGCGGCGTCGGTGTCCCGCAAGCGTAGAGTCAGGGTTTGGCTAAACATCGGTGTCTAGTTCCGGGAAGAGGGAGGACGGAGGGAACTGAGCTTGCGGGTGGAAACCACTTTTCGTTTCGGTTTAACGACCGCTGGCGCTGTGGCCCGACCCCAGAGGGCAAAATAAACCGTCCCAAAAATGACCATATTGACCAAGCTAAAGAGGGTTGACCCTTCCCCTTCATGCCAATAGACAAAACTATCGGGGCTGGCGGGGCTGAGGAGCGCCAGAATCGCAATACGGAAGACATTCATCCCCAAGGCTAGAGTTAAGGCAAAAAGAGGAATCAGGAAACGATAGAATTTTTGAGGAAAGGGAAACAAGAGCAGGAAGATAACGGCGACTTTTGCCAAATACACTAAATTGCTCACCCCAGAGCAGGCCTCCGAAATCACCACCTCCCCCGTTGGGAAGCGGAGGGCGTTGCCGAGCACCGTCACCTCGGCGCCGAAATACCAGAGTAGAAAGCCGGAGAGTTTCGCTGTCAGCAGGGAGAGGGGGTAGGAGAGGTTAAAAATACCGTGGCCTAGTTCCCTGGGGATAACCGGCAAAGAGAGGATAATCAGCTCTTTCCAATAAACCTTAGGCCCTCCCCAACCGGAAGCCAACAGCGCCAACCCCAGGCCCCCCAGCAGGGGGAGAATCGTTAACCCCGGATTGAGAGCGGCGTTAAAACTTCTCAGGAGAAAGATCGCAATCAACAGGCTCCCCGCCCCGGAGGCCGTGGGGTCTGAAGCCCAAGGAAACTTGCCCTCCCGGCGCCGGAGCAGGGTAATGACCGCAAACCAGACAATCAGACTCAAGCCTAAAAAATCTGGGTCGTCCTCCCGTAAGCAGAGAGTCAGGTGAATGGCGATCAAGCCGGCGCCGAGTCCCCCCAACCAAAAGGGGCGCCAGCGGGTTTCATCATCAGGGATTGAGTGGCTTGTGTTCGTCACTGAGGTATGATGCTCTTTGACCATTGTTTACAATTTGCTTAAAGCTACTATATATAGCATTTACAAGTGAGTCATGGAGAAAGTCCCTGCTAGCCCTTTACCCGTCCCGGTTTTGGAGTAGGTGGCGTTTACGTCTCGTTTGAAAATGCTATAGCAGAACTAAATGGGGGATGAACGCAATCCAATGATTATTCCCCCAACTCCCCTTTCAAATGGGAACTGTGAGAAGATTTCCCCCCTTTCAATAGGAGGGGTAGGGGGGATCTGAATACTGGTGTATACACGGTAGCCTAAAATGGGGGGTGATTAGGGGGGCGTTCGATCTTAGGAAGGTGCCAGCGCCGATTCCCGGCCTTCGACGATGGCGATTTCTTCTGGGGTTAAATCATAGAGTTTATAAACGATTTGATCGATGAGTTGATGGCACAGCGCCGAAGGGTGCGGTTTCGAGGGAGATTTTTAGGTTGGTATTCTCGGTAATGGTATAGTTGAGTTTTTCAAAACCGATGACCTCCCCTTGTTGATTTTTCATCAAAATCACTTCGTCTCCTGTTTCTTCGCAGAGATATTCTGAGGATCGTTCCCCAAACCAGACGGTTAGGGTATTTCCCATCGGGTCATAATAAACGTTTACTTCTGCCATTGAATTTCTCCTTCTTTAATTGCGTCGGTAGGATAGGTGGTAATCAGAAAACCATCGCCGTTGAGTTTGCGGATAATTGCGCAGAGCCAGCGTTTTGGTCGCTGAAATTTATAAAAAAGGTAAACATTGGGATCACTGCGACTACGCCGAATTTCATCGGGTTGACTAAGGGTTTCTTGAACCAATTTTTCTTGGTCTTGCATGATGGGATGTTTAATTTGGGTGATAATTTTCCAGTAGGCAATACTGACCCGAATGGTACAGTTGAGGGGAGTTAAAACTTGAAAAAATAGATCATCGTTGGTCATGGTTCGGATTCTCCTAAAATCATGGCCTCGACTTCTTGTTTCGCTTTTTCTAGAACGGCTTTTGCTTCTTGTTGGAGTTGTTTGGCTTGGTTACGGATAGCGGTAATGTGATCGCTAATTTCTTTCTGTTTTTCAATTGGTGGAACTGGTACCTTTATATTTTTGACTAAATCAATATTTAAATTTTCAACTACACCACCGATAGTTGATCTTTTAAACAAACTATAAATTAATTTAGAGCCGATGATGGCGTGTAAATAATCATTATTAATATTAGCCATTTTAGGTCTAAGTAACAGCCAGCCATCATGAATAAATCCAGATGTCCTCATAATGTAAGGCTTGCCAAAACTCATCGAATTAGACAGCAAAAAGTCGCCATCAAAAACAGCCCTTGAATACTTAGCTCCTTCAGGTCTTATTTTCTTTTCTGTAAAGTAAATATATTTATCGTCATATTTTGTATCTCCGATTTTAATCCAGTTAACGCCATCACTAGCATCTGTATAATATTTGTTTATTGGTCTTGGAGATCCACCTCTATTAATTTCAAATATAGCATTTACAGGTGAGTCATGGACAAAGTCCCTGTTAGCCCTTTACTTGTCCGGGTTTTGGTGTCGGTGGCGTTCACGTCTCGTTTGAAAATGCTATATATTACCTAAAGGAATAGATTGAAAAGTCAATGTATTTATAATTTTCTCAATATTGTTAAAAAAAGTCACATAAAAATTGCAATCTAAGCGAGCGCCGGAAACTTCGCTAAAGTTACGGAGAAATATCCGATTTTGAATCGTGTTCTCTTCAGGTTCGGGTAGATCAATGCCTAATTCCCCTAAAAGATAATCATCAATACTTTCCAGTAATTTTTGTGCTTGCTCTTCTTTTTGTTTTTTAAAAACATGGCTTTTATCGAGAAATTCAACTATTTTTAGTCGTTCAGAAATATTTGGTAAAAATATGCGAATTTCTGATATTTCATCATTGTTCAAATTATTTTGAGCTGTTCCTTTACCTATAAAGTCAATTTGAAGTCTTGTTATATTTAGGTCAAACATATAACAAAAATATTTTTTATTTATAACTGACCAGTCTAGTTTTAATATGACCAATGCTGAATTTAAGTTAGCCTCAGCAATATGTTCAGGAATTATTGACACTGTTCCAAGATTGTCTTTTGTTCCACTAATTGCAAAGACCACATCCCCGGCGGTAACCTGTGCTCTTTTAAGATTATTTTTATGAACATATCGCCGATTCAAAAATGAAGTGCACCACTTAGGGGGGCTAGCCGAAAGGTGGCCCATCTAAGGTAGCCTGACTTGTACCACCAAAACAGGCAATCAAAGATGGGCTACCACCAGCTTAACTCAGAAGAACGACTCGAACT
>JBKCES010000383.1:0-6931 GCA_046304295.1 Cyanobacteriota bacterium | reverse complement strand
CCAACAACCCACCCGTCTGGGGTGGCCCCTCCAAGCGCGGTGAATCGTTATTGGAACTTTCAGCGGGGACAGGTTGATAGACATTTTCGGCGCTAGTCTCAGGGGTCGGGTATGTCTCGTCGCCTTTCTAGATATCTGTATAGTTTTCCAGTTTTAGAGCCGTCAATAATTTTATAGGCTAAACTGTATTTCTCAAGTGACGATATGATCCGAAGGCTGAGCGTAGCTGAAGCCCGTATCTGAACCGCTCTAAATACCTAGATCTCGACACCTTATAATAAGATTCAGTTCCGCCCCTCATTCTCTTCAATGGAAATCCAACTCCAGATTCAGCGCCAACGCCCCCAAGGCGCGCCCTATTTTCAAAGCTATCGTCTAGACGCAAACCCCGGAGCCACCCTACTAGACTGTTTGCTACAACTGAAGGGGGAGCAGGACGGCTCGCTGACGTTTCGTAAGAATTGCCGCAACACGATCTGCGGCAGTTGCGCCATGGTCATTAACGGGCGCTCGGCGCTGGCCTGTAAGGAGAATGTGGCGGGGGAACTACGAGCTTTTCCCGCCCAAACTTCGGAGGGATTGCCCCTGATTACGGTGGCGCCGTTAAAAAACTTACCCGTAGTTAAGGATTTAGCCGTGGAGATGGCGCCGTTTTGGCGAGATTTAGAAGCCGTCGCTCCCTATCTGCAAACGGAAACGCCGCCTCAGGGGGAAGAATTTCGTCAAACTCCGGCCCAGCGGGAACAACTCAACGCCCTAGGGAACTGTATTCTGTGCGGCGCTTGCTATTCAGAGTGCAACGCCAAGCAGGTGAACCCGGATTTTGTTGGCCCCCACGCCCTGGCAAAGGCCCAGCGCCTACTGGGGGATAACCGAGATCGGGGCGACTCGGAGCGGTTAGCGCAATACAACAGCGCCGTCTCCGGGGTCTGGGGTTGTACTCGCTGTTATCAATGCAACGACGTCTGCCCGATGGAGGTTGCGCCGATGGATCAAATCGGCAAAATTAAACAACAGATCTTGGCCAAGGAAAGCGCCGCCAGCAGTCGCCCTGTGCGCCACCGGAAGGTGTTGGTGGATCTAGTCAAGGCCGGAGGCTGGGTGGACGAGCGCAAGTTCGGAGTCTATGTAGTAGGGAATTACTTTAGGGATCTGGGGGGCATCCTCAGCGTCTTGCCCCTGGGCTTACGACTGTTGGTCAACGGTAAGTTTCCCTTGACTTTCCATCCCTCCCAGGGAACCCAGACAGTGAAGGCTCTGATTGAGCGGGTTGAAGCCGCCATCAGCCTAAATAGATAAAACAGGGGTGGGTTATCAGCGTAATCATGAGGATTATTCCCCCCCCCCCTTTGAAAGACTACTCCGGCGCTAAGTAACTGCGGAAACCTTGTCAATCAACAGCGCCGGGGTCAAACAGGAACCTTGCCAGCGGCGCTCTTGGGTCAGGGTTAAGTCTTGATTTAAGAGTTCATAGACATTACCGGCGATCATGACATCCTTGACCCGTCCCCGGATTTCTCCCCCTTCCACAAAGAAACCTAAATCCACATTCACCGAAAAATCCCCCGACAGGTCGGCGCCGCCCCCCAGCAGTTGATCCACAATTAAGCCCCGCTCCATGCTCGCGACTAAACGCTCAAAGGACTCCGCTCCCGGCGCGACTAACAAATTCGCCAACCCCGGAGCGGGGTATTGCCCCAATCCGCCCCGAAAACCGTTCCCCGTGGGAGCTTGGCCCAAATCCTTCGCTGTGGTCAGGTCGTGGTAGAAGCTCTGAATTTCGCCCTGGTTAATCAGGGTTAGGACTTGGGTCGGCAAACCTTCGTCGTCAAAGGGGCAATCGTAGGGCGCCTGACGGGGATCTTGACTCAGATTTAGGCTCGGATTGACGGCGGACTGGCCGAGCTTCCGGCTCCAGGGAGACGCGCCTTCCCGGATTTGCTTGCCGTTTCGCGCCGCGGCGACGGTGTCCCAAAACAGCTAACGGCGCCGGGGGTGAAGAGAACCGGGTATTTGCCCCCTGTTAGAGGAGCGTTATTCTTAGCCCAGTCTAGGCGCTGGAGCAGGGTGCTTAGAATGGCCGAGAAATCCACCCCTTCCCGTTGAACTTCACCGTCGTAAACCCCGAGAAAATCCTCCCCTCGAATCCATTCGACCCCGAGGTAATAGCTGACGGAAGTCTCTTCAATCTGACAATCTAACCCTTGGCTATTGAGCAACCGAGTTGTTTCCGCCTCGCAACTCAGTTCTCCGCTACAGAGGACTTCCGGGTACTGCTCCCGGATCTGGGCGATGGCGGCTTTTCCCGCCTCGATGAGGATTTCGACTGAAACCGGTTTCCCTAAAGCCGGATAACTTTGGTGCCGGGGCGGCGCTAACAGAGGATTCTGGGGCGGATTCAACGCCGAGAGCGCTAGCGCTTTATCCACCAGCAAAGCCGCCTCCACCGGGCCGTAGGCCACCGCTAAACCGGGGGAGCCATCTTTCCAGACCCGTAGGGCCACCCCTGCGGATTGGGCGCTTTCCAGTTGTTTGAGGCGGTTGCTTTCAAAAAAGACCGGCCGGGACTGGGCGGCACTGTAATAGACCTCCGCCAGGTCGGCGCCGTTTCGTCTCGCGAGGTCGAGTAGGGCTTCTAAATTCACGGGGATTGGGGGTTAGGGTTGGGCGTAGCGCCGGTAGGCGCCGGGGGGGAGCGCGGCGCCGTTTTGGCTCCGTAGATCCGTCAATAGCTCCCGGAGATGGTTTTCATCGGCCTGATAGACCTCGGCGCAAAATTCGCAGGTGGCTTCGGCGCCGTTATCCTGTTGGATCATGTCTTCTAGTTCCGCTTCTCCCAAGAGTTTCAGCGCCCCCAAAACCCGCTCAAAGGAGCACCGGCAGTCAAAGCGGAGGAGTTGGCTTTCCGGAAAAATCTCTAGTCCCAAATCCCCTAGGAGTTGGGCGAAAATATCCGTCAGGGATAACCCTTGTCTAAGTAGAGGAGTAAAGCCCTGAAGCTGAGCCACGCGGGATTCTAGAGTCGTCACCAGTGCCTCGTCCCGGGCCGCCTTGGGTAGAATTTGCAACAGGAGGCCACCCGCGGCGGTGACGCCGGTTTTATCCACAAAGACGCCCAAAAGGAGCGCCGAAGGGGTTTGCTCTGAATTAGCGAGGTAGTGGGTAATATCGTCGCCAATTTCGCCGGAAATCAGTTCTACAGTACTGGAATAGGGCATCCCGTAACCGATATCCCGAATCACATAAACATAGCCCTGATTGCCCACGGCGCCGCCCACGTCCAACTTGCCCTGGGGATTGGGAGGGAGTTCCACCTGAGGATGGCGGGCATATCCCCGCACCGTGCCGTCCCGTCCGGCGTCCACCAAAAGACCCCCCAGGGGGCCGTCGCCTTGAATACGAATGTTGACCCGAGCTTCTGGGCGCTTCATGCTGGAGGCCAGCAGTAATCCCGCGGCCATGGTTCGTCCCAGCGCCGCCGTTGCCACGTAGGAGAGTCGATGGCGCCGGCGAGCCTCTTCGCTCAGTCGAGTGGTAATGACACCCACCGCCCGAATACCGCCGTCGGCCGCCGCGGCCCTGAGAAGTTGGTCTACCATAGCTGAATTGAAGGTTAAATAGGGTGTCGGTCGGAGAAAATTTGCTCGGGTTCTCGCAAGGGCGAGAGTTTCCCAATATCCTAGCTTGAATGGAAATGTTAGCCTAGACACAGGATAATTCCCCAGCAATTTCAAATTCAGAATGTAACCAAAGATACAAAAACCCACTGACAATAAATGCATTTGAGCTAACATCTTCCTGTGACTGGGTTTTGAAAACGGGGGGCCAATGAAAGTACTCATAATCTTTCTTGAAAAGATGTCCGTCAGTCAGGTTTGAACCTGAAAACTACCAAGTAAGAAATTTAGAAGAATTGGAAGCAGTCAGAAAAACAGAGTCATCAAGCAAGCATAAAATCTAAAAGATGATGCGAGCTTTCAAATCCTTCTCAGCGTTGTCTTGAGGCGTGATCAATGCAGTTAAGGTGCTCATTTCCGTCTAACGCCCGTAGAATATCAGCAAGGGAAAACCTATCGCCAGGGAGTGAAAGGCTATGACAGTTAATCGGTCTCAAGGTTTGTCCTGCGGCGGCTGTTTAGGACTCCTCTTGGCGCTGGGAACCCTCGGCGCCGGGGGCTGGTGGGCCTACGGTCAGGGGTGGTTTGGCGGAGGGAAAGGCTCCTTGACGGCGCTAGACGCGGCCCAGGTGATCCCGGATGAAGCCCTGGGGGGAATGTTCGTCAAGGTGGAAGACCCCGCCTGGCCTTATCTCGCCTCAGAGTTGGAGACAGAAACGCTCCCAGACTGGCAAGAAGAACTGGAGCGGACGACCCAAATTAACTGGTCTCGGGATATTCAGCCCTGGCTGGGCAATATTTTCCTAGCCGCTCTGCCGGGAGAGGGGGAAAATTTGGAGTGGCTGGGCGTTGCGGCGCTTCGAGATCCGGGTAAGGCCCGGCAATTTTTTGACCAACTCCAGCGCCGTCCCCAGGTTGAGAGTCAAAAACAGGATGTTCAAGGGACGGAAATTGTGGAACTCCGGGGACAAGACCCCCAGGGACGCTTCAGCTACGCCTTTTGGAACAATCGCCTGCTCCTAGCGAGTTCTCCCGCCGGCATTGTTGCAGCGCTGGCGACCCAGGCGGATCAGCCTTCCCTCGCTCAGGTAGAAGACAAGCGCCGGATTCTCTCGGAGCGCCTGAACCTAAAAAATCCGGTGATTCAGATCTACGGTCTCGATCCCCGCTTCTGGTCTGGCGAATCTGTCCTAGGGAAAGAGTCCGGGGAACTGGCCCAAAGCGCCGCCGGGGAGATTCGCTTTTTTCTGGGCGGTCTATCTTTAGCACCGGAGGGGCTACATTTACAGGCGCTGTGGGCCTTTAACTCAGAGGAGACTGTGGGCGCCTGGGGGGGAGCGAACCCGAACCAACTTCTTGAAGAACTCCCCGAAAATACAATATTTCTCCTCAATGGTCAGGGCATCAGCCAGGGGTGGCGCCAACTGGCGGCCAACGCTGTACAGGAACCGGAGGTAGAAGCTGGGTTAGATCAAGCTCGGGAGGTAGTTCAAAGCACCCTGGGTTTAGACCTGGATCAAGACCTGATGGACTGGCTGGACGGGGAATTTGCCCTGGCTCTCATTCCGGCGCCGGGGGGCTTTAGCGGTGACTGGGGTTTGAGCGGCGTGATCCTACTGGAAACGAGTCAGGGGGAGCGGGGCCGGGCGGTTATTCCCCGTCTAGAGCAAAATTTAGAACAGAGAGTCGGTTTATTTCTAAAATCCCAATCCGTGCCCAACGGCGACGACCCCCTAACGGAATGGCGCACCCTCCAGGGGCAGACGGCGCTGGCCTACGGCTGGCTGAACGCGGAAACCTTTTCCATAGCTTTGGGTAACTCCCTAGCTCCGTTACTGGCGGTTAATCCAAAAACGTCCCTGGCTCAAAGCGCCGCTTTTAAAACCCTGAGTGCCGGTCTGCCCCGCCAAAATAGCGGTTATTTTTACCTTAACCTCGGCGCCGCTCTGCCCCTGTTAGAAAAAATTGCGGCGCTTCAGGGGGAAACCCTGCCGCCCCCTACCTTAGAAACCCTGAAGGGGCTAGCTGTAGTCGGCGCGGTTTCTGTCCCGGCGCCGGATCGGGCCCAGATGGACGTTAAAGTGCGACGACAAAAGAACTGACTTGGACAAGCTCAGGAACCGGGGAGAGAGACCTTGACTCCCCTACACGTTGACAAGCTTAGTGGAGGCCAGTGGGACAATCCTCCAAATTGTTACTGCGGTGCCGGATTCCGTTCCTGCTGAACCTGCTGAATCTCATTGAGTAAACGGGTTTCTTGTTCGGCGTACTTGAGGGAGCGGGCCAGGGATAGGGATTGCTGATAGGCGCTCAGCGCCGGGTCGTATTGGCGGGCTTGGCGGTAGAGACGGCCGATTTTCTCGTAGGTTTGCATCAGGCCATAGTAATTATAAGATTGCCGCTCCACCCGCAGGAGGCGCTGATAAATCTGGAGTGCGTAATTGGCTTGACCGCTGGCATTGTAGAGATCCGCCAGTTTACTGAGCGCCAAACTAGCGGCGCCGTACTGTTGCAAAGACCAGCCGAGACTGTAGGCTTCTTGGTAATTTTTACTGGCTTTTTCCGCTTCTTGAAGTGCGCGATAGTCGTCCCCCAGGGCGATTTTGAGATCCGGTAGGCGCTCGATTTGTTGGTTCTGGATATAGCTTTGGGCGAGGTCTTCTTTAATGCGAACCGCGTTTTCGGTCTGGGCGGATTTATTATAAATTTCGGCTAATTTTTGCAGGTATAAACCTTCTAGATAACTGTTCCCACTGGCTCGGGCCCGGTCTAGAAGCGGCTCATAGATTTCCCCGGCCCGGGGATAGTCGAATTTGGCCAGGTAAAGCTCCCCGAGGATGGTTAAAATCTGAGTTTCTCGTCGGTCGTCCTGGGCCTGTTGGGCTTCGAGTCGTAAGGTTTGATAATAAGCAATGGCCGCGTCTAAATTACGCATCTGCTGATAGGCTCGGGCCAGCGCCGTCAGGATTTCCGGGTTTAAGCGTCCGCCTTTTTCTTCGTTACTTTTCACCGTTTCTAACCGGCGACTGATAACCCCCAGGTCTTCTTGACGGTTATTTTCCCAAGCGATGCTCCCGACCCTTCCCAAGGCTTCGATTTCCGCTAAAGCGCCCAGGGCTTGGCGGCCCCGCAACTCTCGATACCAAACACTAAAGGCTTCGTCCCATTGTCCTTGTTGGGAAAGCGCAAGGCCTTGCTGTTGTAAACGCTCTAAATCCTCTGTTAAGCGCCGGCGCTGGAAGGTAGAGAGGGGGACATTGGCAGGAATGAGAGCGTCCGGGGGAAAACGGGCAGGATCTAAGGGATCGTTTAGT
>JBKCES010000382.1:0-3835 GCA_046304295.1 Cyanobacteriota bacterium | reverse complement strand
AAATCCCAATTCCCGGCTCACAACCCCCATTTTCCTAGATTGAGCCGTGTCGTCTCTTTTGGAAAAAGTCCCTGAAAACCATACCCAGTAAGGGTTTGACTCTTTTAGTACGCAGTTGATCACCCCCTTGAACGCTTACATGACGGCGCTGTCCTCTTTAAGTCTTGATTAGAACAACTCCTGATAGAAACTCTAACGTAGTGATAGAGTTATGAATTTGCGAGTTGTGCATTGTAATATAGCATTTACAGATGAGCCGTGAAGACCTTGGTCTACTCAAAGCTAGTCGGAGAGGGTTTATAGCGGTATTGAGACTTATGAGAACGCTAAAGTCGTTACTGGAAAAGGGTTTTAGCCATCTTATTTGTCCCTCACTCGCGCAGATACCGCTATAGCTCTCCATGAATTTACAACTCCGATGTAAATGCTATATCATTTATCTCTCCACTTTCCTCCGATTCTAAATATTCCCCTTGCACCGAGATGCTCGTTGAGTCTAGCTGCCCTACTTTTACCTCTATCCCAAACTTTTTCACCACTTCCAAAGTGATTTGAGCAAACAGTTTTGTCAAACCGTACCTATACAATTCATCCATTACTCTTCCAATCCGTTTTGGCGTAATGAAATCTGCTTTTACGCCTTCTCCCAGTAAATGTTCTGTTGCTTTCCCTTCAAAAAACTAAAGTCCCGCCGGCGCTGGTAACGGCGCTGGGCGTCCTGAATATACTGATCCGGCAGGGCTAGCGCCGTTTGGGCCGCCTGTTGGACGACCCGAAAAATACCAGAGTCAAAGTTGGTTTTTAACGTCCGTAGCCCTTAAATCCGGTTCCCCCCTAGTCGGGATACCAGAACATGCCCTTGATGCCTTCCGGGTCGAGGACAAAACCAAGGCGCCGGTAAAAGTTAACCACCTGGGGATCGGCGAAAAGAGTAATGTTACTGATGTCGGCGTTGCGGAGTTTGCGGATCATATATTCCATCAGCGCCTTCCCCAGCCCCTTATTTTGTAAACTGGGATGGATCACCACATCCCAGACCGTGGCGTTAAAGGCGTGGTCCGAAGTCGCCCGGGCGAAGCCCATCAACCGGCGCCGGTTGCCCCGCAGTTCCCAGAGGGTAACCACCAAAAAACTGTGTTCAATGGCCTTTTTCACCTTGCGAATGGGGCGCCGGGCCCAGCCCACTGCGTCGCAGAGTTCCTCCAGTTCGTAGAGATCGATTTCCCGTTCGGCGCTAAAAAAAAGGCGACTGTTGCCATTGCGCCCCGCTGGCAGTTCCACTTCTTCCGCGTTATTGGGCAAACCGGGGGGAAGGGTCACCGGATCGGGCGTAAAGAGACGTTTCCAAAAAACCATGCCGTTGGGCGCCGAGGGGAAAAGAGGTGAGGGAGAAAAGGCTTGTCGTTACTCTCAGTATAAGGGTCAATCCGCCCCCCCTCACTTCCTGAACCCCAACTGATAACTGATATCGAAATATAGCCATCACAAATTGTTGATGAATCTCTAGAGTTTGACCACCCCGTCAGGCTACGCCTGCCATCCCTCCAAAGGAGGGGAATTTATCACCGACAAGTCACTGTTACGACAACCCTCCTCTGGCTCCCGCGGAGGAGCGCTCTGATAACTGATATCTGGTCACTGATATTTATCAAAGCGCACTAGAGTCTAAACTCTCGGCGGCGCCGGGGCTGAGGGGCAGATGGAGACCGCACTCCTGTTTTAAGCCGTGGAAGCGGGTGTCCCGCTCATCTTCATCCCCCGCAGAGAGGGGGCGACTGGAGTGCCAATCCCCCACGGTGACATAGCCCTGGTCAAAGTAGGGATGGTAGGGCAGGTCGTGGGCGGTTAAATACTGGTAAATATCCTTGGCGTTCCATTCTAGGATCGGCAGGATTTTATAATACTCGCCCTGCCGAACTAGGGGTTGCAGGGTCTGACGGTGGTCGGTCTGGTTCCGGCGCAGTCCCGCTATCCAAGCCGTGGCCCCCAACTCCTTCAGCGCCCGCTGCATCGGCTCCACCTTGCGAATTTGGTCGTAACGGTTGAGGGCGTTTAAATCGGGGTTTTCCCAGAGAGCGCCGTAGAGCGCCTCCATGCGGGCGGGGCTGAGGGGCGATTGATAGACCTTGAGGTTCAGGCTCAGGCGCTGGGTCAACTCCTCGGCGAAGCGGTAGGTTTCCGCCGGCAGATAACCCGTATCCACCCAAATTACGGGAATATTCGGTTCGATCCGAGTGACCAGATGGAGCGTCACCGCCGCTTGAATGCCAAAACTGGTGCTCATCACCAAACCGGAGCCAAAGGTCTGAGCCGCCCAACGCACCCGAGTCTGGGCGTCGGCTTGCTCTAACTGGGGCAGAAGCTGGTCAAAATTGAGGGTCATCCCGGGGATGGAAGATCGAGTCGGGGAAAAAGCCATTAAAGAGCGGAAAGCGGAGGACAGGAAAGTTTTTCTATCTTACAATCCCCACCGGAGAGAATACCCCGGCGCCGGAGGCTACCGTGTATACGCAAATGTCATAATCCCCCCTAACCCCCCTTGGAAAGGGGGGAACCGGCTTCAAAGTCCCCCTTACAAAGGGGGATTTAGGGGGATAGAGCACGAAAACCGAGTCTTTAACCGAGATCTGTGTACACCGTAGGCGCCGGAGCGGAGTCTTGACTATGGTAAGATGGGATTTCCCTGGGACTCTCAAAAAGTTTTTAGTACTATATTTATCTCACCCGAATTTAGAGGAGAACAATGATCCAGCGATTTGTACTGACGGCGCTCGCCGCTGTCCTTATTCTGTGGCAAGTGGCCGCCGGGTCGGCCCAAGCGGTGGAACTGACCGAGTCCACCCTGACGGTGCCCTTCGACGGCGCCGGTAAAACCGCCACCCTTTCCCCCCAGGAATTTGCCAAGGGTCAGAAAATTTTTGTCGATACCTGCACCCAATGCCACTTGCAGGGTAAGACCAAAACCAATAATAACGTCAGCCTCGGACTAGAGGATCTGTCTAAGGCCGAGCCGCCCCGCAATAACTTGGCGGCCATTGTCGATTACCTCAAACATCCCACCAGCTACGACGGGGAGGACGACTATTCCGAACTGCACCCCAACGTCAGTCGCCCCGATATTTATCCCGAGATGCGGAATTTAACCGAGGACGATATCTACGACGTGGCGGGCTACACCCTTATTGCGCCTAAACTGGACGAGCGCTGGGGCGGCACCATCTATTTCTAGAGTCAAGCGCCGCCTTTTGTCCCCAGCTTGAACTCCCCCCGGCGGGGAGTTTTTTTTATTTCTTCAGATCCCGGGCCATTTTACGGAAAGAATCTAAATTACTATCGCCGCTCCGGCGCTGGGTTTTAGGCGCTTCGACGGCGGCACTTTCCGGGGTCGGCGCTGGCATAGAAACGTTAGTAACTTCCGGTTGCCCGTTTTCCTTCAGTTTTCGTTTCTCCAAAGAAGAGACCTCTTGCACCACTTCCGCCCCCTCCCCTTTCAGGGTTTTGGGGAAACTGCGCTTGATGGTGATGGGTTTGCGCATAAATTCTGCATCCCCTAGGCTTTTTGCCGCGTCGGAGTCGAGGAAAAAGGCCTCTTTTTTTTCCGTCTGCTCTGTCGCCGAGTCCGTTTCGTCCACATATTTGGTGCGACGGCCAAAAAGCCCAAAGAGTCCTGCCATGATTGTTCCTGAACCAAGTCGTGTAAAGTTTTGTTAAATTTTAACAAGTTTTGTAACGAAATTTCCTAGAGTGCCCAGAGTTGACGCTCCTCGGACATCGGCGCCTTGCTATGACGTTCCTCATCTCTTGACTCGTCTCAATTTTTGTCTAAAGCATGGGG
>JBKCES010000381.1:0-8215 GCA_046304295.1 Cyanobacteriota bacterium | reverse complement strand
CCCGTGGAGGAGGCCGAGACGGAAGTTAGGAAAGACTTGACTGGAAAGATGTTGGTATTCCTCCGTCGCAGCTTTGACGTCCAACTTTTCCGACTCTTCAATCACCGGAAAAATAATATAAATTTGCCGCCCTTGGGCCACTTCCCGGCGGATTAAATCGTAGAGTTGGGGGCGCTCTTTAGAGGTAATCATCTGGGTCTGGATGGGTTGCCGACCAGGGGGGAGTTCGTCAATTTGGCTCACGTCCAGATCGCCGTGGAGGGTCAGCGCCAGGGTGCGGGGAATGGGGGTGGCGGTCATGCTGAGGACGTGGGGCGCCGTTCCCTTGGCTAGGAGTTTCGCCCGTTGCTCCACTCCAAAGCGGTGTTGCTCGTCAATCACCGCCAGCCCTAAACGGTTAAAGTTAACGGGATCTTGAATCAGGGCATGGGTGCCCACCAGTAGGGGCAGTTCCCCGCTTTCCAGTTGGCTATGGATTTGGCGCCGTTTACGGAGGGGCGTCGAGCCAGTTAACAGTTCCACCGGCAGATAGAGGGCGTTAAACCAGGTCACCAGCTTGCGGTAATGTTGCTCTGCCAGCACTTCCGTGGGCGCCATCAGCGCCGCCTGGTAGCCGGATTGCAGAGCCGCCAAAATAGCGAAGACTCCCACCACGGTTTTGCCCGACCCCACGTCCCCCTGGACTAAGCGATTCATGGGTTGGTTTTTTTCCAGATCCGCCAAAATCTCCTGAACCACTCGTTCCTGGGCGCCGGTGAGGGCAAAGGGCAGGATTTCGGTAAAGCGTTCGATCAGTTGCCCCTGACCCCGGAGGGGAAGGCTGACCGCTTGGGCTTGACGTTGCCGGCGCCGTTGGAGAAAGCCCAGTTGTAGGTAAAAAAATTCGTCAAAAATCAGGCGCCGTCTGGCTCGGTTTAGTAACTCCCGGTCTTCCGGGAAATGGATCTGGGCCAGCGCCGCTTTTTTCACCCCGCTTTGAACTTCCGGCAGAGCTAGGGGCAGGAGTTGATACTGCTCTCGAATCGGCGCCGGTAGGGGATCGACCCAATCTTTGAGCGCTGGCAAGACCGCCAACACGCTCCGGCGTAGGGCATCCGCCGTCGCGCCCTCCGTTAAGGGATAAACCGGTAAAAGACGGCCAATGTTGAGGGAATTGAGGCTCCCGGTGGCGGAGTCCAGAACTTCGATTTCCGGCGTGTCTAGGGTTAACCCGTATTTATTTTGCTTCACCAACCCCGAAGCGGCGATGACGGCGCCGGGGGGATAGAGGCGCTTCATCCGCTCCTGCCACCCCCGCTCGGCGAAGCGTTTACCGGCGTAGAAGCGGGTCAGTTTAATTTTTCCCGTCTGGTCCCGGATCTGGACTTCAAAAATGTTTAAATTCTTATTTTTGGCGCTGGTGTAGCAGTTGCTCCGAATCACCCGCCCCACTAGAGTGACGGTTTCCCCCGCCGTCAGTTGGTCAATGCTGACCTGGCGGGCGTAGTCGATGTAGTCCCTGGGGAAATAGAGGAGGAGGTCGCGAACGGTTTTCAGGTTCAGTAACCCTAGGGCCTTAGCTCTGGCCTTGCCGATGTCTTTAATGTCCCCCAGGGGAGTCGTCAGGTTAAAGCTGCCCTTGGGATTAAAAGCCACCGGCGCCGTTTTGACCTGGGGCGTTACAGTCGGTTCTGGCGGGGGACTTTCTAAGCTTTGTCGGAGTTTGAGTAAAAATTGTCGAGTCGAAGCCACCAATTGCCGGCGCCGGGGCAAGTCCGCCTGGGGATAATCCCGAAATTGGGGCGCTAATTCCTGCCAGCGCCGCCGTAGATCCGCCGGTGCGACCGCAGGGGGCGGGGTTCCTAAACTCAGGCACAAAAATTCGCTAAAGCGGTACTGTTTCCCCTGAAGATCTTGAAAGCCGCCCTCGGCCTCTAGAGCCAGAGCTTTTTGCAAACGGAGCCAATCGGGGGTCGCGGTCATAGGAACGTTGAGAGGTTGTTTAATAAAAGGTCTATCGCCCCTAGCCCCTACTTCGACAAGCTCAGTACGGTGCCTTTGAAAGGGGGGAAAACTTCTCAAAGTCCCCCTTTCCAAGGGGGATTTAGGGGGATTTTAGGATTTTACTCGCCGATAGAGGCGTCGGCGCCGTCTAGGGGCTACACTCAAGGCTGTCGAATAGGATACGTTGATCTATGTGAAAAATGGGACTGTAAGCTTATTGAATTTAACGGTGAGTCAGAGTATGTCCACATTCTTTTTCAGTATTACCCTAAAATGGAAATATCAAAATTTATAAATGGGATTGAATCTGTATTTAGTCGTCACATCTGCGCCGAGTTTGCGGAAGTCATTGATGCGGTTTGCCGGAAAGGTATTCTACCGAAAATCAGGCGACACCCAAAGATAATTGCTCGCCAATGCTTCGCTCTGGCTCACACGCCTCTCATCTCATGGCTTCGACAACGCTCAGAACCACCGCTCACCCTTACGGGTAGAGTGCGGGACTTCCCGGCTTGTTGCTAACCCCTAGAGAAATCCCTCATGGAAACCCCCTCCTCGCGCCTACCCCTAAGCGCCGCTGAGAACTCGCCCCCCGCCGAAACCACTGAGAGCGCCGCCTGGCCCTGGTTGCGGGTGGGCAAATACTTAATTGTCGCGGTTTTAGTTAACGGCGCTCTTTGGGCGGGAGTTTTGCAGTATTTAAAAACCGCTAAGCCGGTTTACACCAGCCAGTTAACCTTAAATGTGGCCGGCGCCGGTCAAGGGGTCAACGTCAATGTGCCGGGCATCGGTCAAGCCACCACCTCCACCACCACCCCCTTCGGCTCCACCGCCGATCCGAGGGAAAACTATAAATTGATGCTTTCCGGCGACGCCATCCTTGATCAAGCGGCGGCCATCGCCGGGTTAGAGCCGGACAAGTTCGGCAAGCCCAAGATCAAGATTGTCAACAATACCACCATGATGGAAATCAGCATCACGGGGCAAGACCGGGCCATGACCCGAAAGAAAGCTTGGGCGCTCTACGAGGCACTCTCAGAACGCCTAGACTCCCTCCGCTTGGGAGAACAGGGCAAACGCAATCAAGCGATTCAAAAAGCCGTTAGCGACGCCCAGGCCAAACTCACCGCCGCCCAATCCCAACTCTCCCGCTATAAAGCCGCTTCTGGCCTGACCTCTAGCGATCAGGTGACCAATTTAATCAACACGATTGAGCTACTGCGGAAACAGCGGGCGGAATTGATCGCCCAGGGAAAACAGGCCGGCGACCGCCAGAGCCAACTCAGCGCCGATCTGAGTCTTTCGCCGGAACTGGCGGCGGACGCTCTACTCTTGCAAACGGATCAAGAGTTTCAAAAAAGCCTCAAGGACTATAGCGAAACCACCGTGGCTCTAGACACCTTACTCGAAAGTCGCGGGGAAAACTATCCCGATGTGATCGAACTCCGGGAGAATAAAGCGGCACTCCAGGCGCTTCTTTTAGCCCGGGGTAAGACACTGCTCAATAAAACTCTAGATCAAAAAACTTTAGAGCGCCTTAGCCTCGATAACAGCGGCGGCTCCGGGGTGAAACGGGGTGAGTTGTTTCAGGAGCTGGTTTTGGCCAACGCCGAATATCAGGGCGCAATGGGGCAATTAGCGGCGCTGACCCAGGAAATTAAAACCCTAGAAACGCGACTGGGAACCTTAACCCAAAAACAATCCGTCCTTGACCGTTATGTTCGAGATGTCCAGATCGCCGAGGCCATTTTTACTTCAACCCTGGCGAAGGTGGATTTGAGCAAGAGCGACCCCTACGGCTCCTTTCCCCTTCTGCAATTGGTAGAAGATCCCAACCTGCCGGAGGAGCCGACGGCACCACGGCCCCAGTTAGTCCTCGTCGGAGCGGCGCTGGGTTCGACGCTGATTACCCTCGCTTTAACCCTAGTTTGGTGGCGGGCTTTAATCCTCAAAATCGGTAAAAAGGCGCTGGGAGAAATTTTGGCTTAAAACCTCGGCAACAGCGCCCTTCCCACTGGCCATGAATTACAAGTTTCTTTTCCAAATCCATGACCACCCTGCCACCTTTAACTCAAGAGACCCTCTGGGGGATCCTCCGCCAAGAAGTCAGCGACGCCGTTGTTAACCAACTCCTGGCCGAATCCCTGGGCTATCGCTTCGATCCCGAGAGCCAAACCTGGGACTGCGGCGCCGTCGAGGAGAGTTGGCGGGCCGAATACCCCGAACCGCCGGATTTTTTGGGCAATCGTCCGCCGATGGTGAAATTGACCCGCTCCATTCCGGCGCCCTATAAGCAGTTGCTCAAGGAGAAACTGGGGTTTGGCGGCTATAAAATCGGGGAGTTTACCCCCAACCATACCCGCCGGGCTACGGCGGTGAGTTGGTTCCTGTACCGTCTGGAAATTGCGGCTAACCCCGAGCGCCTTTCTTAAATAGAGGAATCACCAATTTTTCTAGTTCAATCCAGATAAACATTAAGAGACTAAAACCTACGCAAATCATCAATTCCTGAAAACTGAGGAAGTGAGTGCCGAAGAAATTCCGTAGAGGTTCCACATAGACCAACAGAAGTTGGAGCATGGTGGTTAAACCCACGGCGCCGAGGATGTAGGGATTGGAAAAGGGATTAAGTTGCATGGTCAGTTGGGTGTCGGAACGCACCGCCAGGGCGTGGCCCATTTGAGCCAAACAGAGAGTGGTAAAGACCATGGTTTTCCAGCGCTCGGAGTCGCCGCTTTGGTGGGCGTGTTGGTAGGCGAAGACCATTAAGACAATGGTTAAAACGGCAAAGATAATACCGATACGCACCATGTAGGAGCCTAAACCCCGGGAAAAAATGCTCTCCCTGGGGTCGTAGGGGGGACGGCTCATCACATTGGGTTCCGCCGGTTCCATGGCCAGCGCCAGGGCGGGCAAACCGTCGGTGACGAGGTTCATCCAGAGGATTTGCAGGGGCGACAGGGGCACCCCCCCGAGGCCGATTAACGGCGCTGCGGCAATGACCAGGACTTCGCCGATATTACTGCCGAGGATGTACTTAATAAAGCGCCGGATATTGTCATAGACCACCCGCCCTTCCTCCGTGGCGGCGACGATGGTGGCAAAGTTATCGTCTAGGAGAATCATATCGCTGGCTTCCTTACTAACATCCGTGCCGGTGATTCCCATAGCGATGCCGATATCCGCCTGCTTCAGCGCCGGCGCGTCGTTGACCCCATCTCCGGTCATGGCCACAAACTGCCCCCGATTTTGCAGGGCGTGGACGATCCAGAGTTTATGCTCCGGGGAAACCCGGGCGTAAACGCTCACCTGATCTACCCGGCTATCTAGTTCAATTTGCCCTAGCATGTCCAAATCTTTCCCCGTCAGGATAGTCTGACCCGGCTCGGAGATACCTAAAGTTTCAGCGATGGCCTGGGCCGTCAGTTGGTGGTCGCCGGTAATCATCACCGGGCGAATCCCCGCCGCTTTACACTGGGCCACCGCTACTTTGACCTCTGGTCGCGGCGCGTCCAGCATGGCCACCAGCCCCAACCAGACGAGTTCGTTTTCCGCCGGCTCTAAATGCTCACTGACGAAGCGCCGGTAGGCGAAGCCTAAAACCCGTAGCCCCTGACCCGCCCATTGGTTATTGGTTTGCACAATGCCCTGGCGATCCGCCGGGGTTAAACTCCGGGTTTCGGCGCCGCTCTGCCAATGACTACAGGTTTCCAGCAAAATTTCCGGCGACCCCTTGGCGTAGAGGATTTTCGCTCCCGCCTGGGACGGGTCTGCCACAATCACCGACATCCGCTTCCGCTCCGAGGAAAAGGGAATTTCCGCCAGTCGGGGCATTTTCTCGGTTAAATCTTCTCGGTATAACTGGGCTTTTCCCGCCAGGGTCAGCAGGGCACCCTCCGTGGGATCCCCGAGGATTTCCCATTGTCCCTGTCGGGGTTGCAAAAGCGCGTCGTTACAGAGAACACAGGCTTCCAGCAGGGTTTGGGCTTCGGGTTCTAAATGCTCTACCGGCGCTCCCTGGGTTTTAATCTCGCCGCTGGGGGCGTAACCTTCCCCGGTGACTTCGTAGAAATGACTAGGGGTTTGGAATTTTTGCACCACCATTTTATTCTGGGTCAGGGTGCCGGTTTTGTCGGAACAAATGGTCGTCACCGATCCCAGGGTTTCCACGGCGGGCAGTTTCCGAATCAGGGCATGGCGTCGCACCATCCGCTGGGTGCCAATAGCTAGGGTCACCGTCACCACCGCGGGCAGGCCCTCCGGCACCACCGCCACCGCCATACTGAGGGAGACGTTTAACAATTCCTCAAAATACGGCCAGCCCATGCGGAGAACCCCGCCGATCACCACCAGCGCCACCAGGCAGAGGGAACCGCTTACCAGCACGTTCCCTAGCTGGGTCATCCGTTGTTGGAGAGGGGTGGGTTCCGTTTCCACGGATTGAATCAGCGCCGCAATGTGACCGATCTCCGTATCCATCCCCGTTTTCGTTACCAGCGCCGTTCCCCGACCCTGAATCACTTCCGTGCCTTGGAAAATCAGATTAATGCGATCCCCCAGGGAGGCATCCGCCGGTAACGTCGTGTGAGCGTTTTTGGTCACCGCCTCCGCTTCCCCCGTCAGCGCCGCCTCCCGCAGTTGTAAATTGTGGGCATCGATGAGCCGGCCGTCCGCCGCCACCTGCACCCCCGCCTCCAGGAGCATCACGTCCCCCGGCACCAGTTCCTTGGCATCGATTTCCTGAGTTTGTTGATCCCGAATCACCCGAATTTTGGGGGAGGAGAGCCGTTTCAGCGCCGCCAGGGCTTCTTCCGCCTTGCTTTCTTGCAAATAGCCCAGGGCACCGTTCAGAATAACAATGGCGAAAATGGCCACCGCGTCCTTGGGAAAAATCCCTTTTCGTAGATCCAGAAAGCCGGAAACAATGGCGACAGCGATGAGCATCACCAACATAATGTTGGTAAACTGCTCCCAGAGGATTTCTAAAGCGGAGCGCCCCCCGGTTTCCTTCAACTCGTTGAGGCCAAAAATCTGGCGACGACTTTCGACTTGTTGGGAACTTAAGCCCTTTTCCTCGTCGCTCTCTAAAAGCTGGAGGGCGGCCTCGATGTCAAGATCGTGCCAAGGCTGTTGAGCGGGATTAACAAATTCTGTGGGAGACGGGGAAGGAAAAGTCATTACAACGGAATAATCCTAGGGGGACGCGAGAAAACTTAAGCCTTTTATTTTAACTTTAAAGGCGCCGTCGTTTTCTTCCCCTTGGCAACCGGTGCTCTGTTCTCCTTGTCGCTCGATTCCCTCAAACCCGACTGATATAGTAAGACTCAAGCTTTCCCCCCTCCAACTCCCTCCGCTATGGCTCTCAAATCCTGGATTTTTTTACTCCAAAGCGCCAAAGACTTAAGCTGGCGCTCCCTTGGCCCCGGCGTTATCGTTCCCCCCGGCGTCTATCGATTATCTCTGCAAAGTCCTAAACCGAACTGCGCCATAGAGGTGCGTCTCCGTTACGTCCCAGGGGAGGGAGATCCCATTGTCCGGCGCTATAGCCTAGAGAGCGATGAGACGGGTCATCTGCCAATTCTGGCACCCCTAGACTTTGAGGCGGGGGAGTGGGAAATCGATTGTCGCCCGGATGTCTTCGCCGCTTTATCCGGGGAGAACTGGCGGCAGTCTCTGCGCTTTGAAATGGGCGAAGCCGAACAGATATCAGATATCAGAGACCAGATACCAGAGATTGAATTAGAGAAACCAGAGCGCCGGAGCACCTTCCTGACGGAGTTGCCGGAAAGTTTGACCTTAGAGGCTCCTGCGGAACAGATATCAGATATCAGATATCAGATATCAGAGGATGAATTAGAGAAACCAGAACGCCGGAGCACCTTGCCGACGAGTTTGACCTTAGAAGCGTCTGGGGTGGAAACCGTTGAAGTCCCCCCGACTCCGGCGCCGGAACCCCTAGCGGCGGAACAGCCCCCCGCCTGTCGCTTGGTTAATTACGTGCTCCAACTGGACGACCTAGAAAAACAGCGGCGCTTTACGGTGGACATCACCCTCTGGGAAGACCTGAGCAGACGCGCCCTGCCCCTAGATTTACCCCGTCCCCACACTCAAAACGGCCTCCCCTACCGAACCGTTCCCTGTCCTAATCACGTCCTGCCCCCCAAACTCTTTCCCCGAGCCAACGGCGCTGGACAACCGCAATTAAAGCTACCCCAGCTTTAAATCCTTTGAG
>JBKCES010000380.1:0-4013 GCA_046304295.1 Cyanobacteriota bacterium | reverse complement strand
AGAGAAGCCCAAATATCGCCAATCATCCCAAACAAAGAAAAAAATCAGTCCAAGCAATATCTAGCCTAATTCCTGAAAGCCTTATCTAGACTGGCTTTTGAAATATTCAAGATTTTTATCACAACCTGCGAAATGTAGATTTTCTGCGTTACCGTCCAAGTCGGAATTGTATAGTAAGCTACAATTTCTCGCCTGATCCCCAGAGAGCCATCTCGGTCTTGATGACCCGGGTGATAACGGTCTGTCACTCACCCTCTAAGATACAAGGGTGAGCGAGGATCAGGAAGAAGCGGGATTTAGCTATCATTCTGGCAAAGCCAGCGCCAGGCGTTGATGGGGGGGCAACAGAGCCAGACAGTCCGCCAGAAATTTTTGGGTTTCGTAGTAAGCTTGGAGTTCCTGTCTTTGCTGGGGATTCAGGTCTAACAGCGGCGGCAATCGGCGCTCCGCCGTTAACCAGTCCTGAAAAGCCGCATTCCAATTTTCCCCCTCCCGGCGCCACCAAGCCAGCAAGGCCTCTAGTCCGAGGACGGGGTCGGGCAGTTGAGCCTTCAAGACCATAAAGGAGGGCGGCAAGGTAAAACGCCCCTCTAGATCAAGGGCGAAACCAAGATCTAAAATTCCTTCCAATTCCGGTTTTCGGGCTAACTGTTTGGCTAGGGTCAAAGCTCGCAGGAGGGCTTGATCCAACGCTAATTCCGACGGCAGATCTTGATGAAAACGGGGATCCAATGCGCTGGCCAGATTGAGGTCTTTGATATAAAGCAGACCTAGGTAAAAAGCCTCCAGCGCCGCTGGGGGGTAATTGAGAGAGCGGGCCTGGGCGACGGTCTTGAGGTGTTCAAGGATCTGCCGCAGAAAATCGGCGCTAAACAGTTCGTTAGTCCGGGCCTGTAGGCGAGCCACTAAAATCGGCGCTTGGGGCGAGAGTTCCACTGTTAAGCCGATCACTTCCCGCCAACGGGGTTGATCCAGTTTTTGAGCCAGCGTCGTCAGGGCCTCTTCTAAGGCTTCCGGGGTGGGGCGGGCAGAGATCTGGCGGGCGCAGAGGTATTCCTGGAGAGTTAGGTGAGAAAAGGAGTAAACGCCCTTGGCTTGTTCCACAAATAAACCCGACTGGGCCGCCAGGGTTTGGAGTAGCGTTTGCGCCTGAAGCCAACGACCCTCCGGGTCTGGGTCGCCCTGAGGCAAAGTGGCCAAGAAATCGGCGATCATCTGCTCAAGCTCCTGTTTTTCAAAGAAATATTGCCCCCGCTCAAAGGCCGTCGCGGCGATGCGCTCTAGGAGTTTCAGTTTATGAATTAGCGTTAATTTCAGGTCGCCGCTCTCCCGCTGAACCCCCCGGATTTGATCCCAACGGCCCAGGAGAATTTCCAGACATTCTTGGTAAAGACGGGAGCGCTTTTGGGGAAATTGGCCCCGTTCCTGAAACACGGAACAGAGCAGAGCCAACAAAAGGGGGTTGTGGGTCAGTTCCCCTAGACCCTGATAATCTTGCCGGTCTAAGGTTTCCAGAAATTGGGTGGCCCGTTGCGGGGCCAGCGCCGTCTCAGGAACGGCGAGGTCAAACCAGCGCCGGGCGAAGGTCTCCCGCTGGGCGGCGCTGAAATCCGCCAATTCCAGATAGGTAAAGCCGCTGAAGCGATAGGTCTGGGCCGCTAAACGACAGGTAATCACCAGGACGTTGCCGTAAAATCGATCCGCAAACCCCTGAAGACTAGCTAAAACGGCGGCGCTTTGGCTGTGGGGAACTTCGTCCAGGGCGTCTAATAGGACTAGGGCTTGGCCCTGTTGTAGGGTCTGATTAATCTCCTCCAGGGTTGCCCCTAAGGGAGCCAGTTGCTCTGCTAGGTAATCCAATAACGCCGTTTCCGGCGCCGGGGCGGGAAATTGGGCGAAACTCCGTAGGGGGATAAAGAAAGGAACCCGGTCAAAGAGCGGCGCCGCCTCCGGCCGGTCTGTTTTGGCGCCGTAGCAACTGAGGGCTAAATGCTTTAAAAAGGCGGTTTTACCGGCGCCGGGTTTGGCCAAGACCACCGCCCGGGGGTGTCGGGGCAAAAACGAGAGGGCTGGCAGAGGTCTCAAGTCGGGGCGGGGTTGTCCTCGTTGTAGATCGGCCACTTCTAACCATTGCTGATGACGGGGGCGCTCGTAGAGGCAAAGGTCAGTGTAAATCTTCGCCAAAGGCAGGGGTTGGGAACTATCAAAGTAGGCCGGCAGAGCGCCGCATTGGTGTTCGATCCAGGGCCAAAGACGACTTTTTAGATCCGTCATCGGTGCCGTGGGGAGCGGCTCTTCCTCGGGAATTTGCGGCAACTGGGCGATGTCTTCCCAGGCCAGATCTAACTGGAAACAGAGTTCCATAAAAATCTGCCGGTCAATGGGGCGCCCGCTCAGGAATTTCCAGACGGAGTTGCGGGTGGAGAGACCGGCTTCGGCGGCGAGGTAATCCTGGGTCCAGCCCTTGCGTTGGAGGGCGTTTTTTGCGCGGGTTTGTCCCTGGGGGGAGGCGATGAGGGAGCGTTTGGTCATGGCTGTTGACGATTACCGGGAAGTTTGGGGACGCGGGACGCTCGCCAGTCCAATCCTGACATTGGTATCTTACGTTAAGCCCCAGACAGGCGCTTTCTCTCTTGTCCCCCGAGAAGTTGATGAGTTTCCCGGAGCAGTTGGGGAATAATCTCCCCGTGGGGACTATTCCGTAAACAGTCCTGCAAGCGCCGGGTGTCGATCTCTTTGGCGGGTTGGCCGGGAAACCAGTGGCCGCCGTTGCCGAGGAGGTTGTACCGCATTTTGCCGTACTCGACGAGATCATAAGCCAAGGCTAAATTGCGGAGCCAAAGAATAACCGGGATATTAATCTGATCCGGGGTTTCTTCCAGACTGGGCAAACCGACCCGCCAAGCTCGGGCCCACTCTTCTCCTAGGGTTTCCACAAAGGCCGCCTCTAGGTTGGCTAAAATGGGATTTAAAACGGCGCTGAGATTCGCAGAATCCCTTAAATAATCCAAGGTTTTCAGATGTTCGTCAAAATCCGTCGGCCGGGCGGCGCCGATACTGAGGGTATGGATTTGGGGATGGGAGAGACAAAAGAGGTCGTTAAAGACCATAGGACTGAGGGGGACGCAGAGGCGGGTCAGCTTTTCAGAAGGCTTATAGAGCAAACCGCCCTTATCGGCGGGACTGATGATAAACACCCCCATGTCCTGACGGGTGGCGGCTTCAATGGCCGGCCAATTGTCTTGAAAAATATAGTACCAGTGCAGGTTAACGTAATCGAATTCCCCCGTTTCAATGGCTTCCACAATCACCGGCATCGGGGCGTGGGTGGAAAAGCCAATAAACCGAACCCGGCCCTCCTGTTGCCAGCACCGGGCTTGGGCTAAACAACCGCCGGGTCGGAGGGTTTGCTCCAGGATTTCCGGGGTGTTGACACCATGGATCCCCAATAAATCCACATAGTCTAGGTTTAAATAGCGCCAAGAAGTTTCCCAATTGTCAATAAATTCCTGGAGATCTTCTTTGGGTGAAACCTTGGTTTGGACAATTAACTGTTCCCTAGGATAGCGGGGGAGAATTTGCCCCAACTGCATTTCCGAGGTGCCGTAGCCCCTAGCGGTTTCAATATGATTAATCCCCAACCCTAGGGCCCGGTCAATAATCGCCTCTAGGTTGCGTTGACTGGCGGAAGGGATCTTTTCCCAAGCCGCATCCTGCCATTGAAACTGATAGCGCATGCCCCCGCAGGAGAAGACCGGCATAGCTAACTCGGTGCGGCCAAAACGTCGATACTGCATAGTTTAAAGGATAGTTTAAAGGCGGCGCTTAACCCCGTCCCGATTGAAACCTGTAATGTGACTCCCCCTCCTGGGAGCTACCGTGTACACACAAGTGTCACGATCCCCTCTAGCCCCCCTTTGAAAGGGGGGAAAACTTTTCAAAGTCCCCCTTGTAAAGGCTACCGTGTATACACAAGTGTCGAGATCCCCCCTAGCCCCCCTTTGCAAGCTACT
>JBKCES010000379.1:0-7510 GCA_046304295.1 Cyanobacteriota bacterium | reverse complement strand
CGCCGAATACTCGTGCGGTGTTTCCGGTTGGGCGGTGGTACGCCGGCCCGGGCCCGATTTTTTTTGGGCGACTTTTTAAAGTTGGGGGGGGGGAGGGGCGGTTTTTTCGGGGGTCATGGCAAAGGGCGCTCCAGGGATATTGCTAGGGTCAGAACAACAAAGGGATCTGAAGATTTTTAAAATCCAGTTTAGGATTTAACGATACCCCGAAGGCGGGGGATCATCTATCAAAATCCATAATCCTTCCCATTATTCCAGACTATTGACCCCTGCCGTGTCTGAGCTTTCCCTTTTCCGCCTAGTTTCCCCCTTTCAACCCACCGGGGATCAACCGGCGGCCATCTCCGCTTTAACCCACTCCTTACAAAGCCGGCGCCGTTTCCAGACCCTCCTCGGCGCCACGGGGACGGGGAAAACCTTCACCATGGCCGCGGTCATTGAACAAATGAGCCAGCCCGCCTTAGTCCTCGCCCACAATAAAACTCTGGCGGCCCAACTCTGCAACGAACTGCGGCGCTTTTTTCCCCATAACGCTGTGGAGTACTTTATTAGCTACTATGACTACTACCAACCGGAAGCCTATATTCCCGTCACTGATACTTATATTGAAAAAACGGCATCCATCAACGAAGAAATCGACATGCTTCGCCACTCCGCCACCCGCTCTCTTTTCGAGCGCCGGGATGTGATTGTGGTGGCCTCCATTAGTTGTATTTACGGTCTAGGGATGCCTGCGGAGTACCTCAAGGCGTCTGTGCCTTTAAAAGTGGGGGTGGAAAAAGATCCTCGGGGTCTGATTCGGGAATTAGTCTCCGTCCAATACAGCCGCAACGATACGGAACTGCAACGGGGGCGCTTTCGCCTCAAGGGAGACGTGCTGGAAATTGTGCCAGCCTACGAAGACCGGGTAATCCGGGTGGAGTTTTTTGGGGACGAGGTGGAAGCGATTCGTCTTTTAGACCCCCTGACGGGGAACATTTTAGAAAGCCTAGGACAATTAAATATTTACCCCGCCCGCCACTTTGTCACGCCTCAGGAGCAGGTGGAGCGGGCCTGCCAAGCTATTGAGGCGGAGCTGAAGGAACAGGTTGCCTTACTAGAAAGCCAAAATAAACTACTGGAGGCCCAGCGCCTCAGTCAACGAACCCGCTACGACCTAGAAATGCTCCGGGAAGTGGGCTACTGCAACGGCGTGGAGAACTATTCCCGCCATCTCGCCGGGCGCCGGGCCGGGGAGCCGCCGGAATGTCTGCTGGATTATTTCCCCGAGGATTGGTTGCTCTTCATCGACGAATCCCACGTCACCGTGCCCCAACTGCGGGGTATGTACAACGGCGACCAAGCCCGCAAAAAGGTCTTAATCGACCACGGCTTTCGTTTGCCCAGCGCCGCCGATAACCGGCCCCTCAAGGCGGAGGAATTTTGGCAAAAGGTGAAGCAATGCGTCTTTGTTTCCGCCACTCCCGGCGCTTGGGAACTGGAGCAGTCGGGGCAAGAGATCGCCGAGCAAATTATTCGCCCCACGGGGGTTTTAGATCCAGAAATTTTTGTCCGACCCACCCAGGGGCAGGTGGACGATTTATATGGCGAAATCCAAGAACGGGTTCAACGGCGGGAACGGGTTTTAATCACGACCTTAACGAAACGGATGGCGGAGGATCTCACGGAGTTTTTCCAGGAGCGGGGCGTGAAAGTTCAATATCTCCACTCGGAAATTCAATCCATCCAGCGGATCGAGATTCTTCAGGCACTCCGCAAGGGGGAATTTGACGTTTTGATTGGGGTGAACCTGTTGAGGGAAGGGTTAGATTTGCCAGAAGTGTCCCTGGTGGCTATCCTCGACGCCGATAAAGAGGGCTTTTTACGGGCGGAAAGATCTTTGATTCAAACCATTGGCCGGGCCGCCCGCCATGTGCGGGGGCAAGCCATTCTCTACGGCGATAATTTAACCGACAGCATGATTAAAGCCATTGAAGAAACCCAACGGCGCCGGCAAATTCAGGAAGCCTATAACCGAAAACATAATCAGACGCCGCAACCCGTCGCGACCCAGGCGGAAAATTCTATCCTGAACTTTTTAGATATTTCCCGGCGCTTGAGCACCCAGGAGGCTCCGGCGGAATTTAAGACGGAAATCTCCCTTGATCAAATCCCGGAATTGATCCAAGAGTTAGAGTCCAAAATGAAGGAAGCGGCGCAAAAACTGGAATTTGAAGTCGCGGCCCAGTACCGAGACCGTATCCACCAGCTACGGGAGCGCCTATTGGGTCAGAAAAGCGGTTAAGAGCCTGTTGGGTAATCCTCCTCACTGTCTCAGGGTAAGCCCAAGAAAAGAAGCTGGTAATATCCTGCTGAATGTTACTTGGAGCGAGGATAAATCCCAGATTCGGCGCGCTTAATTAAAAACCTCGAAAAAGCGTAGCCTTAACTAAAAGGCAAAGCGGGCTTCAACCCCGGAAATCACCCCGCTGGCGACGAAGACAAATTGGGCCATAGCAACGCTGTCCCCATTGAGCTTCCAGAGGCCGTTGCGTTACTCTTTAAAGTTTAGGTTAAGCTGATTGAACCATTTTTGCGAGGAGTAACCGACACCATGACCTCTTTGACCCTTTCCCCTCCCCCCTCTCCCGTCTATCCCATCACGGCTGGCGGCGAAACCGAAACCCGTCCCTGGGGTTCCTTTACCACCCTGGAAGAAGGCAACGGCTATAAAATCAAACGCATCGAAGTCAACCCCGGCCATCGTCTCAGCCTCCAGATGCACCACCACCGGAGCGAGCATTGGATCGTCCTCTCCGGCACCGCTAAGGTCACCTGTGGTGAAACGATTGAGCTACTAGAAGCGAACCAATCCACCTATGTACCCCAATGCACCGCCCACCGTCTGGAAAATCCGGGGGTGATCAAATTGGTGATCATCGAGGTACAAAACGGCGAATATCTAGGGGAAGATGATATTGTCCGTTTTCAAGACGACTATTCCCGTCGGTAATTTCTGACCCCATGACCAAAATCCCCGTCACTGTCATTACCGGTTTCCTCGGCACCGGTAAAACCACCCTACTTCGCTATCTGTTGCAGAATAACCCCGGCCGTCGTCTGGCGGCGCTGGTGAACGAGTTTGGGGAGGTGGGCATTGACGGGGAACTGCTCCGGGGCTGTTGCGAAGGGGAAGCTCCGCCCATTATGGAGTTGGCCAACGGTTGCCTCTGTTGCACGGTGCAGGAAGAATTTTTTCCGGTGATGACGGAACTTTTGAACCTAGCGGTGCCGCCGGAGGGCATTCTCATTGAAACCTCCGGGCTGGCCCTACCCAAACCCCTAGTGCAGGCTTTTCGCTGGCCGGAGATTCGCTCCCGAGCCACGGTATCGGGAGTAGTGACCGTGGCGGACGCCTGGGCCCTGAGTCAGGGACGACTGGCGACGGATTTGGCGGCGCTGTTGTCCCAGCGCCGGGAGGACGAGGCGCTAGACCACGAAACGCCTTTAGAAGAGTTATTTATCGACCAATTAGCCTGCGCCGATTTAGTTTTGCTGACCAAGGCTGATTTAGCGACCCCTGAGCAACTCAGCACCCTTAAAGAGCAATTGGCACCCCATCTGCGACCGGGGGTCAAGGTTCTGCCGACCCGGGGAGGTCAGGTTCCCCTGGAGCTACTGTTAGGTTTAGGGTTAGCGGTGGAAGACCATGTAGACTCTCGACCCAGCCACCACGAGGAAGATGACCATGACCACGACGAGGAGATCCAATCCTGGTCCTTTTCGGCGCCGGCGACCCCGGATTTAGAGACACTGCTGGCGGCGCTGAAGGACATTCAAAGGGAACAGGATCTTTACCGAGTCAAGGGCTTTGTCCACCTGCCCCATAAACCTCTACGGTTGGCCCTTCAGGGCGTCGGCGCCCGTTGGGAAACCTTTTACGACCGTCCCTGGGGCCCGGAGGAGGCGCGGCAAACCCGTTTGGTTTTCATTGGCAGAAACCTAGATTGCCAGTCCATTGAGCGGCGCTTGGGTTAGTCATTCCTTGCCCAGAGTCGCAACCCAGGGTCGGCTCTCTAGAGCGAGGAAACCGGCAATAAAGATGAATAGAGCCAACCGCCCCAGAACTGACTGATGGTGTCCCATTGGCCGCTGAGGGTTAACCAAAAGAGGAGACTCAGCGCCACTAACATAGTGAGGAGATAAAACTGGGATTGACCCGAAACATTGTACTTTAAGGCGCTACCGCTAAAGAGGGTCGCCAGACTGACCAAATTAACGGCGCCGTCGATGACGTGGCGGTCAAACCAATTGCTCACTTTAGAGATGGCGGTCACGGCGGCCACGATGGTGACTTTATAAATCTGGTCGAGATAGAGGTCGTAGGCGAAGAGATCCTGGAAAAAACGTAGGGGGAGGAAGGTGGGGCGAGACCAGGCTCGTCCTAGGGGCAAGACAAACCCTAGGGAGACTCCCCCTAAACCGCTGAGGAGTAAAAACTGCGGCGCCCCGGTTAAGAGTCCCGCTAATTCCCGGTGGTGGGGTGGGTTCGGGGAAAGCCAGAGGGGCCAGTGCAAGGGAGCTAAGGGGGCGCAGAGGGTCATTAAAATCAGGCTCACCATGGGAACCGCCATGGGCCAAGCCACCTCCGGCGCCCGGCGTGTTTTGGCCCGGCTAGTGCCGAGGAAAACCAGGCGGAAGACCCGGGTTAAATTGAGTGCTGAGAGTAGGTTAACGCTGATCAATAACGCCAGCAAGCAACCGTTGACGCCCCAGTCCCCATTGAACCAACGACTCCAAGTCAAGAACATCCCTGAGGGTAGGAGGGCGATTAACCCCAGCCCCCCCACCAGAAAGGCTGTGGTGGTGGCGGGCATCCGGGAACCGAGTCCCCCCATTTCCATAATGTTTTGGTTGCTGGTGGTGGTAATGACGGCGCCGGCGCTCATAAAGAGCAGCGCTTTGGCTAAGGCGTGGCTAAAGAGCAGTAGAAAGGCAATATCTACATCCCCCAGCCCCACTGCGATGAAAACGAGACCTAGGTAAACGCTGGTGGAGTGGGAGAGCGTCCGTTTGATATCAATCTGGGCCAAGGCGATACAGGAAGAGGTTAAAGCCGTAAAGGCGCCGAGGGTAATTAAGGTCGCCGCCGCAAGGGGAGAGAGAGTAAAAACGGGCTGGAGTTTAATCAAGACATAGGCGCCGGCGGAAACCACTACGGAATTTCGCATAATCCCCGCCGGGTTGGGGCCTTCCATGGCTTCGTCCAGCCAGAGGTTGAGGGGAAACTGGGCGCATTTCCCCGTGGGCCCCGCAATTAAAGATAAACCTAGGAGCGCCGCCGTCAGGGGGAGAATGGGAGAGCTATTGGCCCAGGTTTCCAGTTGAGAAAAAGTCAATCCCTCCCCGTAACTGGAGAGTGCCACCAACCCCATCAGCAAGATAATATCCCCCACCCGTTTGGTTAAAAAGGCGTCCCGGGCGGCGCTGACCACCAAAGGCTGGGCGTACCAAAAACCCACCAGAAGATAGGTGGAGAGGGTCAGCATCTCCAGCAAGGCGTAGCTTAAGAAGAGAGAATCGCTGAGGGCGATGCCCCCCAGGGCCGCCTCGAAAAAGCCCAAGAGACCGTAAAAGCGGGCCAAGGACCAGTCCTTTTCCATGTAGCCCAGGGCGTAGAGCTGGGCCAGAAAACTAATGCCCGTCACTACCTCCAGCGCCCCGATGGTGACGGGGGAAATTTGCGCCGACAAAGAGAGATTTAAATCCGCCACCGTCAGCCAGTCCCAGACCACCTGTCGGGCCGGCTGTCCCCACACCGCCGCCAGCGCCGCCAGCCCATGTAAGGCCGAAAGGAAAGTCATCAGAATATTAAAGTAAGCCGCAGGACGGGGCCCGGTGCGTTTGATCAACCGAAAAGACCAGGGCAGAGTCAAAACGGCGCCGGCTAAACTGTAAAAGGGGATCAACCAACTGTACTGGAGTAAAAAATCTGCCATAGTGGGGTGAGGACGGAGACGTTAAGGGGCGGGAGCGCTGTTAACTACGCTACCCTAGGCGCCTACCCTTGACAAGCGAAGGACGGCGTCCCAGAAGTGGTAAACTGACCAAGTGCAACGACCATTTTGATGTCGGTCAACTTGAGGATAGGACGCCATGAAAGCCATGATTTTGGCCGCGGGTAAAGGAACGCGGGTCAGACCCATCACCCACACCATTCCCAAACCCATGATTCCTATTTTCCAAAAGCCGGTGATGGAGTTTTTGTTAGAACTGCTTCGTCAGCACGGCTTCGATCAAATTATGGTCAACGTGAGCCATTTGGCTGAAGAAATTGAAAGTTATTTTCGCGACGGTCAGCGTTTCGGCGTGCAAATTGCCTACTCTTTTGAAGGGCGGATTCTGGACGGCAATCTCCAGGGGGAGGCGCTAGGGTCGGCGGGGGGCTTAAAAAGGATTCAGGAGTTTAACCCCTTTTTCGACGATACTTTTGTGGTGCTCTGCGGGGACGCGCTGATTGATTTGGACTTAACTGCGGCGGTGAAATTCCACCGGGAAAAGGGAGCGCTGGCCACCATTATCACCAAAACCGCGCCTAGGGAATTAGTCTCCAGTTACGGCGTGGTGGTGACGGACGAGGAAGGGCGGATTCAGGCCTTCCAGGAAAAACCCAGCGTTGAGGCGGCGCTGAGCACCCAAATTAACACCGGTATCTACATTTTTGAGCCGGAGATTATTGATTATATCCCCTCTAATCAGGAATACGATTTGGGGAGTCAGCTTTTTCCCCAATTGGTGGAAAAACAAGCGCCGTTCTATGCCGTTAATATGGACTTTGAATGGGTAGATATCGGTAAAGTCCCGGATTATTGGGAAGCGGTGCGGGGCGTCCTGTTACGGGAAATTAAAAATGTGGAGATTCCCGGCATTGAAGTCCGTCCGGGAGTCTTTACCGGCATTAACGTGGCGGTGAACTGGGAGAAGGTCAATATTCAGGGGCCGGTTTACATTGGCGGTATGACCCGAATCGAAGACGGCGCCACCATTATTGGCCCCAGTATGATCGGTCCCAGTTGTTGGATCTGTAGCGGCGCTGTGGTGGATAATAGCGTGATTTTTGAATATTCTCGGCTAGGTCCTGGCGTGCGGCTGGTGGATAAATTAGTTTTTGGGCGCTACTGCGTCGATAAAACCGGCGCCGCCATCGACGTCCAAGCCGCGGCGCTGGACTGGCTGATTACGGACGCCCGACAGGCGCCGCCCTACGAGGAGAGTCCCCCTTCTTTAGATTCGACGGATAGTGCCCCCTTAGTCATTGCCGATTTTGTCAAAAAGGAATCCCAAAGCTAGTCTGTCTTACATTCAAATGAAGAGTCAATAATTCCGCCTCTCGTAAGCGTTCAAGGGGGTGATCAACTGCGTACTAAAAGAGTCAAACCCTTACTGGGTATGGTTTTCAGGGACTTTTTCCAAAAGAGACGACACGGCTCAATCTAGGAAAATGGGGGTTGTGAGCCGGGAATTGGGATTT
>JBKCES010000378.1:0-4856 GCA_046304295.1 Cyanobacteriota bacterium | reverse complement strand
GGGGGGCGGCGGGGGCGCCAAAATCGGCGCCCCAACACTTGGATTGCCGGCGCTATCCGCAAGCAGAAGGGCAAGGCATGACAGTAGGGGCCAAAGCAAAAATCCCATGGAATTTCCCGCAAATTTACACTGTTAAGGATTAGCCCCCCCAGTGTAGCGGCGCTAGTCCTTAAACCGTAATAAACCCGGCGCTCTCCTCCGCCCCTAACTCTAGGGTGTCCCCAATCCTTTCCCCGGTGTGATAAGCCGCTAGGAGAACCGGACAGGTTTTGCCCCAAGCCAGACGGCCCTGACGGTCGAGGGCGATGGCGGCGAGGTCGGTTTGATGGGCTAACGCCTCCTGAATCGATTTAGTCATCGCCTGTTCCAGACTGAACCCATCCCCGACCCGGATGACGATTTTAGCCGCCAAACATTCATTGATAATATCTTCGCCGACGCCGGTGCAACTGACCCCCGCCTGATCGGTGGCGTAGTTCCCTGCGGGCATGGCGGAATCGCTGACCCGACCGATACGCTCCAATCCCTTACCACCGGTGGAGGTGCCCGCCGCAATCCGTCCCTCTTGATCCAAGGCGACGACGCCGATGGTGCCCCGCCGAGCCTCGGGTTCCGCAATTAAACGAGCCATTTTTTTAGAAAAATTATCCTTCCGTTCTTCTTGCCATTCCTGAAGGCGAAAATCCGTCAGGGGATCATAGGGGGGAATGGTCAGTTCCCGGGCCAATTCGGCGGCGCCGTAATCCGAGAGAATCCGGTCCGTTTCCTGTTGTAGATATTGGGCTAGATGGATGGGATTTTTGACCCGGGAGACGTTGATCACGCCGCTGAAATTTTGGCGGACGCCGTCCATGAGGGCGGCGCTCATCCTCACCTGACCGTCGGATTGCAGAACCGACCCTGTGCCGGCGTTAAAACGGGGTTCATTTTCTAGGCGCTCGCACCCCCGCACCACGGCGGCGAGGGCGGATTCTCCTTGCAGAAGCAGAGCGTAAACCTCCTCGACAATTTCCCGTAGAGAAGACCGCACGGAGGCTAGGCCGCCTTTATCGTCAAGGGAACTGGCGCCGCCGTGGAGAATTAATTTGGGTTGCATGGGGGCAGTGAGGGATTAATCAGAGCCCTTGACGAGGATTGAACTCGTGACCTCACCCTTACCAAGGGTGTGCTCTACCACTGAGCTACAAGGGCGGGAAGCGAAGATGGGCCGAGCTGGATTTGAACCAGCGTAGGCATAGCCAGCGGATTTACAGTCCGCCCCCATTAACCACTCGGGCATCGACCCATTTCTTTCACGATTTATAATCTTAGCACAAAGGGCGCCGGCGTCAAACTTTTTTTGGATTAGTTGACTAGACTGGGTTTCGGGGCGGGCCGACACCCTGGGTCTAGCGCCGTTGGGGGATCAGCTAACAGGAACTTTAACGACCGTTCCGCCCAGATTTACTCAACCATCATCCCTGTCAATCCCTCAACTGGTGTACTATATGTGAGGTATTCTTTTCCCGGTCAGGACTTGGTGCACTGTGGGACTTGAATGGGCCATTGCTGAGGCGTCGGACAAGCCCTTGGCAAAGCGCCGCCGATCCGCTAGGGTTTGGGCAGATCTTCTCCTCTGGACTTCCCATGAAAGCCCTGATTCTCTCCGGCGGCAAAGGCACCCGTCTGCGTCCCCTCACCTACACCGGCGCAAAGCAGTTGGTGCCGGTGGCCAATAAGCCTATTCTTTGGTACGGGATTGAGGCCATCGCCGAGGCAGGCATTACGGATATCGGCATTATTATCAGCCCAGAAACGGGGCCGGAAATTCAGGAGAAAACCGGCGACGGCTCCCGCTTTGGCGCTCGTATTACCTATATTCCCCAAGACCAACCTTTGGGTTTAGCCCACGCGGTCAAGGTCGCCCAGCCCTTTTTGGGGGAATCTCCCTTTGTCATGTACCTAGGGGATAACCTGATTCAAGACCCCCTAGGGGGCTTTTTAAGCCATTTCCAAACCCAGGCGCTGGACGCCCTAATTCTTCTGCGCTCAGTAGCCAATCCCAGCGCCTTCGGGGTGGCGGAGGTGGATGGTCAGGGGCGGGTATTGGCGCTGGTGGAAAAGCCCCAGAATCCCCCCTCTAACTTGGCGCTGGTGGGTTTATATTTTTTCTCCCCCCGGATTCATCAAGCCATCGCCCAGATCCAACCATCCCCCAGGGGCGAGTTGGAAATTACTGACGCTATCCAGGCGCTGATCGACGCCCAAAAGGCGGTGGAAGCCCAACAACTGGCGGGCTGGTGGCTAGACACCGGCAAAAAGGACGATTTACTGGAAGCTAACCGGATTATTTTAGACACTCTTTTAGTTCAGGATAAACAGGGCCGTATCGACGCTCAAAGCCAGATTATTGGGCGGGTGAAAATCCACCCCAGTGCCGAAATTATCAACAGCTCTATTCGCGGCCCCGTCATTATCGGCGCCGGTTGTCGAATCGCCAACGCCTTTATCGGCCCCTACACCAGCATCGCCGACGGGGTCACCATCGAGGAGGCGGACCTGGAGCACAGCGTTATTCTTCAGGGTGCTCAGATTATCGGTGTTCAACGGCGCTTGGTGGATAGCGTTATCGGCCAGCGGGCCAAATTGACCGTCGCTACTCGCCAACCCGCAGCGCTCAGGTTTCTCGTAGGAGACGATTCCCAAATTGAGTTTAGCCCCCGGCGCTGACAATACACCAAATCCGGGAAACTCAATTTTTTGTTCTATAGCAGTCGCACGTGATTTATAAAATCCTCAATGCCAAAACCCTTACGGGTAAAGCCTTCCGACATTACTACAAAAATTATAAATAAGATCACAATGGCTATCCCCAAAAACATTGGAAAGGGGGGAGTTAACCGGTGCCTGTTCATAATTCACCTAGAGCTTCTATATTATAACCATACTTAATATTAACTCTGTATGCTAGGTTTTTTTCTGGTTTTGGTTGCGGCGGTCTTTTTCTGCGTTCAAAATCTGATCGTTCGGGTCTTATTTACAGAGCAAACGCTTTTAGGGCTTTGGCCAACCGGCGGATTTGTGGCTCCCGCGCTCCGGGATTCCCTTTTACTCCTCTGGATGCGAATGCTGATCGTCGTTCCCCTAATGGCGAGTCTTGCGCAGAAACTCCATCCTGCCATGTGGCGAGACATCGCCGGTTTAGGCCGGCGCCGGAGCCTGCTCATTCAATCCTTGGTTAGCGGCTTTTTGATGTTTTTATACTTGCTTTTGCTCTATATCGCCGTGGGGTTAATTCCCACCGGCGTGGCTTTAACCTTATTTTTCACCTATCCGGTCTTTACGGCGCTGATGGCGGGGTATTGGTTTAGAGAGCGCCTCACCGTCGGGCGGTGGGGCATTATGGGCCTAATTATCTTTGGCAGTGCCTTAACCCTGCCCCAGTCCTCCTCCGGGAGCCAAGCGCCGGGGTTAGGCAGTTTATTGGCCGTCGCCTCTGGGTTCGCCTACGCCGGTTACACGGTTCTGGCCCAGAAAACCGTGGCGGAACTGCATCCCGCGCCGTTTACGTGGCTTAGTTTCGCGACGACGCTGGTCTTGTCCGGCGGTTGTCTGCTGTGCTGGCCGGAGTCGGGAACCGCTCTACCCTGGATGCCCCTCTGGATTGGCGCGGGCGGCTCGGCCCTGGTCACCTTCCTAGGGCATCTCCTCAATAATTCCGGCATTGGTCTCATCGGCGCCAGTCAAGCCGCTATGATCGGCGCCAGTAATCCGGCGCTGACCAGTTTATTCGCCTGGCTTGTCTTTCAGGAACAGCTAACCGTTGTGCAAACCGGTGGCGTTATTCTCGTCACTCTGAGCGTCATTCTCCTAAGTCGGGGTTTCAAGGCGTCGGCTCAGGATTCTCCCGGCGCTTAGCCTAGAGATGGGGCGAGGGGCTAATGGGTCTGCCGGATTGGGCTAGAAGATAATCTACAAACTGCCGGGCTGAGCGACCGGAGCGCCCGTTGTGGCGGGTGGCCCATTGTTTAGCTTGAAAGTCTAGATCTTCGAGAGCAATATCTAAACCGGCCCGCCGGGACAGATGATGAACGATGGCCAAGTACGTATCCTGATTGGCGGACTCAAAGGTCAAACTGAGGCCAAAACGGTCGGCAAAGGAGAGTTTTTCCTGGGTCGAATCCCAGGCGTGAATTTCTCCCGCGTCTTTGGGTTGGGGGCGCTCGTCCCAAAATTCCCGCACCAGATGGCGCCGGTTAGAGGTGGCGTAGATGACCACATTACGGGGACGGGCTACCACGGTTCCCTCCAGCGCCCGTTTGAGGGCCTTAAATTGCTGGTCGTCGTCTTCAAAGGAAAGGTCGTCCACAAAGAGGATAAATTTTTGGGGGCGGGGGCGGAGTTGGGCGAAAATCTCCGGCAAAGCGCCCAGTTCCTCCGGGGTCACTTCGATTAAGCGCAGACCTTCGGCGCTGTAGTGATTGGCCAGAGCTTTAACTAAGGAAGATTTACCGGCGCCGCGACTGCCGTAGAGCAGGACATGGAGCGCCGGCCGTCCTTGGAGAAGCGCCTGGGTGTTGGCCATCAAGGTTTCTTTCTGGGTCTCGTAACCGGTTAAATCCGTCAGTTGAATCGGGTCGGCCTCGGCGACGCCCTCCAGACCGCCGCCCCGCCAACGCAGGGCCGAAAATTGGGCGAAAATCCCCACCCCTTGCCGTTGATAATGGGCGCTGAGCCAGGGCAGTTGCTCGGCCCAGTCCTCCTGGGGATCAAAACCGGTTCCAGAACCATTGGGCAGCTCCCAGGCGATGACCTCCACTAAACTTTGGGAGGCGATGCTGACCCATTGAATAATTTGCCCCAGGGTACAATTATAG
>JBKCES010000377.1:0-11855 GCA_046304295.1 Cyanobacteriota bacterium | reverse complement strand
AGATTGTGAGGGTCAATGGTGAGGCCGAGAGAAGCCCAAATATCGTCAATCATCCCAAACAAAGAAAAAAATCAGTCCAAGCAATATCTAGCCTAATTCCTGAAAGCCTTATCTAGACTGGCTTTTGAAATATTCAAGATTTTTATCACAACCTGCGAAATGTAGATTGGACGGTAACGCAGAAAAGCCTATCCAGTAAAGGTTCTGGCTAATTGGCTCCCTGACTACCCGCCTCATTCCCGGAGAGCCGATAAATATTGGATAAACTGGATTTCCATCAGTTACCCAAAAGTAACACCACCAAAATGCGATAGTATTTCATAAACGTTGAAACATGTTTGCGCTATGAGCACCAATTACCCATCCCAGAATTCCCTCTCGAAAGTTGTCAACAGCTGTCCATATCCAGATTTTGTTCTTTTTATTGTCAACGAAAGTCTCTAATTCATCTATAGCATTTTCAAACGAGACGTAAACGCCACTGCCTCCAAAACCCGGACGGGTAAAGGGCTAGCAGGGACTTTGTCCATGACTCATCTGTAAATGCTATAGTTCTCCTACTTCTGGAATCGTTTCTGGATTATAGGCATCAGGAAGTTGCTGTTCAACTTGTTTAACCCAATTCATAATGGTTGTTCGTGACACTCCGGTCACTCTCTCAATCGCTCGAAATCCCATGCCATTTACATGCATTGTCAGACAGCGACGTTTAATATCATGACTGTAGCCTTTAGGTTCATATCTGTCGATAAACTGACGACCACAGTTAGCGCAGATATAATTTTGTTTTTCACCACGATGACCATTTTTATGGATGTGATCACTGTTACAGTTTGGACATTTCATCATTTTTTCCTTGACTAATGTTCTACATATTATACATGACATCTTCTCATTTGACAACAGCGGGCGTTAATCGGCGCCGCTTGAATCTCGACGCTTAACCCCGTAAAGTCCACCCCAACAACAGGCCCAAACCGCCGAAACGCACCGCTTGCCAAAAGGCTTCCCCGACAATACCCCGCCGGAGACCCTGCCAAAAGAGTTCCTGGAGTTGCCGATCCTCTAAAAGCTCGCTCTCTAGGGACAGTTGAAGCTCTGAGAGTTCTTCTTCCATACGCTGGAGTTCCGCCCCTAGCTCCGGGGATTGAGAGGCTTGCCACTGGGCTTCTAGCTCCTGACGGTGCCCCTGGAGTTGGCTCTGTTCCTGTCGGGCCTGTTGAACCTGGGTGGCCCGGGTCTTGAATTGAGCGAGACGGGTTTCTAAGATCTGGAGCGACTCCTCCCAAGGCGCAGGCTGGGACGGAGGCTCTGGAGGAGGATGATCCATAAAAGTACGGTTGCGGGTAATAACTATAGATGAAGGCTAGAACAGAGTCGGCGTTTTTTTGCTTATCCATCGCTTTCCCTCGGTAAAAAACTTTGAAACATATAAATTAGTAGCGAGACCTTGTAGGTTAAGAAACCGAGGAAAATGGGCAAAATCTGAAGACTTTCCCGCCGGGCCGCCACAATGATCAAACCGGCGAACAGCGCCAAGCCCTTGACTCCGGCCCGACCGCCCCCAGCGCCGATTTTTTCCACGTCCCGGGCCAGTAGCTTGAGGTAAACTATTCCCCCCGTGGCGCCGAGGAGGTAATTGAGCGCCACCGGCGCCGAATAGGCCCACCAGACGCAGGCGAAAATGACCAGCGCCGCGGCTCCCGTCCACAGCAAAAGACGGCGCTGGAGGGTATAGTATTCATCCATCCCGGTGTTTATGGACGGTGCTGATGGCTCTAGGGGAGAGGAGGACATAAAAGTTTAGCGGCGTTGGCAGGAGACGATGGTGGCGGTGATCAATCAGCGATTACTTCCCCTCCTTTGGAGGGGTGGCAGGCGTCAGCCTGACGGGGTGGTCAAATTCCCTAGAGGGGTAGGGGACTAACCGCCGTACTGCCAGCCCGTGGTTTCCAACAACAGGGGGTCTCCCTCTCGGTAAACCTCGGCGCCGATGACCTCTGCCACATAGACGATGTGGTCGCCCTTTTCCACCCGGCCGACGACCCGACATTCTACGTAGCCCAAACAATCTTTTAACACCGGACAGCCCGTGAGGGGAGCCAATTCGGTCTCTAGATCCTCAAATTTATCACCCACCCGGCGCTTGGGCTTAAAGAATTGGGCGGCCACTTCCTTTTGTCCCGCTTCCAGAAAACTGAGGGCGAAGACACCGCTATTTTGAATCATAGCTTGGGAGCCGGAATCGGCCCGGACGCAATTCACCAACAGGGGCGGCTCAAAGGATGCCTGCATTACCCAACTGGCGGTGAACCCGTTTAATTCCTCGCCGTCCTTGACGCCGCAGACAAAGAGACCGTGGGGAATTTTACGCAAGAGGGTTTTTTTAGCTTGTTCGTTGAGCACGGGGTTAAGACTCTCCTAGGGGGGACGGGAACTGGGTTAAACTGGTTGTCCCAGGGACATTTCCCGATTATACCCACGTTATCCCATGGCTCCCCAACGATTCGCTCTGCCCTTACTCCTGCTTGCGCCGTTCCTCTTCCCTCAAACCCTACAGGCCCAGGATGCCAAAACCATCGGCGGCGCCGCCAAGGTCTACTGCCAAGCACTGAAACAGGGGCAATCTCCCGCCCAGGCCCAGGACGCTTCTAGGGAGTACATAATGAACAATCTGCCCAAGGGAACCTTTCCCAACCCCCTCCAGATCCGCCAGCAGGTCAGGGCGGAAGTTCTGAAGCAATGCCCCCAACAGGCCCAAAAGCCGGACTAATTTTGCGCAATGTTAACTTTTGTAAAGTAATATTAAGAAGAGTTGTTGCTTGAGTCTCGCCCCATGAACGTCAGTTTCCGCGCCCAGGAATCCCTTTCCCTCTCTCTTCAGGAACCCCTGCCGACGCTTCAGCATTACCTGCGGCAACCCCAGCGCCTGGTGACCGCCATCGCCGATCCCCAGTTAATGGAGACCTTGGGGGAAAATCGCTTTCGCTTGAAAATGCGGCCCCTAAGCTTTCTAGATCTCTACCATTTCCAACCCACCGTCACCCTCAAGGTCTGGGCCAACTCCACCGGGACGGTCTATCTGGAATCGGAAGACTGCGAAATTCGGGGCATCGACTACATCAACCACCGTTTCGCCCTGACTCTGAAAGGACGTTTAGCGCCCTACCGCCACAACCAAGAAACCCTGCTTCAGGGCAAGGCCGATCTAACCGTGAGCGTCGATCTGCCCCAAGCGCTCTGGCTCACCCCGGCGCCGCTCCTGGAAATGGCGGTTCAGGGACTCCTGCGGGGGGTTTTGGGACGGATTAAACAGCGCCTTCAGGCCCAACTGCTGGAGGATTACCGGCGCTGGAGCGGTCAAAATCAAGCAACGACCGCACCGATTTTAGGCAATACCGCCTTTGATCCGGCGCTAGAGGTTTAGGATCCTAGATAATGATGTCGAACGGTTACTTTAACGCCCGCTCTTCCGGCGAGAGGGCGGCTGAGGCGCCGGGACTAAACCCGTCCGCTCCCGCAGATAACGCAATTCCCCCGGTCGGAGTGCCCGATATTGCCCAAAGCGCAGGGATTCTCGCCCCCCGCTCAGGGTTAAATCGCCAATGCCACAACGGTGGAGTCTGGTCACCTCTAGACCCAACTGCTCCGCCAGACGCCGGATTTGGCGGTTGCGCCCCTCCATTAGGGTCACGAGGAGGCGGGTTTGCTCTCGGGTGACATCAATCACTTCCAACTGGGCGGGTAACGTTTTTTCGCCGTCCAGCATCATTCCCTCGCTCCATCGAATTAAGTCCTGTTCCCGGGGATGGCCCCGGAGCCAGACATCATAGGTTTTGGGTAGGTGATAGCGGGGATGGGTCAACCGTAGGGTGAGTTCGCCGTCGTTGGTTAATAGCAAAGCGCCGCTGGAGTTGCGGTCTAGGCGTCCCACGGGATGGAGTCCCCGACCCTGCCGCAGTTCCGGCGCTAGGAGATCCAACACGGTTTGGCGTCCCTGGGGATCGTCGCAGGTGCAAAGAACACCTTTGGGCTTATTGAGCAACAAATACAATAGCTCTGGGCGCTCCTTTGTCTGTAGGGGTTTGCCATCTATCGCCAACCGGTCCCGTTGCGGATCGGCCCGGTCTCCAATTTGCGCCACTTTGCCATTGAGCGTCACTCTTCCCGCCTCAATCCAACTTTCGGCCTCGCGCCGGGAAGCGAGACCCCACTGGGCAAGAATTTTTTGAATTTTGTCAGACATGAATAATTCAGCGTAAACCGGAAGCGCCGCTTTCCGTCTAGCATCTTAGCGGATGTTTGACGAGCCTCCCCTAACCCCATCAGTGATTCCAAATTCTAAGCAATCAAAAGTACCCCAAAAGAGGCGGTGCTGGGGCACTTTCTGCCTTTTTTATGGAAAATGAGTCGTTTTTAGAGTACTCAGACCAACTGAACAGTCTTTGTGGGAGAGATAATACTCAGAGCTTGTTTGGACTAAAAAAATACCCACGGTAGAGCTGATTCACGATATAATGCAGGAGTTATCTCTGAACTAAATAACTGGCGAACGCAATCCAATGTTTTGTCGCCCCAACCCCCCTTGGAACAGCTACCGTGTACACACAAGTGTCACGATCCCCCCTAAACCCCCTTGAAAAGGGGGGAAACTTCTCAAAGTCCCCCTTGTAAAGGGGGATTTTGGGGGATCCAATCCAAAATTTAGGTCTTTAGCCAAGATCTGTGTACACCGTAGCCTTGGAACAGGGGGAGCGAATCGGAGCCTGTTCATGATTCACTTAGGCCCGCGATAGCAACGAGCACTCTATTCCCTTTATTCGGAGTACCTTACCAGGCATTAAGAAGCCTTGGATTCTTAATGCCTATGAAATATTGGGAGGGAATCTACTGGTGGCAAGCGACGAGGTTGACGTTCTTGGCTACACTAAAGGAGCGAGTTTTTGGCCTGCCCCTTCGCGGCTCCCGGAAAGCCGGGTATTGCTCCCCCTATTCTCATTAATTTGGATATTTCTTATGGCACTTACTTCTACCCTCGAAATTTTGGACGACATCGCCGTGATTACCCTTGCTGGAGATCTAGACGCCGCCACGGCGCCGCAATTTCAAACAACCGTTGAGGAAGCCGCCCAACGTAAACCTCAAAAGCTGGTGCTTAAGCTGGAGGACTTGAATTACATGGCTAGCGCTGGCTTGCGGGTGTTGATCTTTTCCAAGCAAAAAATGGGAGCGGAGGTCACTCTTTATATCGTTAAGCCTCAAAACGGGGTGCGCGAGACAATGGAAAAAACTGGCTTTCACCGGAGCGTTGTCTTCCTCGACCAGTTTGACTCCAAAGCGATAGCCAATTAATCGCCCATTAATCAATGTCTTTACCGATGACTGATCCTCCCGGCCCGGAACATCTATTGGCGGAAATCGCCAATCTACGCCAGCAACTGCGAGCGTTGGAGAACGAGCGGGCCGCTTTTCTCCTCCACAAACAACTCCTACGCAATCTGGCAACCCTAAGCTGGGGTCAAGAGGGGGGGATGTCTGGGAATGGGAGCAATTCCCCGGGGCAACTCCTCAAAAGTTTACTGCGGATTATTCAAAGCTCTACTGATGAACCACTTTTCCATGCGGCTCTACAAACAATTCTGGATGCCTCAGTAGAACTTGCTCAGGCACAAAAAGGCAGTTTACTCCTGCTGGATGAACAGCGTCGAGTGACCCACAGTATTTTGACCCGCGAGGAAACCGACCCTGACCGTCGCAAATCCCTCATTAACAAGGTTCTCGACCAGGGGTTAGCCGGGTGGGTCTGCCGCCATCGGCAGGTGGGCTTGGTATTGGACACAGAAACGGACGAGCGTTGGCTCACCTTTCCCGATCAACCCTACGTCGTCCGCTCGGCGCTGGCGACACCGATCCTCAAGGGGTCAGAACTCTTGGCTGTTATTACCCTGCTCCACTCCCAACCCTATCATTTCAGCGAAGATATCGCCGACTTGATGCAGATTACCGCCAATCAAATCGCCCTCACTCTGGAGAGCGTGGCTCTCAAACTCTCTTTACAACGGGAGCGTTCCGCCCTCGATATCCAGCGCCAACTGCTGGAAAACTTGGTTGAAAGTAGCGATCACCGTCAGGAAAAGGAAATTTTGGCGGACACCCTGCAAAAAGTGGTGGATTTAGCCGCGGATCTGACGAAAGCCGAAACCAGTAGCTTATTTTTACTCAGTCCCGAGGGCAAAATCGCCGATGCGATTCTCTCCCGCCGGGAAGTGACGCCGAAACAACGGTCGGCGCTGATTGGCAAAGTGCTAGACCAAGGTCTGGCGGGCTGGGTTAATCAACACCGCCGCCTCGGCCTGATTATGGACACCGAAACTGACGAGCGTTGGCTGACCCTGCCCAATCAACCCTATACCGTCCGCTCGGCGCTGGGGATTCCGATCCTCCGGGGCGAGCGCCTACTGGGGATTTTGACGCTTCTCCATCCCCAGGCGGGCCACTTCTCCCTAGAGGTGGCGGATCAGATGAAAATTGTGGCGGATCACATTGCTCTGGTACTCGAAAATGCTCGCCTGTACTCAAAACTAGATCAATATACGAAAACACTGGATTTAGAATTGCAAAAGGGCAGGGCTATCCAAATTGATTTTCTACCCTACCAAATTTGTCAACCGCCTCAATGGGAAATCGCCGCTAGTTTCTACCCAGCTAAACAGGTAGCCGGAGATTTTTACGATGTTTTTGATCTAGGAGACCAAAAGCACGTTGGCCTTGTCATTGCCGATGTCTGTGATAAAGGAGTCGGCGCCGCTTTATTTATGGCGCTGTTTCGCAGTTTAATTCGCATCTTTGCCCAACAGCCTAATGATTGGGGACAGGATGAAGAAACCATGCTAACCCTAGAGAAACCCCAACCAGAAGGGTGGATCAGCACCTCAAACGCTGTTAATTTAACCCATCTCAGGGCGCTGAGGGCAATGAAGCTAACCAATGACTACATTGTCAAGTATCATTGGAATTTATCGATGTTTGCCACCCTCTTCTTCGGGGTTCTGGAAACAGAAACCGGACTTCTTTCCTATGTCAACGGCGGTCACGAACCTCTGTTTATTCTGAACCAATCCGCAGTTAAAACCGTCCTCAATCCCACCAGTCCTGCCCTCGGAATGATGCCTGATTCTGAATTTAAGATTCAGCAGGTTTTCCTTGACCCCGGCGATATTTTACTGGGCTATACCGACGGCGTCACGGAAGGGAAAAATGAGGAAGGTGAACAGTTTAAAGCGCAACGTCTTCTCTCCCTTTTAACCCCCTGTGGGAATTCCGCTTCCCAACTCCTAGAGCGCATTAAGGGAGAATTATTCGCCTTTATTGGAGAAACACCCCAGTTCGACGACATTACGATGTTGGCGCTCCGACGTTTGACAGATATCAGATGACAGATATCAGTTATCAAATGTTAGAACTAAAGCGTCTGACCGGAAACCTGAACGTAGTTTTAAACGAGGGCTGAGCTTGGTCGAAGCCCGTATCTCAAAGGGTGATTTATCGTCATGGAAACCTTAACTATTCCGGGTAATTTGGACTCCTTGGGCGTCATTGCGAGCTATGTCTTAGACGTAGCGCAAAGCGCCGGTCTAGAGAACAAGTCAGCCTATAAACTCCGCTTAGCCGTGGATGAGTTGGTGACAAATATTATTGTCCATGGCTATCAAGAAAAGGGACTCACGGGAGAAATCCAACTCGCCGCCCAGTGGGACGCTTCCCGCTTAAGCGTCCGTATTGAAGACACAGGGTATCCCTATGATCCGACTCAGCATTCTTTGCCCCAGGAAGCGGATCTGGCCCAATCTTTAATCCAGCGCCCCCACGGCGGTCTGGGGATTTATTTGGCGCTGGACGGGGTGGATGAGTTGCGCTACGAACGGGTTGACGACCGCAATCGCTCTGTGTTGACGGTTAATCTTTAATCCCGGAGCTTGGGGGTCACCCGGGGCCAACCGCTTCGCAGAACGGTGTCGGGGGGAGTTTGATGCTCGCTGTGGGCGGCGTTCAGCGCCGACTCCGTCTTCTCGGCTGTTAACCAAGCCTGAAAGGTTTGGGGCGTTTCCACCAGAACCGGCGCCGTCATTAAGGCGAAATAGACGCCGCTAAATTGGGAATCCCGCAGTTGGTATTCTCCCACCCGGCTGGGGGTGACGCTAAATTCTACGTCCCGGTTGGGGATAATGTCCTGTTTGACTCGAAATTCCGGCACATAAAAGCCGTGGATCACATCCTCAGAGGTTAGATGAAATTGGGCCCGACGATTGATCGGTAAATGCAGTTCGGCGCTGGTTTTGCCAGTTTCGGGATAGATAAATTCCCAAGCCCATTGTCTGACTTTGACGTCAATTCTGAGGGGCGCTAAATTTTCCGTTTCCGGCAAAATTCCCCTCGGTTCAAAGGGAGAAGCACCGGGGAGTTGGGCGTAAATTTGTCCATGAGGATGGTTCACTAGAGGCAGAGGCCCTAAAACATTCAGGCGCTCGTAGGTTCTGAAGCTGTACCAAGCCAACCAAGTGACCAGGAGAATCGGAATAACGGTCCAGGTGATTTCCAATTTGGTATTGCCCCGAATGGCGGCGCCGTCCTCCTCCCCTTTCGCCCGGTAAAAGAGGAGGGAGTAGAGCAAAACCCCAAAGACGCCGAGGAAAATTAAACTCCCTAGGGTGGTCATGGCACTGAAGAGGTCGCCGATAGGTTCCGCCTCCAGCGCCGCCGGGGTCGGGAGCCAGTCGTAGGACTTTTGCCCGAGCCAATGGCTAGCGCCGAGGCTGAAGAGGACATAGACCGTCAGCAGAACGGCGTTAAAAACAGCCATGGGAGTTAATCCGCGAAGACGTAGCGGTGGAGTTCGGCGGGGTCGGGTTCGGGGCTGGCTTCGGCGAAGGCCAACGCCGCATCGATGTCCGCCTGCACCCGTTTTTCAATAGCTTTCAGTTCCTCCTGGGTCACCAGATTATGCTCCGTCGCGTAGGCGGCGAACTTTTTAATCGGATCCCGGGCGCCCCAGAATTGTTTTTCGTCGGCGGAGCGCAGTTCGTCGGGGTCCGCCAGGGAATGGCCCCGGAAACGATAGGTGAGCGCCTCGATTAAGGTGGGGCCTTCTCCCGCTCGGGCCCGGGCCACCGCTTCCTTCGCCACTTGATAAACGGCCACAATATCCATGCCGTCCACTTCAACGCCGGGTAGGCTGAAAACGCTAGCCTTTTTATAAATTTCCGGCTGAGAGGTGGCCCGCTCGTGGGCCATGCCGATAGCCCACTTGTTATTTTCCACCACAAACAAAATAGGTAACTTCCACAGCGCCGCCATATTCAGACATTCAAAAAACTGACCGTTATTGGTGGTGCCGTCCCCGAAGAAGCAGGCCGTCACCTGATCCGCGGAACGGTCTCCCAGAACTTCCCGGCGGTATTTGCTCTGGAACGCCGCCCCTAGGGCCACGGGAATCCCTTCCCCGATAAAGGCGAAGCCCCCCAACAAGCGATGCTCCGCCGAGAACAAGTGCATGGAGCCGCCCCGCCCCCGACTACAGCCCGTTGCCTTGCCAAAGAGTTCCGCCATCACTTCCTTGGCCGGCACTCCGGCGCTGAGCGCGTGGACGTGATCCCGGTAGGTGCTACAGACGTAATCTTCCCCCGGTCGCATGGCCTGAATAATACCGGAGGAGACCGCCTCTTGTCCGTTGTAGAGGTGGACAAAACCGAACATCTTACCGCGGTAATACATCTCGGCGCATTTGTCCTCAAAGAGGCGCCCCAACACCATATCTTCGTAAAGACGCAGGGTTTCTTTCTGGGAGAGGGAGACGCTGGCGGTATTCAATTCGGGCAGAAGGCGTTCGGCTACCATAATGTCTTGCGGGAAAGATTGAGACGTTCACAGAGAGATTTTAACTGTTTCTCGGGCGCAACCTCAGCGGCGCCGGGGGAATTTTGTCTGAAATTTCCATGACGAATCGTCGGATTTCTTCAAAACGGATAAACTCTGTCGCTCCGCCGGAGATCCCCCTATACTGGGGGCCAACTTGGTTTTCCAACCGTTCAAAAAAAACGGCTTGGCGAAACGCTGCAATCCCTAGGCTTGCTATCGCCATTCATTTTACTCTACTGTTATACCAATTTCAAAGTTATGAACTTACGTCTTGCTTTTTCCCTCGCTGGCTTGACCCTCCTCACCAGCGGTAGTCTAGTTCCCGTCAGGGCACTCACCATCACCCCTAGCAACGACGGAGCGGCGCTGGTAAACTCGATCCTCGGGGAAGGTGTTTCTCTCGCCCCCGGCTCCACGGTGACCTACATCGGCGCTAACGGTTCTTCCGGTTTCTTTAGCGGCGGTTTAGCCTCTGGTATCGGCATTGACTCTGGGATTCTCCTCACCTCTGGCCAAGCCCTTAACGCTCTGGGGCCCAACGATCTACCCGGCGCCGGCACTAGCAACGGCACGGCGGGCGATCCTGACTTAACTGGTTTGAGCGGGGTCAACACCTTCGACTCCAACTCCATTAGCTTCGATTTCATCTCGGAAACTAACCAAGTGACCTTCCAGTACGCCTTTGCGTCGGAAGAGTACAACGAGTTTGTCGGAACTAGTTTTAACGACGTTTTCGGTTTCTTCCTGAATGGCGTTAACATTGCCACCCTCCCCGGCACCACCACTCCAGTGACCATTAATAATGTCAACAACGACGCCAACTCTGGGGTTTACATCGACAACACGATTACTCCTAACCCCATCGATAGCCAATACGACGGCTTCACCCGCGTCCTGACAGTGTTAGCCGACGTCACTCCCGGCGAAGTCAACACCATTAAATTAGCCATTGCCGACTCCGGCGATAGCATTCTAGATTCCGGTGTCTTTATCTCCGGTTCCACCTTTATCGGCGAAATTCCCTGCTCTGATCCCACCGATCCCTGTCTTCCCCCCACCAACGACGATCCTACGGACGGTTTCGATTTCCCGGATATTTCTATCTTTAACACCGACCAAACTGTTTGGATCGACCCGGAAGTGGCCGTAGGTTATAACTACTTTGTGGAGGGCGGTCCCCTCTTTGCGTCGGTGACTCTTCCCGCTAACATCGGCAACGGCGAATATAATTTGCTCTTGGACGACGGTGTCGGCGGCGCCTGCGATAACTTCGTCACCCCCGGCGGCACCATCACGGGCGGTAGCGCCTTTAGCTTCGCCTCTGCGGTTCCCTGTTTCTCCATCACCGGCATCGAAGTGGAAGCGGCGCTCGATCCCCTCGATCCCACCGCCTTTGTCACGGGGCTGACCTTTGACTCCGTGGGCGTGGTCTCTCTGCAACAGATTCCTATTGTTCAGAATGTCGGGCCTCAACCTATTCCCGAACCCATGACCCTTCTCGGCGCCACCGTCGCCCTGGGCTTCGGCGCTAAATTCAAGCGCAAGCGCGACCAGAACAAGGGCTAATGGGTTGTTGAAAATGGTCTGATCCCCCCTAATCCCCCTTAGAAGGCTACGGTGTACACAGATCTCGGTTAAAGACTCAGTTTCGGGCTTTATCCCCCTACACTTCGGCAAGCTCAGTGGGACAATCCCCCTTTACAAGGGGGACTTAGAGAAGTTTTCCCCCCTTTCCAAGGCTACGGTGTATACATATCTCTGTCAAAGACCTACTTTTGGGTTTTATCCCCCTAAATCCCCCGTAAGCGTTCAAGGGGGTGATCAACTGCGTACTAAAAGAGTCAAACCCTTACTGGGTATGGTTTTCAGGGACTTTTTCCAAAAGAGACGACACGGCTCAATCTAGGAAAATGGGGGTTGTGAGCCGGGAATTGGGATTT
>JBKCES010000376.1:0-26743 GCA_046304295.1 Cyanobacteriota bacterium | reverse complement strand
GCTCAATCTTAGCGGTAGTTTCGTCTACCCACAATCTACCAACGCAACCAATTTACTAAAATAACATAGGTTATGGTTCAAAAACTTGCCCAGCCCATGGAGAAGTTTCAGCGCAAGATGGCTTCTTTAGTGGAAGCCAAGGCCATCAAGCCCGAGGATAGACTCTGGAAATTAGCGCTCCTCTACGGGGAAGACTGGGCCTTTTGGAAAAACGAATTGCAGGAATTTGGCTTTTCGATGCAAGATCCCATCGAAGCCGTTTTGCAGGTCGAAGTCTGGGAGGATGACTGAACTCTCCGCCGGTTGACACCGGGGCGCCTCAGTGAGAAAAACAACTCGGTTTTGAAAACATGGCGCCTAGGATAGAAACAGACGCTGAAGCGGTATGAGCCGGCACTGGCGGAGTTGAGTCAAACCGCCCAGAACGGCGCCGACTACCGAGCTTCGATAATTCCCGTGGGAATACACCTTAACGGCACAGCTTTAAAAGAGGCAGGAATTTGACGGCTGGTTTCGGGTTGACTAATGTAAACATTCACCACGCCGTCGCCAATACCAAATCCTTCTACCCCTGGCAGATGTTCAAACTGACGCTTAACCTCTTGCTTAATAGCGGGTAAATCGGGGGATTTTGGCGCCGGGACATTGACTTCACTCATGGTTTTTCTCCTTAAGCTGAGGATTCACTTACAGTATATCAACATCAAAACGGGATAGGACTCCTTCAATGGGGCAGGCAAAAGTTTGGTTGCCGCCGCCAGCAAATAAAAGGGCTACGGGACGACGAGTCATGGCGTCGACAATCAAAGAGCCGGAATCTCCCCCTTGGCTAAAGAGACCGTTCACGCCTTGAATTGCGATTTGACTTTCAAAGTTGGCTAATGTGGTGCCAAAACGGACTCGGACATCCGCCGCAATATCCATAATGACACCTACCGTATGTCCAGTTGTTCGTCCATGTTTACGAACGGACTGATAAATTGCCCCAGCCATAGGAGAGCCTTGAATTTGACCAATTGTTAGGATACTTGACTTGACATCGCTAGGATTTTTAACCTTGGCAATTGCCGCATCCATTCGATTGGCCTGACCATCCAGCTTAATCGGCTCAAAATCAGATAGCTCAGCAATGGCGCTGGCTCCGCCGTCCATCTTTCCTGGTTCTAGGATATTATCCCCTAAGCTAGCGTCGTTAGAGTTGGCTAGAACGTGGTTATTGGAAAGAATAAACGTCTCGCCATCCGGGCCGCCATTTTTCTTGACCAAACACCCTAGAGTTCCCGCAGTAATCTCAAAGTGGCCGATAGATACGCCGCATTCTACAGGTCGGGCTAAGGCGCTCAAATCATAGACAGGGATCACATCCGTCGTTTTTCCATTAATTTCTGAGGGAATTTGTTCTGCTGATGTTAGCTGACTTTTGGGCAATTTAGAGCGAACATAAATCCTTAACGCTAAATCTTCACTGGTTGTCTCTCCTGAAATTTTAACGCCATAGCCAACCCCGACAATATTACTGACTGCCGGAATAAGACTGAGTTGAGAGTCCCTCGCCGCTAGCGGCATTGCGCCGAAAGTTCTGGCTAAAAACTCCCCTTTAAAATTGCTAGCTTCTTCAAAAAGTTCAGACGTTTGTACAAGACGATTGCTCATAGCTTTCCCTAAATTTTTAATGCAGTAAGACGAAGGGGTCTGTTTAAAATTTGCTCTCTAGATAAAAGGTAAACTAAATACCTAGAGAGCAAAGAATGACAATATTACGCCATTAGCAAGCCGATCGGCAGGCGTTACGAGCCACTTCCACACCAGCGAGACAAGCGGCAAGTCCAACCCCGGCGGTGCCGGCAGTACAAGCGGCGGCGGCGGCGCTAGCGGCTACGTCGCAACCAATTTTACAAGCATCTAAATTGTCAATTAAATCCTCAAAGAAGTCGCCGAATCCTTGCGGGTCAGCAATCATAGACTGAGCATCGGCCATTAGACCTGCTTCGCCTTCAAATTTTCCATCCTTAGCTAAGAGAGTTGTGTTTTTTAAGATGCCTTCAATTTTGGTTTTCTCTTCATCAGAGATGGCACTGAAAAGACTGGCATCAATGGCAATGCGAATACGAGGCATGATGAGAAACTCCGTGTTGTTGAGCTTTAGCTTTCACAATTAGAGCACACCCCCATGAAAAATCAGCATGAACCTTGCTTATATATAAAAAACTTTACATTTATGACTACGTTTATTAATATATGTTACTTTTTGTAAACTTTTACCTTGGGAGGATTTATAGCGGCGTCTGCGCTGGTGAGAACACTAAAATCCTTACTGAGCAAGGGTTTTAGTGTTCTCACCCGCCTGAATGCCGCTATATCCTCCCAAACCCTACTTCGGCAGGTATTACAGTGAGCCTGTCGAACTGCTCAGTACCTCGCCTCGAAAAGGGGGGCACTAACCGGCGCCTGCTCATGATTCACTCCGGCTCGCCATAACCGGTATCTGATCACTGATATCTGATAACTGATATCTGTAAAGCCAGGAACCCAATTTTCCCAAAACGGTCAGGGGATGGGTACACTGGCGATAATCGTAAGACTGGGGCGGAGCGCGTTGAGGGCGATGGTTCATATTAAGCGCATCGAGTTAACTCACTTTAAATCCTTTGGCGGTCATACCTCGATTCCCATTCTGCCTGGCTTTACGGTCATTTCTGGCCCCAACGGCTCCGGCAAATCCAACATTTTAGACGGGGTTCTCTTTTGCCTAGGGCTAGCCACCTCCAAGGGGATGCGGGCCGAGCGCCTGCCGGATTTGGTTAACAACAACGCCAAGGGCAACCGGGGCAGTTCGGAGGCCATTGTCTCCGTCACCTTCGATATTAGCGATCTAGACAACGAGGAGTTTTTCACCGCCCAACGGGCCCGGTACGAGCCGGCGCTGGCGGAGTTGAGCCAGACCTCCCAGAACGGCGCCGACCTCAATGCCGAGATTCTGGAAAAACTGATCCCCCAACAGGAGTGGACCGTCACCCGGCGCTTGAAGATCACCAAGGGGGGCAATTATTCCTCCAATTATCTGATTAACGGCGAATCTGCCACCGTCAGCGAACTCCACGAGCAACTGAGCCGCCTGCGGATTTACCCGGAGGGTTACAACATCGTCCTCCAGGGGGACGTGACCCGCATTATCACCATGAACCCCAAGGAGCGCCGGGAAATTATTGACGAGTTGGCGGGGGTGGCGGAATTTGACCGCAAGATTGTCAAAACCAAGGAAACCCTGGAGGAGGTGCGGGAGCGGGAGGACCGGTGCCGAATTATTGAAACCGAACTCCTGCGGGCGCTGGAGCGCCTAGGGACGGACGCGGTTAAAGCCCAAAAGTATCAAAAATTGCGGGAGCAGGTGCAGGAAAAGCAACGCTTGAGCCAAGTGATTCAGGTCAAGGCGCTGAGCGCCGAGATTGAGGATCTGGGGCGACAGTATCGAGGAGGAGAACGGGAACTGGGGGGACTGACCCGCGGTTTTGAGGCGCTAGCCCAGGAGATTGAAACCCGACAAAGCCAGTTAACGGCGCTGAACGCCCAGGTGCGCGCTCTGGGAGAAGAAGAGCAAATTGCCTTAACGGCCCGCCTGGCCCAATGCCAAGCCCAACAGGAACAACTGCAACGGCGCCGGGAAGAAGCGCGACGTCAGTTGGCCCAGGGTCAGGCCGCCCAAGCCCAGGCGGAAAAAGACCGTTCGACTTATCAAGCGCGACGGCGGGGGTTAGAGGCAGAAATAGCGGTTTTGGAAAATGAAACCCTGCCCCGACTGCGGGGGGAAACCCAGACGTTACAAAACCAATTGGACGCCGCCCGCCGGGAAGCCCAAATCCTAGCGGAAGCCTCCAGCGCCTGGGTGGAGGAGCAAACCCGCCAGAGTCGAACCGCGGGGGAACTACAAAACGCCCTGGCTCCCCTGCGGCAAGAGGCGGCCCAACTGCGGGAACGGGTTCGACAACTGGAAAGCTCCCTAGAGAGCGGGCGGGAGACCCTAGCTCAAACGGAGGCGAGTTTAGCGGAGCGAGTCAGAGAAGCCCAGGCCTTAAGCGCCGCTTTGCCCGCCTTGACCCAACAGGCCCAAAGCCTCGCGGCCCGTCTGGCGCTGGCGGAGCAGGAAAAAAGCGTCCTCCAGGAAACCCAAGGCCGCCTCAGTAAGGAGCAGAGGGAAAAACAACGACAACTGGATAAATTAGAGGCGACCCGACAGGCCCAGGGTCGGGCCGAAGGCACCCACGCGGCCCAAACCCTCCTCAACTCCGACTTGCCCGGCCTCTGCGGTCTGGTGGCCCAACTGGGACAGGTGGAAGCGCAATACCAACTGGCGCTGGAAATCGCCGCCGGCGCTCGGCTGGGTTTTATGGTGGTGGAAGACGACAGCGTGGCCGCCGCGGGCATCGCCTTACTGAAACAAACCCGAGCCGGACGGGCCACCTTTCTCCCCTTAACCAAAATCCGGGGCGGCGGTCAGCGGGGCAATCCCCTCTCTCCCCAAACCCCCGGTTACATCGATCAGGCTTTAAATCTGGTTCGCTTTGACCCCCGCTACCGGGAGATTTTCGCCTTTGTCTTTGGGCAAACCTTGGTTTTTGAAACCTTGGATCTGGCTCGTCCCCACCTGGGGCGTCAACGCATCGTCACCCTAGAGGGGGAATTACTGGAAACCAGCGGCGCCCTCACCGGCGGCAGTCGTCCAGCCCGCTCCGGCCTCCGTTTCGGCGCCCTAACCCAGGAGGAGTCCCCGGAAATGGAGGCGCTCCGGCGCCGTCTGGGGGATTTGGAGCAAATTTGCGCCCGTAATGAGGAGCATTTACTAGAGCGGGAGGTTTTAATCAAAGAATTGACCCCGGCGCTGAACGAGGCCCGCCAAACCCTGCGGGAGCGGCAACTGGAACTGCAAGGGATCGACCAGGAGCGCCAACGTCTGGCCCAGCAGTCCGAAGTTCTTAATCAACAAATCCAGAATCAACGGGAAGCCCTAGAAGCGGGGCAAAACCGTCTCGCCCAACTGGAGGACAAGATTCCGCCCCTGGAGCGCCGACTGGCGGAGACCCAAACCAAACTCTCGGCGCTGGAGACATCCGCCTCCCATCAGGATTGGCAGAGGGCCCAGGGGGAGATTCAAACTCGGGAACAAGCCTTGAGCGGCGCTCTGCAAGGGTTGCAAGGTCAGGAAAATCGTCTCGGGGATCTGCGCCGACAGGAGGAGCGCCTAGCGGAGCAAAGCGCCCAGGCGGAGAAAATTCTGAGGGAGGGTCAGGCTCAAGCCCAAAGTCTCGCCACTGAAGAGGCGGGGTTAATCGAGGAACTGGCCCAAACCCAAAGCGCCGTTCAAGACCTAGAAACCCAACTAGCCCGGCTGGCGGAGCACCTCGGCGCCGTTAAAGAGGAGCGGGACGGTCTAGAGCGCCAATTACAGAACGCCCAAAATCAACGCCAACAGACCCAGTGGCAGGGGGAAAAGTTACAGGAAACTCAGTGGGGCCGGGAGACTCGACTGGCGGAGTTGAGGAAACAGTTAGCAGATATCAGATATCAGATATCAGATATCAGCTCCGCTTTACCGTCTGACCTTGCCGAGCTGATATCGGCAACGGGGGATTACGGCGCCGTTTTGGAGACCCTAGAGCGGGAGATTCGGGCCGGGCAGAAAAAACTAGAGGCCATGGAGCCGGTCAATATGTTGGCGCTGGAGGAGCAGACTCAGACCCAAGCCCGGCTGTCGGAACTTCAGGAAAAATTGAACACCATCGAGGCGGAGCGGACAGAATTACTTTTGCGAGTGGAAAACTTTACCACCCTGCGCCTGCGGGCCTTCCAAGCCGCCTTCAGTGCCGTTAACGAAAACTTCCAGACCATCTTCGCCCAGCTCTCCGAGGGGGATGGTCACCTCCAGTTAGACAACCCGGAAGACCCCTTCCAGGGCGGCTTAAACCTCGTGGCCCACCCCAAGGGCAAACCCGTCCAGCGCCTTAGTTCCATGTCCGGGGGGGAAAAATCCCTGACGGCGCTGAGTTTTATCTTCGCTCTCCAGCGCTACCGCCCTTCTCCTTTCTACGGTTTTGACGAAGTGGATATGTTCCTGGACGGCGCTAATGTGGAAAAACTCTCTAGAATGGTGCGCCAGCAGGCCCAGCAGGCCCAATTTCTCGTGGTCAGCCTCCGGCGCCCGATGATCTCCGCCTCGGAGCGCACCATCGGCGTTACCCAAGCCCGCGGCGCCCATACTCAGGTGATTGGGATTAAACTTTAAGGAGCTACGGCCCAAGGTCTGCGACAGAGGAAAACCGCTAGCCGTCCAACGACAACTTTTGAACTTTCCAGTAAATCTACGTATACATCCCCCCGCAGGACAAGTATCATTAATAGTGCGGAGGTGGGTTTTAGTCAGTTATCTGGTTATACTTAAAACTCCGAAACTGCGGCTTCCGACCTATCTAGCATTGTGATGGACAATTCCTATGAGTTCCTCATCTAACACCTTGGACTCCCTATCAATAATCTCTCCTCTTGTCTTAACGGATGCTGAATTATCGTCCTACAACCGTCAAGACCGGACTAAGAACGCCCAGATCCTAAACGGGGGTCAAGGTCTGCAATTAACGGGGGACACTTGGAAAAAATACGCCTATAGCTACACCCTGACGGCGAATACCCTGCTGGACTTTGATTTCCGCTCCGAAACACCCGGCGCCGATATTCAGGCCATTGGCTTCGACACAGACGACAGTTACAACCGTACCGTGAAGGAAGCCTTCCAAATCGGGGGGGCTAGGGTTAATTCCGGCTATAAAACTGCCTTTTTCAACGCTACGGGGACAGAATGGCAATATTTCACCCTGCCGGTCGGGCAGTATTTCACCGGGGATATTAACTTCCTTACCTTTATCAACGACCACGTTAATACCGTCGCCAATCCCCAGGGGGTCAGCGTTTATCAAAATATCCGCCTCTACGAGAGGGATTTAACCGACGCGACGGCGCCGTTAGCCCAGTTAGGGGAGCTTCCCCCCATTACGGAAACGGGCTATAGCTACAGTTTCCAAGTGACCTATAGCGATGCCGCCGGGATTCGCCTCAGTTCCCTCGGCAATGACGACATTGAAATCACCCGCCCCGATGGGTTCCGTTATCTGGCCCGGTTAACCGATATTCAGGCCAACCCGGAGCGGACGCAAGTGGTCGCCACCTACACTATGACCAGCAACCTAGGTTGGGGGTTAGGCGTAGCGGATCTGAACGGTCAGTATCAAATTACCCTCAAGGAAGGACAAATTGCCGACTTCAACGGCAATCTTCTCGGAGAACAGAGTTTAGGCGCCCTAACGGTGAATGTGGCGGTTCCTCCCACCCCCTCCCCGGAGCCGCCGCCGCCGGAAAATAGCATTAACTTCAACCTAACCCAAATCCTTTCCTACAATCGTCAGGATCTCAAGCCTAGTTCAGAACCGCTCGTTCTCGACGGGGGACAGACCTTACAGCTCAAGGGCAACACCTGGAAAAAATACCGCTATCCCTACGTCATTACCCCGGATACAGTTCTCATGTTTGAGTACCGGAGTGACGGCGCCGGAGAGGAGCAGGCTATTGGTTTCGACACCAACGATAGCTACAGTGCCGGGGATTTTCCCGCCTTCCAACTCTACGGCACCAAGCCCTCTTCCAAGTTATACAACCTCGCCTACAACAACTACGACCCCAACCGGGACAGCAACGGCGACGGCTTCGGCGCAGAGTGGCAAACCTATACAATCCCCGTAGGCGAATATTTCACCGGCGCCGTGGAGTACCTCACCTTCATCAACGACCACGACGTCTCCACGCCCCTCAGCAATAGCTTATTTAAAAACGTCCGACTTTTCGACAGTTTTGAACTAGACGCAGAGGCGCCGACGGCGACGGTTAACGCCCTCGCTAACATTGGCACGACGACGGGCGTTCCCGACTATTTCTTCACCGTCACCTATCAAGACAATAAGGGGTTAGACCTTAACTCTCTGGACTCCCAGGATATTCTGGTGCTTGGTCCTAATAGCTTTAGCGCCGGAGCGGAGTTTGTTAACACAACGGTGGTGGGCAATAGCGTTCAAGCCCTCTACCGGGTTGTTAACGCTCAGAATTGGAATAGTTCCCAGGTCGGAGAATATCGAGTCGAACTTCAAGCTAACCAGGTTAAGGATCTGAGCGGCAACAGCGCCGCGGCGGGAACGCTCGGTAGTTTCTCGGTTCAATTTGCCCCCTCCCTGACGTTAGACCCGGCGGGATTATCCAGTTACAACCGCCAAGACCGGACGAAGAACGCCCAAGTCTTAGACGGAGGACAGGGAGTGAAATTAACGGGGGACACCTGGACAAAGTACGCCTATAACTACACCCTGACAGCCAATACCCTGCTGGACTTTGATTTCCGCTCGGAAACACCCGGCGCCGATATTCAGGCCATTGGCTTCGACACAGACGACAGTTACAACCGCACCGTGAAGGAAGCCTTCCAAATTGGAGGGGCTAAGGTTAATTCCGGCTATAAAACCGACTTTTTCAACGCTACGGGGACGGAATGGCAATATTTCACCCTGCCGGTGGGGCAGTATTTCACCGGGAATATTAACTATTTAACCTTCATCAACGACCACGCTAATACCCTCGCCAATCCCCAGGGAACCAGCGCTTATCAAAATATCCGCCTCTACGAACGGGATTTAACCGACGCGACGGCGCCGTTAGCCCAGTTAGGGGAGTTGCCGCCCATTACGGAAACCGGCTACAGCTACAGTTTCCAAGTGACCTATAGCGACGCCGCCGGGATTCGCCTCAGTTCCCTCGGCAATGACGACATTAAAATCACCCGCCCCGATGGGTTCAGCTATCTGGCCCGGTTAACGAATATCGATGCCAACCCGGAGCGGACGCAAGTGGTCGCCACCTACACCATGACCAGCAATCTAGGCTGGGGTTTGACTGCGGGGGATCGGAATGGACAGTATCAAATCGCCCTCCGGCAGGGGCAAATCACCGATCTTAACGGCAATAGTTTAGGACAACAAAATCTAGGCACCCTAACGGTGGACGTGGCAGTTCCCCCCACCTCGGAGCCGCCCGTAACCAGCGTTACCTTCGACCCCGCCCAAATTCTCTCCTATAATCGGCAGGATCTCAAGCCTAGTCAAGAACCGCTCGTTCTCGACGGGGGACAGACGTTGCGGCTTCAGGGCAATACTTGGAAAAAATACCGCTATCCCTACGTCATCACCCCGGACACCGTTCTTACGTTTGACTACCGGAGCGACGGCGCCGGGGAAGAGCAGGCCATTGGTTTTGACACGAACGATAGCTACAGCAAAGTTGATTTTCCCGCCTTCCAACTCTACGGCACCAAGCCCTCTTCCAAGTTATACAACCTCGCCTATAACAACTACAGTGGCACGAATTGGAAGACCTATGAAATCCCCGTGGGAGAGTATTTCACCGGCGCCGTGGAGTACTTAACCTTCATCAACGACCACGATGTCAGTAACCCTACCAGCAATAGCTTCTTCCGCAATGTCCAGCTTGCTGACCGCTTCCAAGACGTAACGCCCCCCACCCTAACGGTCGGCCCCCTCAAGGATTTATACTTTGCGACGATCAATCAACCTTATCAGTTCTCAATCACAGTTGAAGACGATAAAGGATTGAATGTAAATTCCTTCGAAAACTTAGTTCTTCAGGTCTCTGGTCCCCAAGGGTTTACCTCAGAAGTGAGCTTAGTCGACATTGAGCTCGGTAATTTTGGTAAAGAGGCGACGCTCACCTTCGAAATCGGGATTGCTCATCTTCCCGACTATACGCCTCAATCAGTCGGTCAATATACCGTCAGCTCCATTGGTGAGGACATTGAGGACATTAACGGCAATAAACTCGTCTCAGAGGAGATTGGCTCTTTTAATATTTTTGCTCCTTCTAGCATGGGCACCAATCTCTCCAGCGTGCGTAGTTTTTCCCCCGCCTTGCCCTTTATGGACGGCTTCAAGTCCTCCCGCCCTTGGATTCCTCAGCGCGCAGGGGTGTGGGATACCGGCGCCGCTTTAACCCTAGACGAAAACGGATGGGTGACGGCTTGGCCCACCGAGCCGACGACCACCCAAATTTCCACTCTCCTATTTGACAACGTTCAGGGGAACTATCCGGGGGGTGAATATCTGGTTCTCTACGAAGGGGAAGGAACTTTAACTTACAGCCGTAACGCATCTAAAAACGTCGCCGCTTCGGCGCCGGGGCGGGACGTTATTAACGTTACCCCCTCTAACCAGGGAATTTTGCTCTCCATCACCGCCATCAACCCGGACAACTACATTAAGAACATCCGGGTGATTCCAGCGGAAGCGGAAACAACCTATACCGCGGAGATCTTTAACCCTCTCTATTTAGAAAAAATCGCCCCCTTCTCCACTCTGCGCTTTATGGACTGGGGTAAAACCAATGATTCCCCTCAGGTAAACTGGAGCGACCGGCCGACGCTTGAAACGGCAACCTGGATGCAGAAAGGCGTACCGGTGGAAATCATGGTGGAGCTGGCGAATACCACTCAAAGCGATCCCTGGTTTACTTTACCCCACCAAGCGACGGACGATTATGTGCGCAATTTTGCGACCTATGTGCGGGATAATCTTGATCCAGGGTTAACGGTTTATGTGGAATATTCCAACGAAGTTTGGAACCGACAGTTTGACCAATACCGCTGGGTTCGGGATCAGGCGCAGGCTGAATGGCCAGATTCCATGTTAGGCGAATACATCCAGGTAATTGATTGGTATAGCCGCCGAACCACGGAAGTGACTCAGATTTGGGACGAGGTTTTCGACATCGACAAAGAGCGGGTGATTGGCGTCATGGCCGGACGCGCTAACAACGCCGAAACTTTGGAGCGCGCCCTTAGCTACGCCTGGACTGAGAATCCCTTAACTCACGCCGAATATGGCATTGACGCGCTAGCTATCGCGCCTTATTTCGGTGGCTATTTGGGCAACCCTGACTATGATCCCCAACTTCTCAGTTGGATCCAACAACCCGACGGCGGCTTAGATACGCTCTTTGCGGAATTGAATCAAGGCGGACAGTTGGTCGGAGCTAATCAAACGGGAGTTCTTAACACAATCCGCCAACACCTCCAAAGCCACAAGGATTTAGCCGGGGCGGAGGGTTTAGATTGGCTAGCCTACGAAAGCGGACAAGGTCTAGTCAGTACTGCGCGTAACCCCAATCCTGCTGTGGCCGAGCTCTTCAGCGCCGCTAACCGAGATCCGCGCATGGGAGAACTCTACGATCAGTACTTACACTTGTGGAATGAAATGGGAGGAGGGCTTATGACTCACTTCAATGATATTAATCAGAATTCTAAGTTCGGCAGTTGGGGTGCCCTGGAGTCTGTTGTGCAGGCTGGCTCTCCGAAGTATGATTCCCTAGTCAATTTCATCAACGCCGCCGAGGCTTCCGGCTACTAAGGCCTGCGGGCGGAGCTTTGGGGAAAGTCAAGGGACGCTCCCCCAAAGCCTTGTTGGTTTAAAGGTCTCCGCCCCGAAAGGCCAGCACGAAAACGACGATGGGGCCAGCGATCATAATTAGGGAAATAAAAGTGAGTTGAAAAATCGGTTCTAAGTTAAGGGCGGCGATTAAATCCATAGGATCTCCTAGAGGCGAACAGACAAGGGGACAGAAACTAATGATAACGAGATGAAAACCATTGTCTATAATAGCGGGGAAGGTTTCGCTCTTTGACCGCGCCGTCTAGAAAAAGGATAAAGTTTTGTTAAGGGCAGGCTTCGGCTACGCTCAGCCTGCGGGGCCTTGATAAAAGAAAGCTAGGAAAATCAACCATGAAAACTTGGCTGTGCGTTAACCACTGCGGCGCCTGTTGCCACCTCGATCCTCAGGAGCGCCCGGAGTTGGAGAGCTATCTAACGCCGGAGGCGCTGGCCCAGTACCTCTCCCTGGTGGGGCCGGACGGCTGGTGCGTCCACTACGACCCGGAGCGCCGCCAGTGCCAAATCTACGACCAGCGTCCCCGCTTCTGCCGGGTTCTGCCGGAAACCTTTGCAGAAATGTTCGGTGTCGGCGCCGAAGAATTTGAGAACTTTGCCATCGCCTGTTGCCAAGAGCAAATTACAGGGGTTTACGGCGCCGACAGTGCCGAGTTAGCCCACTATAACGAAGCGGTGGCGGGAAGTTAGGCCCAGTTACAGATTCTCCAGATAAGCGGCGAGTTCTTCTTGGCTCAACTCCGTGAGGATAAAGACTTCTTGGGCCGTTTTCCCCTGACGGGCGATGACTTTAAAGCCGCCTCGGATGGGAACGGAGATGCGAAACTGAAGGCGGGGAATATGACTACGAGCGCGGCCGAGGACACCGGGGGTGACGGTGCCGACACCGGGGAGAGTAATCAGTTTTTCTAGACGGGGAATGAGACCGTCTAGGTGGGTGGAGTGATTCCAAACTAGGCGCCCCGGCCCTTTTTTACCCATTTAGGCTGCCTCTAGGGGGGCCATCGTCAACCCTTCCCGGCGCAGTTGTTGGTGATAGAGTTCCGCTTGTTCCAAGGGGCCAGTCCAGACAATAGCTTGACCGTCAAAGTGAACCTGGTTGGTGAGCTCCCAGGCTAAGTCCGGCGTCATCTCGGGGATATATTTGAGTAAACAGTCCGCCACGTGCTGAAAGGTGTTGTGGTCGTCGTTGAGGACGATCACCTTAAAGTTGGGATAGGGTTTATAGCTCTGGACGGTTCGGCGCTCTGGAGTCGTCGTTGCGGTGGCCACCGTCAAGGAATTGTGAATCAGGTTAACCATAGGTTAGCATCGAGTGTTCCCGAAACCTCTGGGTTTGTAAGAGTCTATCGGAATAAAGGCAGTATATCGCGCGGCTCCCTCCTCTGGGGAGAAACCCAAGCGGCACTGAAGGTGCCATAATACTTTATCTAAGATGCAAGACTCTCAGACAGCGCCCTAGAATTTGGAGGGGCTAACACCCGACAGATTTTTATGAACGAAGCCGAAAAAATTCCCGTCGTCGTCAACGGCGCCGCCGGCAAAATGGGCCGGGAAGTGATTAAAGCCGTCAGTCAGGCAGAGGACCTGATTCTCGTCGGCGCGGTGGATCGTAATCCCTCGTTACAAGGTCTCGACGCGGGGGAAGTGGCCGGGATCGGGCCGGTGGAGGTGCCCATCCTGAACGACCTCCAAAGCGTTCTAGTGCTGGCCACCCAGGCGCCGATTCAAGGCGTGATGGTGGATTTTACCCATCCCGAAGGCGTCTATGAGAATACCCGCTCCGCCATCGCCTACGGCGTCCGCCCCGTAGTCGGAACAACGGGGCTAACCCCCAAGCAAATTGGGGAACTGGCGGAGTTTGCCGAAAAAGCCAGCGTCGGGGGGTTGATCGCCCCCAATTTCGCCATCGGGGTTTTGTTGCTCCAACAGGCCGCCATCCAAGCGGCCCGCTACTTTGACCATGTGGAAATCATTGAACTGCACCACAACCAAAAAGCTGATGCGCCCAGCGGCACAGCGCTGAAAACGGCGGAGATGTTGGCGGAGCTAGGGAAAACCTACAATCCGCCCCAGGTCAAGGAAACGGAGACTCTTCAGGGGGCGCGAGGCGGGTCGGCGCCGGAAAATATCCCCATCCATAGCGTCCGCTTACCCGGATTACTGGCCCATCAAGAAGTCCTCTTTGGCGCGCCGGGTCAAGTCTATACCCTCCGCCACGACGCCACGGACCGGGGCTGTTATATGCCGGGAGTCCTGTTAGGAATTCGCAAGGTAACTCAGTTGCGCTCCCTCGTTTACGGGCTAGAAAAAATGCTCTAGACAGGGTGCCGGGAGTCTTTTCCAAAATGGATTAGCATGGAAAATAAGCTGAGCCCCACCTAGGAGAAAATCCGTGCCCCCTCGTTTTATCGCCCTCAATAACTCCGGTTTAGGCTGTGGCTTGACCCTATTAGGGCTGGGTCTGCTATTGGGTGCCGTTGGGCTGGGCTGGGTGGTCAATAGTATTTTGCTCTTTTTCTTCTTTCTAGCGCTAGCGCCGGTCGTTCTGATTTTTCTCCTGCGCTGGTGGGTGGGCCGCAATCTGTTAGCGGCGCCTTGCCCGGTCTGCGGCTACGAGTTATCGGGACTGCGGGGGCAGGAGACGGTTTGTCCCAGTTGCGGCGAAGCACTGGCGGGGACGGCCCGGGGGTTTGAGCGGGTCGCGCCGCCTGGCACCATTGAAGTGGAGGCGGTGGAGGTCAATCAACCTTAGCGCCTTCGGTTTTATCTTCTCTAGCGGCGCTCTCGAAAACCTCTGAGGGGATCGGCGCCGATTCCCTTGCCCTGTAGAAGAACGCCGAAATTGCCTAAGCTCTGGGGATCGAGCAACTGATGGAGGGCTTCCCGACGACTGAGAAGTTCCCCTAGGGGATAGGTTCCCGAACTAAGCGCCGTCAAGCGCCGGTCTAAACCCAGGTTCATTAAGAAGAGGGCCTGACGGGTAAAGCCGAGGGTTTTCAGCCCGTAGCCTTCTCCCCACTGTTCCAGCGCCGTAAAGTTAACGTGACTGGTGATGTCCTGGGCACCGACTTGAAGATAGGGATCATCGTGGTAGCGGTTTTGGGCGTAGCACTGGAGGGTTCCTTCCCGACGTTGGGGATGATAGTATTTGTCGGCGCTGTAGCCGTAGTCGATGGTGAGCAAATAACCTTGGCTCAATTTACGACTCACTTGCGCTAACCAGTCCCGGGCCGCCAGATTCACCTCCGTCCGGTAGCCCTCGGGGTAGGTTTCGTCAAAGGTAATCCCTAAATCTTGAAAATATTGGCTTAAATCCGGGGTGGACAGAGTGCCGACTTCTTCTTGAAAAGACTCCCCGTCCCAAAGCACATAAATTTCCTGAAGACGTCCGTCTTGCCATATCACTCGATGGATGGGGAAGGCATCCACTAATTCATTGCTAAAACAACAGCCCCGGAGGGACTGGTCGGGGATCTCGTCCCAAGTTAGCCAAATAACTTTCTCGCCAAACTCCTCTAGGATGCGGCGCTGGCGCTCCCGGAGCACTGGGGAGATTTCCAGAATAACGTAGGTTAAGCCCTGAAAAAACCGGGGGTGTTGAGCTTTTAAATAACGTAAACCCGCCTGGGCTAAACGCCCGTCTCCGGCGCCCATTTCCAATACAGTAAAGGGTTCCCCCAAACGCGCCCCCATTTCCGCCCATTGCTCTGCCACCAGTTCGCCAAAATCGGCGCTGAGGGCGGAGGCAGTGACAAAATCTCCCTTTGTTTGAATCTGAACCCGGCCCTGACCGTAGTAACCCTGGTCGAGATCATAGAGCACCCAGTCCATAAACTCGGCGAAGGTGAGACGGGAAGCGGGAGGCGTCATGGTGAAAGGAAGAAATTTGGCGCTGGAGCTTAAGATAACGGGGGTTTGACCACCCCGTTAGGCTACGGGGCGGGGGGGGTAGAATACAGGTATTCTAATGGCTTAGTTTAGTCGCTATAACCCAGATGCTAAGCTAAAAAGGCGTCGCTTTGACGGAATCCCTTCGCCCCCCTTGCCGATGTTTTTTAGCGTTGTTATTCCCACCTACAACCGCAAACCGATTTTGACTCAGTGCCTCGGCGCCTTGAGCCAGCAGGTTTTTGCGGACGATAAGGTGGAAGGCTATGAAATTGTGGTGGTGGACGACGGCTCCACCGACGGCACCCCGGACTGGTTGCGGCAAGCGCCGGCGCCGTTTCCCCAGGTTGTCTTCTATTGCCAAGACCATCAAGGCCCCGCCGTGGCTAGAAATCTGGGCGTCGCCCGGGCGAAGGGAGACTATATTATTTTTATCGATAGCGATCTAGTCGTCACGGAAAACTTTCTGCAAGCCCACGCCGACGCCTTAACCCAGGGCGCCGCCGAACTGGGGCACAACCGCGTCTTTACCTACGGCACTGTCATCAATACCTGCAATTTTGAGAATCCCCGCTCGGAGCCGTTTAAAATTACCGACTATTCCCGGGCCTATTTCGCCACTGGCAACGTCGCTATTGCCAAAAACTGGTTAGAACAAGCGGGACTTTTTGATACAGGTTTCCAACTCTACGGCTGGGAGGATCTGGAACTGGGGGTCAGGCTGAAAAAATTGGGACTGAAACTGATCTCCTGCCCCGCGGCTGTAGGCTACCACTGGCATCCGCCCTTTAGTCTTGACCAAATTCCCCGCTTAATTCAACAGGAAGAGGAACGGGGCAGAATGGGTGTCTTATTTTATCAAAAGCATTCCACCTGGGAAGTGCGCTTGATGATCCAAATGACCTGGCTCCATCGTCTGCTTTGGGGGTTGCTTTCCCTCGGGGGAACCTTGAACGAACGCACCCTAGCGCCGCTTTTACAGGGACTGATCGACCGGGGCCGCCCCCAACTGGCACTGGAGATTGCCCGTATTTTCCTCAATTGGTATAACGTCCGGGCCGTTTACTGCGCTTATCGGACGGCTCAGGAGGCGAAATCTTAAGATATTCTGACGAAATATCCTCCGCTTGACTGGGGCTTTCTATGATCTAACATGATCTTGACTGTACAATTTGCCCAGGGAACCCTTCCCAACGGCCGCAAACCGCTGGGTCGTCCTCCTCAACCGCTTTAAGAAAACCCCTTACTGTCAAGTCCAAGACCGTCCTGCCTCAGCCCACCACTGAACTCCGGGCATACTCATTCCAATCGTCTATCGGGAGACCACTATGAAAGAAGCCATTTTCACCTTGCTCGGGCTAGTCCTTGGGGGGGGCGGCGTTTATTTCTTCGTTGCCAGCAAGCTTCAGCAAAAACTAGCCAGTGCCGAGCGGAAATTGGACCGGGCTAATCGAGCGATGGACGACGGCGAAGCGCTGCGGGAACAGGGCGCTAGCCAGGCGCAGGAGTTACAGGCGGCCCAGGAACGGATTAAATCTCTAGAAGCCTCCTATCAAAGTCAACTTCAGGAGCTAGAGGCCCGCCACAGTCATGAGTTGGCGGCTCTGCGGGAAGGCGCGCCGGATTTGGAACCCCTCCAGGTTCAGATTGAGGACCTCCAAGGACAGTTGGAGACCCAAGCCGCCCAACACGTTCAGGAAAAACAAGAACTAGAACTCAGATACAACGAGCGCCTACAAGCCCTAGAGGCGGATTACCAACGGCAATTGGCAGAGCGAGAGGCGCAAACGCCCCCAACTCCGGCGGAAACGGCGCCGCCAACCGGCAATCCTTTAGGAGGAATTCTGGGAGGCGTGGCCGCCGCAGCCGGAGCGGTGGGACTAGCGGGCGCCGCCAGCGCTTTTCTGGGAGATCGCCGAGAAACAGAGCCGGAGCCAGAGCCGGAGCCGGAAAACTGGGTGGACGCCCCGGCGGAGCCGGAAGCGGAGTTTGACTCTCCCTTTGCGGCCCCGGAAGTCGAGGTTAGGGATTGGACGGCGCCGGCGCCGGAATTAGAGATGGAAACAGAAACACCCGATCCCTTTGCCGCCTCGGCGGCGAACTGGGTGGATGAAGTGGAAACGGAGACCTTTGCACCCGAGGAAGTGGAAGAGTTTCCCCTTGATAGCCTGTTGGAAGAGCCGGATCCATTGGAAGTCGCCGACGCACCGTTAGATCTGGCGGATGTCGCCATTGACGTTCAGGAACAGGAGTCAGACTTTCCGGAAACCCTAGGCTTAGAGTACTTGGAGCAAGAAGAAGCTTTCCCGGAAACCCTAGGCTTAGAGTCCTTAGAGCAAGAAACGGCTTTGCCGGAAACCCTAGGATTAGAGTCTTTGACCGAGGCTGAAACCGGAGAGTTCATCCCAACATTTGAACTGGAAACTTTTAACCCTGGTGCTGAAGATTTCTCTTCCGCCCCCAATTTCTCGATGGCGGAACTGGATTTGGGAACCGAGGAACCCTTAGCGTTAAGCCTGGACGATCTAGAAATGGAAGTGCCGGAAGCCGCTCCCGACTTCTCCCTAGACAGTTTTGATCTCGGCGCGGAACCGGAATCCCCCGGTTTGGAACTGGAGGGGTTCGACTTAGAGTCCCCCCGGATGGAGGGGCTAGATCTGGGTTGGGAGGGAGACACTTCAGCCGCTTCTCTAGAGGCTTTTGATCTTGGGCTAGGAGAAAGCGATTCGGCGGAAGCCTTTGCCCCCTCCCCCTTTGGGTCGGAGACCGAAGAAACGCTGTCCCTCGAAGACCTCAGCGATCCCGGCGGGAGTCTAGATCTACCGGCGGATTTCCTCGCCGATATGCCCTCCTATCACCCAGAATTGGAAACGGAGACGGAAGACCTCGGAGAACACTCGGAAATTCACTTTCTCCTAGAACTACAACAGCCGGAAGAGAGCGGCACCGCCGACTTCGGAGAAGGTCTGCTACTGGAGTTGGGGGAGGAAGGCGAAGAACTACCCCTGATGGATCTCTTTCCCCCGGAAAGTGAGGCGGCGCTAGAGATGCCGGAAATGCCTGTCTCCAATCCCAGCGACGGCATGGAACCCTTTATCAATATGTTGGATATTTCCACGGAGACCCCCGACCCGGAGTTGCTGGAAATGCTTCAGGGACACCACGGCGATTTGGACGGCGATCAGGAACTCTTTGGCGATCTCTTTGGGGACAGTAAAGGAGAGACGCCGATGGGCTTGGAGGATTTTATGCCCGGCGAAACCTCGAAACTGGAGTCCGACCCCGAAGAATTTTCCTTGGATTGGGATACGCCTTCTAGCTAGGGCCTATCATCTGTACGCAGATGTTGTAATCCCCCCTAGCCCCCCTTGGAAAGGGGGGAAAACTTCTCAAAGTCCCCCTTGTAAAGGGGGATTTAGGGGGATCAAATCCAAAATTTAGGTCTTTAGCCAAGATCTCTGTACACCGTAGCCTTGGAAAGGGGGCGAACTAGATTTAGGAGGATAAACTCCAAAATGCAGATCTTTAACCGGTATAGGTATACGCCAAAGCCGGGGAGGGGTAGGTTCGCTCAAAACTTCTAAACCTATGTTTAAAAACCCGCTTGCTTCCCTAGGGATCGTCCTAGCCCTCAACCTTGTAAGCCCTGCGACCTTGGCGGGAGAACTGGAGGGCGGGCGCCTGTTTTTCGATAATCCGCCCCTCTTCGAGGGCGCCGCCACCACCTTTAGCGGCGTGTCCGTGCCAGCAGCGAAATACTATTTCACCTTTAGTCTGCCAGCTAACGCCGGGGCGCCGATTGGGCAAATTCAGTTTCAGCAACAGCCCAACCCCGACCCCATTGACTTTGTGGCGGAGAGAACCGCGGCCTTTCTCGGCGCTCAAAATAATCTCGGCGCTCCTCTGACGATTCAAAGCAGTGTTTGGGATAGCCAGACCGGTCTATTCACCGTCACCTTTGATCCCCCCATTCCCCCCGGCGCCGATTTTGTGGTGCGACTCCAACCCGTCAGCAACCCCGATATTTCCGGCGTCTATCAATTTCGGGTCAATGTTTCCCCCCCAGGCGCCGGTAGTTTAGGGCTAGATTTGGGGGTAGCCCGGCTCCAGTTTTATCAAAATATTTGGTAGTTTATCCGCTATGACCGCAACCCCTCAAAACGTCCTTCTTTACACCGACGGCGCCTGTTCCGGCAATCCCGGCCCCGGCGGCTACGGCGTTGTGTTACTCAAAGCTCAACAGCGCCGGGAACTCTCCGGCGGCTATCGTTTGACTACCAACAACCGTATGGAAATGATGGCGGCCATCGTCGGTTTAACGGCGCTGGAGTCTCCGAGTCAGGTGATTCTCTACAGCGATTCCAAGTATCTGATCGACGCGGTGGTGAAGGGTTGGGCCAAAAAATGGCGGGCCAATAACTGGAAACGGAACGCCAAGGAAAAAGCCAAAAATCCCGACCTCTGGGCCCAGTTATTGGACTTGGACGCCCGGCACCAAGTCACTTGGACCTGGGTTAAAGGCCACTCCGGCAACCCGGAAAACGAACGGTGCGACCGTCTAGCCGTCCAGGCCGCCCGTCAGGCGAACTTACTCAAGGACGAGGTGTTTGAAGCCGGGGCAAGCTAACGATGAAACCCGCCGATTGGGAGCCGTTTCTGAAAGATATCGCCCAAACCTATGGGATTCAGGGCAAGATCAAGGAGATTTTTTTCACCCGTTTCGCCTACGAAAACTGGCGCAAATCCGATTTGGAGATTTGGGAGTTGGCCGGAGCGCCGAGCCATGAGACCTATAAAAAACAGATGACCCAAATCTATGGTCTGTTTGCCCAGAATCGTCCCCAGGGCTGTCCCGAACTAGACCCTAGCAGTAAGGGGCCGGGAAAATTTCAAATTTTGCGGGAATGGTTTAAAGAAGTCCTTTATCCCCAATGGCAAAGGGAGCAAGCACCGACGGCGGCCCGAACCCTCGCCCCTAGTGCCGGAGACGGGGTCTATATCCCCCGGCCGCCCTTGGAAACGGAAGCCCTACAGGAATTGCTCAAACCCGGCGCCTTGATTCGCCTGAAAGCGCCGGAAAAAATGGGCAAAACCACCCTCGCCCAGTTTTTGCTCAAACACCTTCAGGGGCAAGGTTATCGAGTCGTTTACCTGAACTTCCAATCCGTGGAATCGGCGCTGTTTAAGAATCTGGATAAATTTCTGCGCTGGTTCTGCGCCAACATTAGCCGGGAATTGGGTCTAGCGCCGCAGTTAGACGACTATTGGGACGAAGACCTCTTTGGTAGTTTGGTCAGTTGCAAAACCTATGTCCAGTCCTGTTTCCTGACCGAGTCAGCGCCGCCCCTGGTATTGGCGCTGGACAACCTCGACCGTCTCTTTGATTACGGAGAAATCGCCCAGGACGTCCTGCCCATGTTGCGCTACTGGCACGAAGAAGCCAACAATACCCCCCAGTGGCGTCAGTTGCGTTTACTGATCGCCAATTCCACGGAAGCCTATTTTAAACTGGACGCTAATCAATCCCCCTTTAACGTCGGGCGGGCCTTTAAGCTGGAGGGCTTTACCCTTTCTCAAACCGAGGAGTTAGCCCAAAGTTACCTCTCTTCACTGTCGCCGGAAACCTGGTCTCCGATTCTCCCCGCTTTGCGCGTCCTAGTGGCCGGTCATCCTTACCTGCTTCATCTGGCCCTTCAGGCGCTCCAGTCTCCCCAAACCGATCCCCAAACGCTGTTGGCAGAAGCGCCGACCCAGGGCGGTATCTATGGCGACCATCTCCGGCGCCATTGGAGCCGCCTACAGAGCGCCGAGAGTTTGCGTCAGGCCATGGCGGCCGTTGTCGGCGCCGGGGAACCCATCGCGCTGGAACCAAGCCTGGCCTATCAGTTGGAGAGTTTGGGTTTAATTACCCTCCAGGGCGCCTTAGCTCAGGTAAGTTGTCCGTTGTACAACCACTACTTTACTAGTACGCTTTAGCGTCTGGAGGCTGTGAATCGACCTCCCATGGAGTTAGCCTCCGAAAACGCTCCCCAGCGCCCGTCCCATATTAGCGGGATGGAGTGCGTCCAGCGCCGCAGTAGGTTCATAGCCGCAGTGCACCATGCAGTCCGCGCATTGAGGATTGCCGCTCCGGTGCCCGTAGTTTTCCCACTGGGTTTCTTCTAGCAATTCCCGATAAGTTTTGTAATAGCCTTCATTGAGTAGATAGCAGGGTTTTTGCCAACCGAGGACGCTATAGCTGGGACTCCCCCAGGGGGTGCAATCATAGTCTTTTTCCCCCAGGAGAAAATCGAGAAAAAGCGGATTATGGTTAAAATTCCAAGCCTTTTTGCCGCTTTTCCAGGGCTGGAGAATTTGCCGGAATAACTGCCGGGTTTGCTCCCGCTTGAGGAAATGCTCCTGATCCGGCGCCCATTCGTAACTGTAGCCGGGGGAAATCATCATCCCGTCTAGACCCAAGGTTTGTAGAAAATCAAAAAACTCCTGCATTTCCTGGGGATCGGTTCCCGCAAAAACCGTGGTGTTAGTGGTGACCCGAAAACCCTTTGCCTTGGCGGCCTTAATAGCGGCGATGGCCTTATCAAAAACCCCCTCCCGGTCCACGCAATGGTCGTGACGCTCCCGCAGACCGTCGAGGTGAACGCTAAAGGTTAAATACTCCGAGGGTTGAAATTTCTCTAAACTTTTTTCCAACAACAGCGCGTTGGTGCAGAGATAGACAAATTTCCGGCGCTCCACCAGACCCCGGACAATCTCGTCAATTTGGGGATGAAGCAAAGGCTCGCCTCCGGGAATGGACACCACCGGCGCTCCGCATTCTTCCACCGCCGCAAAGCAAGCCTCCGGGGAGAGGTTCTGGGTCAAAATTTCCGTCGGGTGTTGAATTTTGCCGCAACCGGAACAGGCTAGATTACAACGAAACAAGGGTTCTAGCATAAGCACGAGGGGAAAGCGGTGTTTGCCCTGGAGCTTTTGTTGAACAATGTAAGCGCCGACGGCTAGGGCCTGCTTAAGGGAAACTGCCATGTTGTCCTCGTCACCACAAAAAATATCTCGCTTATTATAGGCCACGCCGTAGGTTGGGGGCAGTTTTCGGCGGCGGGTCAGAAACCTCCCCGCAAAGGAGGATAAGTCAAGGTGACGTTTCCTAATTTTGGGCAGGGGGGATAATCTGGGGTTTTAGAGGAACAAGTTTGGGAAGAAGCTAGTGAGAGATTGAGAAATTGTAAGAGAAAGAAAAAGATAAATTTGATAAATGCAATCATAATTATGCTCTCTCTTGATAGAAAATGATATTTATTTTGGAGTAGTAGAAATTTTACGGATGCGTTACAGTCTAAGCATTGTATAGCAGGCCTAAGTGAATCATGAACAAGCTCAGGTTGGCTCCCCCCTTTCCAAGGGGGGTTGGGGGGGGATAATCCTTTGATTGCGTTCACCACCCATTTAGGCCTGCTATAACTCACCACTACCACCGAATCACCACCAAGTCAGGTTTTGGATTTACTTTGCCATCCCTGGCTCTCGAAAGGACGGGGAGCTTTCTCAACGCCTTCTAGGAGGAAGATGGGCCATTTTCCACATTCATCAACACCGGCGCCAGATTTTCCTCTAGGCGCCCGCTTTGGATCAGGTCGGCGTAGGTTTGGGCTTCGATATCCAACAGCGCCTGGTCAAAGTTTTGACGGGCCACGTCCCGCAGTTGGGGATAGTCCCGCAGAAGGGTTTGCCGTTTATCCTCAACACTGCTCAGCTCTCCCGCTACCAGATCTTTTTTGTAGCGAAACAGTTCCGGCTCGATATCCGGGTAATCCTCCGGGTTCTGTAACTGTTTCAGCGCCTGTTGAAGCGCCTCTCGTCGGGCGATTAACTCCGCGTATTCCCGGCGCTGGGGTTGGTCCCCAATTAAATCCAGACCTTTGAGGACAAACTGGGTGGTTAAACCCTGGGCTAGGAGAGTAAATAAGACCACCCCGAAGACAATATCGATAATTTCCTGACGAGCGCCGATGGCCGCGGGGACGCTCAGGGCCACGGCGATGGAGACAGACCCCCGCAGGCCCCCCCACCAGAGTACGGCCTGTTCCCTCAAGCCAATTTGGGACTGGGCCGCTTGGTTGCTGACGGCGCTGAGAACTAAAACCCCCAACAACCGCGCCGCCAGCACGGCGCCGATGGCGATGAGGATTAAATTCAAATGGTTGCCTAAACTGTGGACGCCGATTTCGTCGCCAATGAGGAGAAAAATAACGGAATTGACCAGAAAGGCCACAAATTCCCAGAAGACCGAAACAATCAAACGGGTGCGGGGATTCATGCCGATGCGGGAGCCAAAGTTCCCCAGAATAATGCCCGTCACCACCACTGCGATCACCCCCGAGCCTCCCAGGGTTTCCCCCAGTAGGTAAGCGCCGTAGGCCGAGACGAGGGTCAGGGATTGTTCCACAAAGGGCAGGTCAAAACGCTGGGTCAGAAAAGAGACGCTAAAACCCAGCAGTAGCCCGCAGGCGGCGCCGACGCCGACCACCGTTAAAAAGGTCGCCAGGGTGGCGGCTAGCTCAAAGTCGCTACTTCCCAAGGGAATCCCCACCAGCAGAGTAAACGCCACCACCGCCACGCCGTCGTTAAAGAGACTTTCCCCTTCCATCAAGGTGCTAAGTTTTTTACTGGCGCCGAGTTCCTTAAACAGCGCCACTACGGAAACCGGGTCCGTGGCGGAGAGCGCCGCCCCGACGAGGAGCGCGATGGGCCACTCCAGTCCGCCCCACTGGCGGAGGGGCCAGGCGACCCCCACAATGGCGATGAGAACCCCCACAATGGCGAAGAGGGTAATGGGGAACCAATAGGTCTGGAGTTTGCGCCAGGAGAGGTTCCAGGCGGCCTCGAAGAGGAGGGGCGGCAGGAAGATTTCTAAAATTAGCTCCGGGGAAAGATTAATCAATCGCACATCCACAAAGGCCAGCCCCATCCCCACGATGACTAAAAGCAGGGTGTAGGGCACATTTCGCAGAAACGGCGCCGTTTTGGAAAGGGTGGCGATGCTCAGGGAAATGGTCAGGGCCAGCAGGAATTGCTCTAGGCTCTGGGTAATCACAAGGGATTCGGTCGCGGCGCTTTCCACAGATAAGCTCCTGGGGGATTTTGAGCACGATTATAGGCGACGCCGCTGGGAAAATTTCCCTATTCGGCGGCGGAGCTGGCCCGCTCCTGCCCCAAATACCAGCGCCGCCAAGCCGTGGAGCTACGTAGGGCCAGCCAGAACAGGAGCATCGCGATAATGCCGCCGTTTTTCGGCGCTTTGAAGGCGAATAGAACCAGAACCACGCAGAGGAAGTCTTCTAAAAAAACGCTCCACAGGGGCAACCCCCGCAGACGAAAAAACCAGCCCACCTGCACAAGTTTTAACACCAGCGCGAACAGACCGCCCAGACCGCCGGTTAACCATAGAGAAAATCCCTCGATTTTTAACCAACGCACCATGGTCATCGCCATAACAGCGCCGACAAAAGGCGTGAAACAGAGTTGGATTAATTGCAAGACTCTCTGCCCGAGTAGGCGCTTGGACGCTAAGAGTTCAAATAAGGACCAACTGGTGAGAATCGCCACTAAAACCTGGGGATGAATGCGGGAGAGAAGCGGCACTTCTTCCCAGAGGTTGCTTTGCAGTAAACCAATCAGCAGTAGGGGCAAGGCGACTCGCATCCCGGCGGCGGCGGCGGCGGATAAAATCGCCAGCAGTCCAACGAGAATGGACATGAAGACAATACACAAAAAATATTCTAGTCATTCTAGTTTAAAGTTCCCAATGAATTGGTCGCGGATGGGGAGCATCCCAAATTTACACAGGCAAGATGCTTTTTGTACTCATTATTTTCTGTGGGATGGGCATCCTGCCCGTCCAGATTGCATGGGAGTCCTCTCAACTTTCTCCTTCCTCCTCCGGCGCCGGGGGTTGCTGAAAACAGAGCAGGGCCTCGTAGAGGCTTTGGAGATAGCGGAGGTTGTCGCTCTCCTGGGGGAGAGGTGGTAAAATTAGCGCCTGATCCGCCGTTAAAAACACTAAGCCGACGTCCTTTTGGGGTGAAAACAGCGCCGAGACGACCTGTTGGGTGGGCAGTTTACCCAAAGCATACTGATCCAAGGAGAAACGTAGGAAATGGCGATCAATGACGGTGTGTTTTTGGCGGCTCAATTGCCAACCCCGATAGATTAAAATCCCGACGGCGCCGACCAAGGAGAGGAGAGTGAGCCAGGAATAGCCTCTGCCAAAGCCAAGGGAGAAGGTAACGGTACTGGCGGTTAGCACTCCGTCGATCAGCCGTCCCGCCTGGAGCATGAACCCAGAGGCCAGGAGCGCAAAGATTAAAAAACCCGATTCTCGAACCAATTCCTTCAGAAAGGCCCAGGAATCTACCCAGCGCCACCGGGAAAAAATATGCCATTTGGAGGACGTAATCTGACAACCCACTCCGGGCTGTTCCCCCGGAGGGAGTGCCAAGGCCTGGGGAACGATGCCCTGCTCCGCGTAGCTCCCCCAACCAGCGCTGTCGGCAAAGACGCAGTCTAGATCTAGGTCGGTTTGTAGGGGCTGGGCTAGGGCCAAGAGGTCTGGCAGGCGCTCGCTTTCCGCCAGTAGCCAATCTGATTGATCCATGAGTAACAGCTTTAACTGCCAGACTCGCCCCAGTCGATGACTAAAAGCACCGGCCCACAATTCCCGCAGGCTAATGGTCAGCCGTCGGGTCTGTTCCGGGGTAAAGTCCCAGCTAAAGGGGGCCACCTGACTCCGCCAACGCCAAAGGCCGGCGCTGTCTTCGCTGAGTTCCACGGCCCGCCAAGCTTGCCCCCGTCGATGTCCCCGAACCGCTAGGGCGTAATCCAGATACCAGAGGATAAAAAAGCTGACAGCGACCCAAGGCGCCGTTTGGGAGAGGCGATAGCTTAACCAGGAGAGGCAGAGAAACAGGACAAAAAAGAGTAAATTGAGCCATTCTTCGTCCTGGGTTTTTCCCTCCAGCAATTCCGCCCAGAGGAGTCGTAGACAAAACCGATAGAGGCGCTGGAAGAGGTTTTTCACCTGCACCCAGGGCCAAAGGATTCGTTCGTAGGGACTGGGGCGAGGCGCAAAAATTCGGCCCCGGTGACGCAGTCTGGGGGCAGGGGAAAGGGGATTTTCGGCTGACGGCTCAGGCATAAAGTTTTCGGTTCCCCTCCTTGGAGGGGTTGGTTGGCGTTGACTATCAATGTTAGAACCCACCCCCCAGCCCCCTCCCTAGAGCTACCGTGTATAGCAGGCCTAAATGGGTGGTGAA
>JBKCES010000375.1:0-2553 GCA_046304295.1 Cyanobacteriota bacterium | reverse complement strand
GTAGTTGACTAATAATACTATTTAACTGAGTTTTTAAAACGGCACTATCTTGGGGGGGATTGGCCAGAAGCGTTTTGATTTCCTGTTGAGCTTGGGTAAAGGCCTGTTGAGCTTCCTGTTCCTGTTGGAGTTTCACCTGGGTCTGCCCTAGCCGTTGGGTGTAGTCCGCCAAAAAACTCTGGGAGGCCACGTAATCGGGATCCTGGGGAGAAACCTGGCGGAGCCGTTGGATGGCCTCTTGCCAGAGGGTCTCGGTCTGTTCCCACTCCGCTAAGCTTTGGCTCGGTTTGGCCAGTTGTTGGTTAGCCCGTTTGGCGAATTCCTGGGCCCCAGCGATGAGGGTGCGGGTCTGGCCGCTCCCGGCCACGGCGCCGGCTAGGGGAGCCAATTCTTGGTTATGAAGTGCCTGTTTGGTCTGGGCCTGTCTGCCCGCTAGGGTCTCGGGCGGAATCAGAGCCAATTGGGCCAGGGCGCCCTGCCATTGTCCGAGGGCCTGTTGCTTCGCCGGTAAAGTTGCCGCGCTTTGGTAGGCGGTTTTGGCCTGCTGGAGGGTAGTTTCGGCGCTGTCCAGTTGCTTGAGGGCGTTGGTTTCCTGAAAGACGATAGCGTCCATGCGCCCCACCTGAGCCCGGGCCCGTTGAAATTCGTCAAAGGTGAAGTTCCAAGAACAACTCATAAAGGAGCAGACCCGCACCGGCTCGTAGCCAAGGAACCAGACCGGCAGTTTATCTAAATTTGCCTGGGCTTGTTTGACCCTTTCGGCGCCGAGGGCGATGTCCGCGGGACTGGTGGCCTTATTGACCAATTGATCCGCCTGTTCCACATGGGCGATGGCTTCCCGATAATTGCGGTCCATTTCCAGATAGCTGGGGAGCAGGAGCAGGGGCGCGACCCGGGCCACCGGGCGCCGAATCATGGGGTAGGGTAAATTGACCAGCCAAGTTAAACCCGCTAAACCAAATAAACCGGCGCCGAGGCACCCGCCGAAAATCAGCCAGACCTTGAGGGGTTGAGGGCGATTGGCCCTAGCGGCCCTGGCTAATATCTGGGGGTCAAATTGAGGAAAGAGATCCTGCACCAGGGGCGCTAGCTCCGTTTGGGTCAGGGGTTGTCCCGATTCCTGGGACAGTTTATCGAGGCGCTTGCGAACCAAGGCGCTTTGAATTTCTAGGTTTAAAGCCTGGGCCTGTTTTTCCACTTCCCTTTGGAGCAGGTCTTTAGCTTTAGCATTGAGGCGCTTCATCGGCTTTTTTCTCCGGGCGTTCCCACTGAATTTCCAGGGTAGCGGATTCTAGGGAAGACGGCGCTTGACAAGGATAAGTAAATCCCCCTAAATCCCCCTTTGTAAGGGGGACTTTGAGAAGTTTTCCCCCCTTTCCAAGGGGGGTTAGGGGGGATCTGGGCACTTGTGTGTACACGATAGCCTTTCAAAGGGGGAACAATACTGGGTTCTTAGCTTGCAGAATTAACCCCCAATTTTAAATAAACCGTTCCCTGCCCCAGCGCCGTTTCCCCGGAAGCCGGAGCGCCGAAGGCGACGGAGCGTAGATTTTGGAAGAGGGGCCGGAGAGAGAGTTCCAAAACCCGTAAGAGGGGGATCCGCTCGGTTAAGTAATCTTTGCTAGCGGGCCAATCTACATACAAATAGCCTAGATTTTCCTGGGGCAGAGCGCCGAGGGCTTGAGTCAGCGCCGGGGGCGTTTCTCCCTGGGGGTTAAGAATTTGCGATAGAGCCTCCAGGGAGGTGCCGAAAATTTCCCGTTCCCCGAGGGTCAGATGGGCGCCTTTAACTTGGGCCTCTAAGGTGGTGACGGCGCCCTGTTGAGTCGGCATCAAGGTCGTCCAGGCGCTCACCGTTTGTCCCAAAACCGGCAGAGAGGAGAGGGTATAGCCCTGGGACTGAGCCAGCTCGTCCAGTCGGCTCCAGACCCCTTCCCAATCGGCGCCGTCTGCTCGCTCGGCGGTTAAAACCCAAGCCGGGCCGGGTAGCAGGATTAATTGATAGTCCCCCTGCAGGGCCGGGAAAATTGTCTCCGCAATGTCTAGTCCGAGGGAAACATCCAGCCGCTCCAGCAGTTGAGCAAGGGTCTGTTGCAGGGGACTGGCGGGGGGGAGGTCGTCCTGAACCCGACCCCAAAAACCGTTTAAATCCCGGCTACTGAGGATCAGCGCCGCCTCGGGGGGAACTGACGTCGGAGTTGGGGCTGACGCAGTTGAGAAAGCCGCTAAGGGCGGCAGACCGCTGAGGGCGCCGTTAATCAAAAGACCCTCGGAGCGGAGGGAAATTTCTAGGGTTAAGGTCTGGTCTAGGCCCGGATTGAGGGACTGCCCCCGGTTGCCAAGCCAAGCCGAGAGTGCCGGGAAATTGGCGTAGAGGAAGCCAATGCGGGGCTGATCCAGTTGGGCCAGCGCCTGTTGATAACTGGGGTTCTCCTCCAAACTCAGACTCGGCGCTTGCAAAGCCGTTAACGCCGAACGCAACACCCGGGGATGGTTGGCGAAGAGAACGTAATCCCCCACCACGGCGCTGGCCAGCAGGGCGCTATTGGCCGC
>JBKCES010000374.1:0-7999 GCA_046304295.1 Cyanobacteriota bacterium | reverse complement strand
GGAGTGGGGACGGGTCGGGGGGTTCGTTTCTGGGGTGCTGGCAGGACGTATCTTTCCGCCAGGGGGCTAGGCGCCGGGACGGTCGGCTCCGCGTCGGCGCTGACGGCGGAACTACGACGCCGACGGGTTTGAGTCGGGCTTTCCGTTTCGGCCGGAGCGGATTCAGCGACAGGGACGGTCGCCGTTTCGACCTCTAAGGGGAGCGGCGGTTGACTACCCCTCTTGTGGAAACGGGTCAGGCGCTTTTGTTGGATTAAGTCCTCGTATTCCCGCTCCCCCAGATGGGTTTTGAGCAAGCGGCTGATGGTGGAGTTGCTAACCCCGAACTGCTCCGCTAGGGTGGAGGAAGTTGCCTCGGTCTGGCGATAGAGGGTCAGGATTTGTTCCTTATCTGTATCGGTTAATTTTTTAAGACTCATGGGCGCATAGTACCATCAGGACAACTTGACACAATCGGGGCTAGACTCCGGGAGGGGTCTGGTAAGATGGGGACGATTTAGCCAGGAACCGCTCCTCCCCAAGACAGTCGGGTTTTCTATCCTAACCCTAAATCTCCCCTGATTGGCAGGGAGCGCTGACTAAAAGCCCTGAAATTTTATCTTTATTGTTTTTGCTAGATATTACTATGCCCATCACTGAGGCTCAGCCGGCGCTCCTAGTACTTGCGGACGGAACAGTTTTCCGGGGTCATTCCTTTGGTCAGTCTGGAACCGCCTTTGGAGAAGTGGTTTTCAATACCGGCATGACCGGCTATCAGGAAGTCCTAACCGATCCCAGTTACCGAGAACAAATTGTCACCTTTACTTACCCGGAACTGGGCAACACTGGTGTTAATCCCGAGGACGAAGAGTCCCAGGGGCCCCAGGTTAAAGGGGTTATCGCCCGCAATATTACCCGGCGCCCCAGTAATTGGCGCTCCACTCAATCCCTGCCGGACTACCTACAAGCTCATCGGGTGGTGGGCATCTACGGCATTGACACCCGGGCTTTGACCCGGCGCCTGCGCTCCGTCGGCGCCATGAACGGGGCCATTTCCAGCAAGATCCTCGACCCGGAGACCTTAATGCGGGAACTGGCGGCGACGCCCAGTATGGAGGGCCGGAACTTGGCCCGGGAGGTAAGCACGGCCCAGACCTACGAATGGACCGAAACCACGCCGGGGATTTGGGAATTTGCGGCGCCGCCCCAAACCGGAGAACCGTTAACGGTGGTGGCGGTGGATTTTGGGGTCAAGCGTAATATTCTCCGCCGTCTGGCCAGTTACGGTTGCCGGGTGATTGTTGTGCCGGTGACCGCTTCGGCCCAGGAAATTTTGGACTACAATCCCGACGGTATTTTTCTCTCCAACGGCCCCGGCGACCCGGCGGCGGTGCGGGAGGGCGTCGCCCTAGTGACCCAGCTCCTGGAAGCCCAGAAACCCACCTTCGGCATCTGCATGGGACACCAAATTCTCGGGCTTTCCCTCGGCGCCGAAACCTTTAAGCTCAAATTTGGGCACCGGGGGCTGAACCAACCCGCGGGTCTGGGGCAACAGGTGGAGATCACCAGCCAAAATCATGGCTTCGCCGTTACCCCGGAATCCCTCAGCGCCGAGGTGGTCATCACCCACTTGAACCTAAACGACCAAACAGTGGCGGGTCTGCGTCATAAAACCCTGCCCTTTTTCTCCGTCCAATACCACCCGGAGGCCAGCCCCGGTCCCCACGACGCCGACTATCTCTTCGCCCAATTTGTGGAGTTGATGCGGCAGGCTAAACCGTAACCATAACGGGGGCCTTGGCACTGGCCGCCAGCGCCGCCTGGCGGGCCCAACGGTCCGTTTCGAGGATGGTCTCTAAATCGGGAGTCTGGGTATTGTGGCGCTCAAACTCAGCGCAGACGGTTTCAATGACCCGAGCAATGTCTAGATACCCGATGCGCTCTTCTAAAAAGAGGGCCACAGCTTCCTCGTTGGCCGCGTTGAGCGCCGCAGGCATGGCTCCCCCGGCCCGACCGGCGGCGTAGGCCAGTTCCATACAGGGATACTTGGCGTGATCCGGCGCTCGGAAGGTTAAGCTCCCGGCTTTGACCAGATCTAGGGGTTCCCAATCCGTATAAAGGCGCTCGGGCCAGGAAAGGGCATAGAGGAGGGGCAGGCGCATATCGGGCCAGCCCAACTGGGCCAGCATGGAGGTGTCCTGAACTTCAATCAGGGAATGGATAATGCTTTGGGGATGGACGACAATCTCAATGGCGTCGTAGTCCAACCCGAAGAGGTAATGGGCTTCAATGACCTCTAGACCCTTATTCATCAGGGTGGCGGAATCCACCGTGATTTTGCGCCCCATGGACCAGTTGGGGTGTTTAAGCGCGTCCTGCACCGTCACAAAGGGCAACTGCTCCACGGACAAGTCCCGGAAAGCGCCGCCGGAGGCCGTGAGGATAATCCGCCGCAGTCCCCCAGGGGGCACGCCCTGGAGACACTGAAAAATAGCGGAGTGTTCCGAATCCGCGGGCAGAAGTTTAACTCCTTTCTTCTTCACTAGGGGCAAAACCACCGGGCCGCCGGCAATTAAAGTTTCTTTATTGGCGAGGGCGATATCTTTTCCCGCTTCAATGGCCGCCAGGGTGGGCAAAAGCCCGGCGCAACCCACAATCCCCGTCACCACCGTCTGGGCGGCGCCGAACCGAGCCACCTCCGCCACGCCGCTTTCTCCGGCGACTAAAATCGGCTGGGGATCTAGGTCGGCGATGGCGTCCCGCAACTGGGGCAAACTCGACTCTTCCCGTAGCGCCGCGATTTCTGGGCGAAAGGCTCGAATTTGTTGGGCGAGGAGGTCAACGTTTCCCCCGGCCGCCAGGCCAATCACTTTAAACTGATCCGGGTGATGGGCGACGATCTCAAGGGTCTGGGTGCCGATGGAGCCGGTGGAGCCGAGGATGGAGATGAGTTTCACGCTACTGTCGGGGAGCTAAATTTCCCCGATCATAGGGTTTGGCGGCGCCGATGGGAACCCTAGGGATATAGGCTGATTCAACACTCTACGGGTCTGACGGGGCTCGAACCCGCAACTTCCGCCGTGACAGGGCGGTGCTCTAACCAATTGAACTACAGACCCAAATTTTTCAGACTTTTACTAGTCTAGTGATAATGGCGACATCTGTCAAGGGGGCTTCGGCGCTTTTTCCGCGGGAGATGGGGGTGGGCTGTTGCTAGAATAAACACCAGAACGCTTAGTCTGCCTAGTTCGACTAGGGGAAAGGATGCGCTTATCCATGACCTTCAACGAAGATAGCCGGGTAAAATTGCCCGCCGTCCTTCATCTCAACCGTCTGGGGTATGAGTACCTATCCCTGAAAGATCCCCTAGCCCAACGAGCGCCGGGCGCCAATATTTTTATCAAGATTTTTAGCGAAGCCATCCTCCGCCTTAATCCCCAACTGTCGGAGTCGGATATAGACCGTCTTTTAGGGGAAATTAGCCTCGACTTGGAAAATGAGGATCTGGGCAAAACCTTTAGTGAGCGCCTGCTGGGAACAGGGGACGTCCGGCTGATCGACTGGGAAAATTTTAGCGGTAATAACCGTTTCCACGTCGTGACGGAGTTGCCCTACGTCAACGGGGAAGAGTCCTTTCGCCCCGATATTACCCTCTTGATCAACGGCCTGCCCCTAGCCTTTATCGAGGTCAAAAAGCCCAACAATAGCGGCGGCACCCTTCAGGAATTGACCCGCATTGACTCCCGTTGCCAAAATCCGGCCTTTCGGCCCTTTATCAACCTGACCCAGTTGATGATCTTCTCTAACAATATGGAGTATGACCCAGAGGCACTTCAACCCATCCAAGGGGCCTTTTACGCGGCGCCGGCCTATCAGAAAGTGATCTTCAACTATTTTCGGGAGGAAGAAGCCCTAGATCTAGACGCGTTGCTCCTGCCGGAAGACGACGCCCTAGAAACCTTTATTCTGCGGGACAATAACCTCCAGGTGATCAAACACAGCCCGGAATTTGTCACCAACAAAGACCCCGAAACCCCCACCCATCGGCTTTTGACCTCCCTCTGTCAACGGGAGCGCCTAGGCTTTACCCTCAAATACGGCTTAGCCTATGTGCGTCAACCGGGGCAATGGGAAAAGCATATTCTCCGTTATCCTCAATTTTTCGCCCTCCGGGCCATCCGGGATCGTCTCAGCGCCGGGGTAAAACAGGGGATTATTTGGCACACCCAGGGCAGTGGCAAAACCGCTTTGACCTTTTATTGCGTCCGCTTTTTGACGGATTATTTCCAAACCAAGGGGGTCATTCCCCGCTTTTATTTCATTGTTGATCGGTTAGATTTACTGGAGCAAGCGGCCAAGGAATTTAGCGCCAGGGGTCTGGTGGTGCATCGCATCGAATCCAAACAGGCCTTTGCCGAGGATATTCAAACCGCGAGCGGCGCCCAAAACCTCCGGGGTCAGTTGGAAATCACCGTGGTCAATATCCAAAAATTTATCAACGATCCCGACGTGATTCCCCCCCAGGGTTATGACGTCCAACTCCAGCGCCTCTATTTTCTGGATGAAGTTCACCGCAGTTACGATCCGCGGGGCAGTTTTCTGGCCAATTTGGTTCAATCCGACCCCGGCGCCATCAAAATTGGGCTAACGGGAACGCCTCTGCTGGGGGACGACTACAGTTCCAAACTGATCTTTGGCGATTACATTCATACATATTATTACGATGCGTCCATTCGGGACGGCTATACTCTGCGGTTGATTCGAGAGGAGATTCAGACCACCTATAAGCAAGACCTCCAGAGCATTTACGACCAGTTGCAGATCCAACGGGGCCAGTTGGAGAAACGGGAACTCTTCGCCCATCCCCGTTATGTCGCGCCGCTCCTAGAGTACATTGTGACGGATTTCGAGCGTAGTCGGCGCCTGTGGGAGGACGCCACGGTGGGGGGCATGGTGGTTTGCGACAGCGCCGAGCAGGCGAAGGAAATGAACCGACTGTTCCAGAGTTTCTACGCCCAACGGGAGCCGGAAGATCAGTACAGCGTCAACACCGCCGCTTTGATTCTCCATGACGTGGGGGTAAAGCAGGAGCGCAAGGGTTGGATTGAGGATTTTAAGCAGGGCAAATACGATCTGTTGTTTGTTTACAATATGCTGTTGACGGGTTTTGATGCGCCGCGTTTGAAAAAGCTCTATCTGGGGCGGGTTCTGCGCCGTCACAGTTTGTTGCAGGCGTTGACGCGGGTGAATCGCACCTATAGACAGTTTCGCTATGGCTATGTGGTTGACTTTGCCGATATTCAGGCGGAGTTTAAGGCGACGAATGATGCCTACTTTAAGGAACTTCAGGCGGATTTAGGGGACGAGTTCCAAAACTATAGCCAGTTGTTTAAATCCCCGGCGGAAATCAGCGCCGAAATTGGGGAGCTTAAAGATCTGCTTTTTCAGTACAACACGGGGAATTTGGAGGTCTTTCACCGTCAGGTTAGCCAAATTGAGGACAAGGCCACGGTTCAGAGCCTTAATCGGGCGCTGGAGAACGGCAAGCGTCTCTATAATCTTCTCCGTCTGGGGGGAGAGTCGGCCCAGTTAAGCCAGCTAGACGCCCTCAAGTTGGGGCAACTCCAGGGTTTGGTGGCGGCTCACTTGAGGCAAATTAATCTGAAGGAGCAAACGGAGGACGAGTCGGATTTGCGGGGACTGTTAGATCTGGCCCTGGAGGAGGTGATTTTTATGTTTGTCAAGGTGAAGGAGGAAGAGTTGGTGCTGGCGGATCGGCTCAAGGAGCGCCTACGGCGGACGCGGGAGGCTTTGGCTAATAATATCGACCCGGAAGACCCAGAATTTATTTCCCTCAAGGAAGAGCTAGAGCGCCTGTTTAGGCAAAAAAAACTAAGCGAAACGGATCAGACGGCGCTGAACGCCAATATCGCCACCCTGGACGCTATCTATGAGCGAGTGAAGGAACTCAACCGCAAAAATAAGCTTCTGCGGGATAAATACGGCGACGACGCCAAGTTTACCCGTATCCACAAGCGCGTCCAGGAGCAGGGCGGCGCCTACCGGACAGACCGAGAGCTTTGGGAGGTTCTGCAAGCGGTGAAGGCGGAAATAGACGAGGCGGTTTTACAAAATGTCTCGATGGATAATAGTCCGGGTTACTGGAAGCAGGAAATTCGGCGGGCCTTGATTGCCCAGTTTCGCTCGGCGGGGATTGCTCTTGACCGGGACTCGACCCAGTTTATTAATAATTTGGTGTTTCAGGAGTACTTACAGGAGTTGACGGAGCGCCAGAGCGGCGCCTAAAATCAATCGAGAGCGTTTCACCTTTGCAAATAGTACGCTTTAAACCATTGACCCTCACCCTAAATCCCTCTCCCAAAGAGGGAGAGGGACTTTGACTCCCTTTCTCCCGCTCTGGGAGAAGGGGCTGGGGGATGAGGGCAAATAAATTAATTAATAAGTCCGAACTGCTCCAAAATCGATTCTCTGTTTTAACCTTGTCTGATTTAGCCTAGATTCCATGAACCAACTGACCAGCGCCGATTTTCAGCAAAAGATCCGGGAATTGATCGATAGTCTCAAGGGAATTTGCGCTAACTATGGTCTGGGGAACGATGGCAACGAGTTTCGCATTATTACCCAGGTGTTTTTGTATAAGTTCTTGAATGATAAGTTTGCCTATGAGGTTAAGAAGATTAATCCTCGGTTAGCGGAGGCGGAGAGTTGGGAGGGCGCGTTGCGGGCGATGGTGCCGGAGGATTACGATTTTTTGTTGATGGAGTTGCCGGCCAATACGGCGGCGCTGAAACCGGAGCATTTTTTGTCGGCGCTGTTTAGTCGTCAGAATGAGCCGGAGTTCGCTAAGTTGTTTGACGATACTCTCCGGGATATCGCGGCTTTAAATAATGAGATTTTTGCGGTGAAGACGGAGGGAGATACGAAAATTCCTCTTTTTGATCGGGTGAGCGAGTACATTACCGATCCGTCCCGGCGGGATGATTTTTGTCGGGCGATTATGAATCAGTTGATCCGCTTCAGCGCCGAGGGGATTTTTAGCGAGAAGTATGATTTTTTTGCGGCGATTTTTGAGTATTTGATCAAGGATTACAATAAGGACAACGGCGGCGCCTACGCGGAGTATTACACGCCCCACGCGGTGGCGAAGATTATGGCGCAAATTCTGGTCAAGGAACCGGCGCGGAATGTGACGGTCTATGATCCGTCGGCGGGTTCGGGGACGTTGTTGATGAGTATTGCTCATCAGATCGGCGCGGATCGTTGTTCGATTTTTTCTCAGGATATTTCCCAGAAGTCGTCTAATCTATTGCGCTTGAATTTGATTCTCAATAATCTAGTGCATTCTATCCCCAATATTATCCAGGGGAACACGATTTTAAATCCCTATCACCGTCAGGGCGGGAAGTTGCGGCGCTTTGATTTTGTGGTCTCGAATCCGCCTTTTAAGATGGATTTTAGCGATTATCGGCAGTCGTTGGATGTGCCGGAAAATCGGGAGCGGTTTTTTGCGGGGATTCCCAAGGTGCCAGCGAAGGCGAAGGAGAAGATGGCGATCTATACGTTGTTTCTCCAGCATATTATGGCGTCTCTGAAGCCTGGGGCTAAGGCGGCGGTGGTGGTGCCGACGGGGTTTATTACGGCGCAGTCGGGTATTGACCGGGGGATTCGCGAGCGCCTGGTGGCGGAGCGGATGTTGGCGGGGGTGGTGTCGATGCCGAGTAAGATTTTTGCGACGACGGACACGAATGTTTCGATTTTGTTTATGGATCGGGGTAATACAGGGGAGGTGGTGTTGATCGACGCGTCGGGGTTGGGGGAGAAGGTGAAGGAGGGCAAGAACCAAAAGACGGTGTTGACGGAGGCGGAGGAGAATCAGATTATCGAGACGTTTAACGCGAAGCGGGCGCTGGTGGATTTTTCGGTTGTGGTGAGCTATGAGCAAATCGCGGCGAAGAATTTTTCTTTTTCCGCGGGGCAGTATTTTGAGGTTAAAATTGAT
>JBKCES010000373.1:0-16815 GCA_046304295.1 Cyanobacteriota bacterium | reverse complement strand
TTCGAGAGCTGGCGACCCAGATTGAAACCATTTACGTCCTCTACGTCACCGACGACTCCCGGCGCTTGACCGGCGCTCTCTCCCTGCGGAATTTAGTGGCGGCGGAGCCGGAGCGGTTAATCCGGGATATCATGACTGCGGATGTGGTTTCAGTGCAGACTAACGCGGACCAGGAGGAGGTGGCCCGGGTGATTCAGCGCTACGATTTTCTGGCAGTTCCCGTGGTGGATTCGGAACGGCGCCTAGTGGGCATGGTCACGGTGGACGACGTGCTGGATGTGTTGGAAGAAGAGGCGACGGAGGACATTTACACGGCGGGGGGGGTGCAGTCCCAGGGGGATGATTACTTTAGCAGTAGCCTGATGACGGTGGCCCGCAAGCGGGTGGTTTGGCTCTTTGTTTTGCTGATTACTAATACCCTGACCAGCGGGGTGATCCATTCCCAGGAGGATGTGTTGGCCCAGGTCATCGCCTTGGCGGCCTTTATTCCTCTGTTGATTGACGCCGGGGGCAACGTGGGCGCTCAGTCCTCTACGGTGGTGATCCGGGGTTTGAATACGGAGGATATCCGTCCCGAGCAGGTTTTCTCAATCATCCGCCGGGAAGGGTTAGCGGGAATTTTATTGGGGGTCATGTTGGGTGCCGTGGTCACGGTCTGGGCCTATTTGCTCCAGGGCGACGGACTGGTGGCGGTGACGGTGGGGCTGAGTTTATTTTGCATTTCTATCTTGGCCGCCCTGGCCGGCGCCGGTTTGCCCTTTTTGTTTAAGCGCATGAACCTCGACCCGGCGCTGATGTCGGCGCCGTTTATCACTACGGCGGTAGATGTGTTGGGGGTGGCCATTTATCTGGGTATCGCCCGGGCCTTATTGGGGGTGGGGAACGCTTAAGACAGAGCATCATGAGGAAGCTAAGAGTCATTACCCGGCGAGGTAATTTGAGAAAAACTCGGGTCAATATTTGGGGTTTTTGAGCAGATGACTAAATGTCTGTTGAGTCGAGGAGGTCGAGGCTAATTTGTTGACTGGTCGTTTCCCGTTGTTTTTCGGCGGATTTAAGGACTTCAAAAATCAGGCGAATATCCAAGCGCCGTTTATTTTCGATGATGTCCTGAACGGTGACGATTTGGATTTTATCAACGCTCTGGCTCATGTAGCGGCTTTGGTAAATTCCGGCGGTTTTGGCGGTTTGGATCATATCTTTGGTGGGATTTTGGAGGGTGATCAAAATGCCGATGGCGGCCTGTTGGAGGGTCATGGTTCCCTGAAGATCCCGAATGTCGCCGGATTTAACTTTACCGGATTTGACTTGGAAGATAATTTTTTCGGGATCGTCTTTGTCGCCCTGAAAGTAGGCGACACCGTCCACGCCTTGATCGGCGCCTTTTTTGGTGTTAATAACGGCGCGGTTATTGCTGTAGGTTAAGACGGCCCATTTTTCAAATTCTTTGCGGGTGCGATCATCTGGTTTAAGCGCTAAAGCTTGGGCGGATTCCAGGTCTTTGGGAATGCCGTTGAGTTGGATTTTGTCTAAAACCTTGGGCCCAAAACTGTCTTCTAGGCGCTTTAGGATCAGGCTGATGCTTTGGTAGGTAATATCAATACCAATCCAAGGCCGATTTAACCGTTCCGCCACGGCAATGGTGGTTCCGCAACCACAATAGGCGTCTAAAATAATATCCCCTTCGTTGGAACTTGCTTTAATAATTCGCTCTAGCAAGGCTTCAGGTTTTTGCGTGGGGTAGCCTAGGCGCTCTGAAGCCTGTGGGCTTAATGATTGAATATCAGTCCACATATTAGTAATGATTGATCCTTCTTGTTCATCTAAATAGCGCTTGAGTTGTGGACGTTTTTTTATGTTGTATGTACCATCCGAGTTAAGTGGATAGTATATTCTATTCTGATTATGTAATTCTTGCATGGTTTCTTTTTGATATCGCCAACCTTTCCCAGGATAGGGGAAGCCCATCCACTCATACATCATGTTAGGACGTGGATTTGGACTAGTCATATCACTGAGGCGGTAACGACCTCTACCATCATTGGCATCATGTCTATAAAACTTCTGAACATAAGATTCATCATGATCACTGTATTGAGGATAAAACTTAGATCTAAAAGATTTAACATAGTAGAAAATAACGTCACAAACATCACAAAACTTCTTTCTCGCATCACTATGAGCAGTTTGCCTTCTCCAAACAATTTCATTTTTGTAATCTCCGCCTTGAGAGCAAAAAATCGAATCTAAAATAATTTTTAGATAGTGACTAGCTGTTGGATCGCAGTGTAGATAAAAACTTCCCGTTGGTTTCAAAACCCGATGAATTTCGGCAATTCTTAAGGTCATACTCACCAAATACGCCAACAAACTGCCCCTACCCAAGACCTTCGTTAACCCAGTAATCAGATCAATACTTTGGCTGGTAAAGCGCCCTTGATAATTTTCCTGAATCTCCGCTAAACCCTGATTAGCGTGGTCGTCCCACGTCCAGGTATCCACAAAAGCCTGAGCCTGGGCTTGATCCTCCTTGCCCACATTATTGTAAATCTGATTATAGTTACGCTTGGAATTAAACGGCGGATCGATATAACACAAATCTACCGACTCGTCCCGAATATGGCGCCGGAGGACTTCTAAATTATCGCCGTAAAAAAGTTGATTAACCATAATGATTGAGACTGGAGAGCTTGAGCCTGAGAGTTGAGCCGGCGCTTTAACCAAGGGGTTGAGCAGTTTGCCTCAGACGACGTGTAGGATAAATTCTACTACGCCGATTGTGACAGAAAATTGCAATCGTGGTAAGCTTAGGGAGAACACTTCTGGCCATACTTCAACTCCGACGGCGCCGGTCAGACCGACAGAACTTTTGTGCTGATATACGGGGTGCATGGACGGCGCCGGTTCTGTGGCGGATGCCGGAAAATCTGGGCAAAAAACGGGGCTACCGGTTTGATAAAGTTTTGTTACCGGTTGAGTCGGGGTGAGGAATCGGCGCTATGTTTGAAGAATCGGCGCTGGGAAATGCAACCCAAGGAGGTATCTTGAACTCATCGTCAAAATGTGTTGAATGTTAGGGTAAGGGAATGAGCTACACCACTACAGAGAAAATCACTTATCTGCTGTATGCCAGAGCTTACGCTGAAGGCGGCAGTGTCACTAAGGGCGTGGTCAAAGACCACTTGCCAAAAGAGCCAAAAGAGTTGAAGGAAAGTGCCGATGCGATCTACGCTGACTTAAAAGCGCAAGGATTGATTGAAACGACGGCAGGTAAACCAACAAAGAGGGACGGGCGTTTTTCCTTGACTGAAGAGGGGGTAAGGGCGCTTGTCAATGGTCTAGCCTCGACCGATTATCGATTTGAGTCTGTCAAAGGCCCCAAAATTCTCAATACTCTAGTGGAGTTTATTCTGCCTCTAGACGATATGACATTTGAGGAATTTGAAAAAAAATTCAAGAAGCTTTATTTTCAAGAAAAAAGACGACAAGAGCTTGATGGCGTTGTCGCTATTTACAGTAAAGACCTTTGTCAAAAGTTTGCTAACGACAACTCAATTTCTCAGAAAAAGCTGGGAGAGTATTTTGAACGTCTTAAAACAACCGGTAAAATTCTGGCTGTGATGGAAAGAGGCGACGAATTGATGCAGTGGGTAGGGTAAAAGTATGCCGGAAAATACTGGGAAGAAAAAGTTTATTAAAGATTTCCTTGTGAGCGTTAAAGCGGGAGAAGCTTTAATTGAAGATATTTTTATTGACCGTATTATTACACCTCCAGGGGTGACTACAGACGAACTACCTGAGTCTCAGTCAACTGCAAATAGTTTATCCGGGAGGTCAGTAAGCACAATTATCGAACTACTTAAAGATGACCTGAGATATACTTTTGAAGATGGATTCTTTACTTTCAGAATTGTGTCAGCGTTTATGGGTAGTGGTAAAACATCTCTGATTGAGTACCTCCATGAGCTGATTAAGACTGAAGCAACTTACAAGAATCTTTATGTGATTAGCCAATTTCCGCTAACCGATGTCCTATCTATAGGCGTAAGTCAGAAGTTTATCGTTCAGCTACCCTGTTATATGCTAGCTGAAACTTTTTATGGCTTACTTCACTCAGAAAAATCTTCGGTCAAAGATAAGACAAAGAAGATATTAAAAGATTATTTGGAAAATAAAAACGATGAATTTAATCAGCTCATCTCAATCTCTGACTCTAAAGATGATGATGAAAGTTGCAGAAGGACTTTCATTAATTACTTTTCAAATAGTTTAATTCATAAGTCAAATCTTTTTGAGGATTTTTTCTTGCAAGTAATTTCCGAAATTTCTAAAGTAGAACCACAATATACTTTTGTTTATCTAATTGATGAATTTGATGGACTAGAAAAGGTACCTGATGAAATGCATCAGACATCTATTGTCATCCGATCCTTAGTTAAGAAAGTGTTACGGAAATTCAAGTCTAAAATAAACCTTTTAATATATTTCTTGGGAACATCGGCAAATATAAAACACTTTATTCTTAACGATCCTGTGATATATAGCTTAATCAATAATCAGGTGATTAATTTAGACGGAGGAAATAATGAACAGCTCCGGAAAATTAGTGAAAAGATCTGTGGAATAATCGAAGGGGCCTTTGGAGGGTATAAGGATTTTGGCAAAGCATGGCAAGAAATACAAGAAGTTCCAATTTATCCCGGTACTGCCGAGCATTTGAGACAATTTTGTAAACGATATTCTATGGAACTTCTTAAAATATATGAAAAATATTTCAATGAAGAACCTGAACAGAAGTTTGAAGGAAACGCCCGTGAGTTAGTAGAAGCTCAATGCAGGCAAAAATGGGAAAAATATCTCACACACAAATCATATAGTTTAATTTCAGCTACAACTACAACTCATATGGCAAGACATGCCTTTGACTGTTATGTTGAGTTGGTTCACAACGGTCATGCTGTCGCCCGGTGTTTTGGTGAAGCAAAGAACTACGATCTCTTAAAGGATCACCTAGAGACCTTTGAAGGGTGGCTCAAAGATGTTAACTTTAATCCAGAAAAAGCGCCGCCAGAGCCGCCAGACCTAGCGTTTATGATTGCCCCAGGTTGTGCGCCGCTTTTACGACGGAAGCTAGAGCTTAAACATATTGGCTTTATACAAAGAGATAAAATTGTTTCTCCTCCAGATTCTCAAAAAAGAGCTAATCATGCTACTAACATTAACACCGCACAAAAAGAGGAGATTATTCAAGCCTTCAAAGGAACTGGCATCAGAACCCAAAAAGTTGATAAACTGCTTGACCATAGAAAAGTAAGCAAACCATTCAAGAATATAGATGACTTAGTTTCTGCGTTAAAGCTGACTCAAAACGCAAAAGAAAAACTCCAAAAGAAACTGGATGACGGAAAAATTTGTTTTTCTGATTCCTAACGCCCCCACAGAATTTGTTACCCCTAGCGCCCATGGCTCTTCTCACCGCTCCTCCCATCGCCTACGCCGATTTTGTCTGTCTGCAAACCCTGACGGGCCATGATAGCTCGGTTTACGCCCTGGCTATAGCGCCGGACGGCGGTTCCTTTTGGAGTTGGAGCCTAGACGGGGCGCTGAAACAATGGCGCCTGCCGGAAGGAGAGTGTCTGCAAAGCCTGACCGACATTTTAGGGATTAACTATCTACAGATCAGCGCCGATAACCGCCATTTACTGGCCAGCAGTTGGGACAGCCCCCCTCTCATTTGGGATCTTGGCAACGGGCAACAGCGCCGCTTAGAAACCCCAGAGGGCGCCGGTTCTGTGGTGGCGCTCCGTCCCCAGGGAGATCTGGCGCTCGGCGCTGGTTGGCATTCCCATTTTCATCTTTGGGATTTAGCCAGCGGCGAACTGTTAGAAACCTGGCCGAGGGAGCAAGGAGAAATCAGCGCCCTAGCCTTCAGCGCCGACGGGGATTATTTTGTGAGCGCCAGTTGGGACGGAACCCTCTGTTGTTGGGATTTGCGGTTAAAAACCTGTTTGCAAACCCTGGGGCGTCCCTCCCACCAATTTGACCGGGCGGCGCTGACTGCGGACGGAGAGCATATCGCCGCCAGTACCAAACAAAAGGCCCTGACTTTGTGGGCGTTGAAAACAGGGAAATGTTTTAAAATCCTCCGGGGTCACTCCAAAGAAATTATTGACTTTCGCCTCAGCCCCGACGGCCAAACCCTCATTTCCGCCAGTTGGGACGAGTCGATTCGCTTCTGGCGCCTACCGGAGGGGGACTGCTTTCACCAGTTACGGGAACATCAGGGCCGGATCTGGGCCCTGGCGCTCAGCGCCGACGGGCGCTCTCTCCTCAGCGGCGGTCAGGATAAAACCATCAAACTCTGGGGCCGTCCCGCAGGTTAAGGGGACTCTATCGGTTTGGGAAGAAAAGCGGGGGAAATTTACCTTAAGATTAACCCTAAGAGAAACCCGCGCCTTCCCCTTCGCCCATGAATCCCCCCGCTCCTGTCTCCATTACGGAGCCTTGTCTGCTGGCGGCCATTGACATTGGCACCAACTCCGTCCACATGGTCATTGTTCGCATTGACCCCCTTTTGGCGACCTTCACCATTGTGGCCCGGGAAAAAGACACCGTCCGTCTGGGGGAACGAGACCCCAAAACTAATCAACTAGCGCCGGCGGCGATGCAGAGGGCAATGGCGGCGCTGAAGCGGTGTCGAGATTTAGCGGAGAGCATGGGGGTAGAGCACATCATCGCCGTCGCCACCAGCGCCACGAGGGAGGCCAGCAACGGCGAAGATTTTCTGACGGAAATTGAACGGGCGGTGGGTCTGAGGGTCGATTTAATCTCCGGGCAGGAAGAGGCCCGCCGCATTTATCTGGGCGTCCTCTCCGGCATGGACTTCCAGCATCAGCCCCGCATCTTGATTGACATCGGCGGCGGCTCCACCGAGTTAATCCTGGCGGATAGTCAGGAACCCCGTTTTCTCAGTAGCACCAAAGTCGGCGCTGTGCGCTTGACCCGGGACTTAATCTCCACCGACCCCATCAGCCCCAAGGAATTTGCCATGCTCCGGGCCTATGTGCGGGGGATGCTGGAACGCCCCATTGAGGAGCTGAAAAGCTGTTACCGCGCCGGGGAAGCGCCGATTCTCCAGATGATCGGCACCTCCGGCACCATTGAAACCTTAGCCACCTTGGTCGCATTGCAAAAACAACGCTCTGCTCCTAGTCCCCTCCAGGGTTACCAGATCCAACGCCGGGAAATCCGAGATTGGGTCAAGCGCCTCTCCGCTATGAGCTACGCCGAACGTTTTGCTCTAGAAGGACTATCGGACCGCCGGGCAGAAATTATCCTCGCCGGCGCCGTGATTTTATTAGAAGCCATGACCCTGCTGGAGCAGGAAACCCTGACCATCTGCGAGAGGGCCCTACGGGAGGGAATCATTGTTGATTGGATGCTCAGCCACGGTTTAATTGACAACCGTCTCCGGTTCCAGAGCGAAATTCGCCAGCGGAGCGTTCTTAAAATCGCCCATAAGTACCAAGTTAACCTGGGTCACGGGGAACGGGTCGCCCAATTCGCCCTCAGCTTCTTTGACCAACTCCAGGGACAACTCCATTACTGGGACTACGAAGAGCGCCAATGGCTCTGGGCCGCGGCTATCCTTCACAATTGCGGCATTTATATCAGCCATTCCTCCCATCACAAACATTCCTATTACCTGATCCGCAACGCCGAACTGCTGGGCTACCGGGAAATCGAACTGGAACTGATCGCCAACATCGCCCGCTACCACCGCCGGAGTCGTCCCAAAAAGCGCCACGACGCCTATATTAAACTCTCGGAACCCTACCGCCTGGCGGTGCGACAACTGAGCGCTCTCCTGCGGTTGGCCGTGGCCCTCGACCGGCGCCAATGCGGCGCGGTTCAGGAAATGGACTGCAAATACGACCCGGAATACCGCCAACTCCATCTCCGCCTGACCCCGGCCCAAGGAGAAGACGACTGCGCCCTAGAACTCTGGAGTTTGGAGTATAAAAAAGCGATCTTTGAGGAAGAATTTGGCGTCAAAGTTATCGCCACCTTGGCGCCCCAACCCCTCGGATCCCGGTTAGATCCGGCGCTCTCATGCCTTTAACCCAGGGATCTATGGACAACCTGGCGGGGGACTTCGAGATCCAGTTTTGGGGGGTACGGGGCAGTATCCCCTGTCCCGGCGCCGATACCGTGCGCTACGGCGGCAACACCTCCTGCGTGGAAATGCGGGTAGGGGGAGAGCGCCTCATTTTTGACGGGGGCACCGGCATTCGTCTGTTGGGGGAGGGCTTGCGGCGACGTTATGTTAGCCAAGGGATTCGGGGGCATCTTTTTTTTACCCACACCCACTGGGATCATATCCAGGGTTTTCCCTTCTTCGCGCCGGCCTTTACCCGCGGCAATCACTTTAAAATCTACGGCGCCCCGACGCCCGACGGCGCCAGCATTAAGCAACGCCTCCACGCCCAAATGTTGCATCCCAATTTCCCCGTGCCGTTGCAAATTATGCAGGGAAATTTAGAATTTTACGACTTAGACATTGGAGAAACCGTAACCCTCAAGCCAGGGATTACCGTGGAAAATCGTCCCCTGAACCATCCCGGCGAGGCGCTGGGTTATCGAGTGACTTGGGGAGATCGCCGCGCGGCCTTTGTGACCGACACCGAGCATTTTTTAGACCGCTTAGATCCGAATGTGTTAGCCCTAGCTCAGGATGTTGACATCTTAATTATTGACGGCACCTACACCGATGAAGAATATTACGACCCCCAAGAGAGCAAAATCGGCTGGGGTCATAGCACTTGGCAAGAGGCGGTCAAAGTGGCCAAAGCCGCCGGGGTTAAACAGTTAGTCCTGTTCCACCACGACCCCGCCCATAGCGATAGTCGGTTAGACGTCATTTTAGAGCAGGCGCAACGGCACTTTCCCAATACGCTCTTGGCCCAGGAGGGCTTAACCTTGGCGCTTTAAGTTTGATTGAGTGAGATGATTAAATCTCAAAGATTAAATGTTCCCTAAGCGCCGTTTTGCCAAAAGCGCCGGATGGCGGCCTGGAGGGTGCTTAATCTTTGGTAAATTTGTTGACACTCAGCGATGACTAGATTGTAACTTTTCAAATAAATCTGGGTTGCGGTTTCCTCCTGTTTTTGACTCAGTTCCTCCAAGCGCCGGCGCTGTTGGCTCTGATGGTAGGTTTGTAGTTCCGCCAGCGCCGTTTCTAAATCCTTGAGGGGCGCCGGCGGGGTCTGGGTTTGGAGGGCGGCGCTTAACTGGTCTAGGGCCTGACGGGTTTGTTCTTGAAACTTAATCAGAGGCGTCGGGGGCGGAGCGCCGGTGCTGTGTTCCAGGTGACTGACGAGAACCGTTAAGCCCCGCCCTAGTCGGGGAATGTAATTAGCGATAGTGATGGCGGGTTCCTGGGTTTCTAGGGAGGCACTGGGGTCGTTGAGGAGACGGTCGAGGGCGGCCTGCATAGCCGTTGAGGCTAAACGGGACTGGGTGCGGGCTTGCTCCAAGGCCTCTAGGGGCAAGGGTTTCTGAGCGCTTAAACTGGGGGCTAGGAGTTGAAAATAGTCGCGAACCGCCGCCAGCGCCGTCTGGGCCGCCTGAGCAAAGCGTAGGTCTTCCGGGGGTCGGAGAAAGCCAAAACTGAGGAGAAAGGCGAGGCCGGCGCCGATGAGGGTGCAGAGGATTCTGGCGCCCAGCGCCTGATCCGCCAGGGGATGGGGAGCGATTTCCTGAACAATCAGGGCGAAGGCGGTGATAAAAAAGACCGCCAGGCTGTAGTGAAAACGCAGGAGCGCCAGGGCGACGGAGATGGAGAAAATACCCAGGAGGGTTAAGACTAGGGGATCGGCCACCGTGGCCAGCACCCAAGAAACCGCCGCCGCGCCTAGGAGAGTTCCCAACAGACGATTACAGAGGCGCTGGAAGGTGAGGCTAAAGTCTGGCTTGAGGACAAAAAGGAGGGTTAAACCAATCCAGTAACCAAAGGGGATAGCGAAGATTTGGGAGATCCAGCTTCCCGCTACCCCCCCCAGCCCCAAGCGCAGACCGTGACGAAACAAGGGGGAGGCGAGCCTAAAGTTGGCGGTTAAGGGTTCCCACCAAGGGGAAGGCGGTTCTAGGGGAGCCGCGACGGCGCCGGCGCCGGTAAAACGATGGGGAGTCGCTAAGAGTCCCGCCGTGGCTAGAGTCTGTCGTAGTTGGCTTTGGAGCGTCGTCAGCGCGAGGGTCAACTGACCGATAGTGACACAACTGTTGTAATCCTGAAGAGTATCGGCGGGAGCTCGGCGCTGGAGGTTTTCCTGTTGCTCCAGCGCCTGCATCAGACGTTGAGCTTTGCCCAAATCGGGATTCAGGTTTTTGCCGAGGGTCATCTGGGCCAGATCCGCCGCCAGCGCCGCCAAGGACTCTAGCAAGTCGGCCATTAAAATTTCCGCCGTTTGCAGTTGGGGTAAATCGTGGAAATGGAGAATTTCTTGTAGAAGTAGAAAAGTTTTCAGTAACCGCTCGATATCTTCAATCAGGACAATCAGCAATTCCCGCAACTGGCTCTGGCCCCAACCGCCCCGGCGGGTCAGGGCCACTAGGCGCCGAGCGTCCAGTAAATCCTGCCGCAGTTGAGCGAGGGGAATTTCCATCTGGGGCGGCTCCTGGTTTAAATCGCTTTGGGCCAGGGTTCCCAGGTAACGGCTCAAGCTTTGAAAGGTCTGGGCCACCGCTCGCCGTAGGGGTTGATTGGGCAGAAAGGGCCAAATCAAGAGCGCCAGCAGTACAGCCCAGGCTCCCCCCGTCAGGATGGCGAACAGGGTCTGGAGTCCGCCAGTTTCCCCCGCTAAACCTAACAACAGAGAAAATCCCAACACCAGACCCACCATGGCGCCAGCTTCCCCGTAGACCGTCAGATAACCGGCGCCGAAGAGGCCGAAACCGACGCTCCCCAAATTCAACCAGAAGTGATCCTGAACCAGAGCGGCGACCCCAAGCGCTAGCGCCGCCGCGGCCCAGGCGCCCAGGAGCGTGACCCCCCGCATCCAATACAAGCCCCCCACATCCGCCAGCAGGATGATTTGGGCAAAAAAACCGGCGCTCAGCCCCCAACTCGGCGCGCCCCAAGCTAAACCGGCGCCGTAGGGCAGAGCCATGGCCAAAAAAGTCCGCAACCCCCGACCCAGATCCACGGCGCCCCCGGGACGGGCGAGAAACGCGAGATGTCGCGGTAGGACAAGTCCCATAATCTGGCGTTGGCAATGAAGGATGGCGTTATTTTAAACGCTTTGGCGAGTCGTTCCGACGATCTAAGACTTGGTACAGAACTGGAATCGCGATTAAACTCAGCAGGGAGGAAGTGAATAAACCGCCGATAATGGCCACGGCCATGGGTTGCCGCAATTCAGCGCCGGCGCCGAGACCCATGGCCAGGGGCAACATGCCTAAAATCGTCGAAGCCGTGGTCATCAAAATGGGTCGGAGACGAACCCGACCCGTTTCCATCAGCGCCGTTTTCCGGTCTAACCCCCGGGCCCGTAGTTGATTAACGTACTCTAGGAGAAGAACGGCGTTTTTATCCAGGAGTCCAAGGAGAAAAATTAAACCAATCAGGGAAATCATGCCAAAGTCGCTCTGGGTGAGCCACAGCCCTAACAGAGCGCCGACGATGGAAAGGGGCAAGGACAGGGCGATGACCACCGGTTCTAGGGGACGGCGAAAGACGGCGATAAAAATAGCTAACATCCCCCCCAGGGAAAGCAGAAGCGCCGCGGCGAATTCCCCAAAGATTAAGCCGACCCGGGCCGATTCTCCTTGCAGTTCCAGTTCAACGCCCGCCGGTAAACCACCGTTGGTGGCTAAAGCCTTCACCCTCTGGGTCAGATCTCCCAGCGCCGCCTCCGGCGCAAGATTGGCGCTCAGGTAAACCGCCCGTCGTCCTTGGTAACGCTCAATTTGTTCCCCCTGATGGCCCGAGAGTTGGACTTGGATTAAACCCGGTAGGGTCTCCACCTGGGTCTTTAGTTTCTCGGCGCTGTCCCTGAGTAGGTCTAAATTCTCCCCCACCAGCGCCAATTTCAGGGGACTATCATCCCCGGTTTGGACAAAGGGAATATCCTCCACCCGTTGACTCACCCTGGGCAGAACTGGTAAACTCTCCCGAATTTGCCTTTGAACCTGGGCGGTGGTTTCGGTGCGGTCGCCCTTGAGTTTGACGTAGATTCGTCCCCGGAGGGGATCGCCCTGGGTGCCGATGAGGGTAAATTGCTCCGCCACCCCGGCATTGGCCGCAATAACCGGCTCTAGTTTTTGGGCCACCCGGCGCCCCCGCCGTAGCAACGCCGCCTGGGGATTGGCCGCCAGTTCCTCGACCCAGGCGAAGGCTCCACCGGTGGCTGTTGCGGTTTCAGGGGAGGGAGAAACGGCGCCGAGGGTCAAGCGGGGCGCGTCGGAACGAAAAACGACGTTAAACTCCCCCCGGTCGAGGCTCGGGACAAAGCCCTGGGGAATGAGGGGAATCAGCGCCAACCCCGCCGCTAGACTTAAAACCGCCAGGGCCAGAACCGTTCGGGGGTGCCGGAGAGACCCGCCTAAAACCCGGAGGTAACCCGCCGTTAACGCCCTGAGCCAGGGAGACTCGGCCACCGGCGCCGGGCGGGGCCGCAACCACCAGACCGCTAAGACCGGGGAAAGAGTTCGGGCCACCAGCAGGGAAAAGATCACCGCCGCGGAAACAGTAATGGCGAAGGGGCGAAAAAATTGTCCCAGAGTGCTCCCCAACAGAGCGATGGGTAAAAAGACCACCACAATCGTTAACGTAGTGGCCGTCACGGCGACGCCAATTTCTTCGGTAGCCCTCAGCGCCGCCGTTTTCGGGTCTTCCCCCGCTTCTAAATGACGGGCGATATTTTCCACGTCCACAATGGCGTCGTCCACCACGATGCCAATCACCAACGCCAGGGCCAGGAGGGTCAGGGTTTCGAGGTTAAAACCCAATAGAGCCATGACAATAAAGGTTCCCAACAGGGAGAGAGGAATGGCCAAGGCGCTGATTAGGGTGGCCCGCCAACTCCATAAAAAGGGATAAATGACCAGAATCGCAAGAATAACGGCGCCGCCTAGGGCTTCTAAAGTAGCCGTCACCGCTTCCCGGATATAGGGCGCTTGACTCTCCGCCAAGGTCAGGGTGATTTGAGGATTTTCTTTTTGTAGGGTTTCTATTCGCTGGGCCGTTGCCCCGGCCACTTCTAAAGTATTGGCCGTCGCCGCCTTCACCACCTGAATTCCAAGGATGTCTTTTCCTTGAAAACGAGCCAAGGTGGGGGTATTTAACGCCGGCGCCGTTCCTGAATCGGGGGGGCGAAAAGCGCCGTCTCCCAAAAGATTCACGGTTAAAACGCCGGGGAGGGTTTCCAAGGAGGGGATTAAAGACCGTCGGGCCCATTGAGCTAACGCCTCTAGGTCTAAGTCCTGACTACCTAGCGCATAGGTGGCGGCCACGGACTCGTTTAAATCTAGGGGAATAATCTTGAGGGCGTCTGCCGGGACGACCGTTTGACCCGCCAGCACCGTTTTGACCCGCTCCGTCGCTTCCGTTAACGATCCTCCGGCGCTAAAGGCGGCGCTAATCACGGCCTGTCCCGGATAACTGGAGGCGTAAAGGGTCGCGTTTTCCAACTTCAATAACGGCGCTTCCAGGGGAATCGTCAATAATCGCTCCGTTGCCTCTGCCGTGGCGGTCTCGTCCTGGGCTTGAACGATGACCACCGGAAAACTCACCTCCGGGAAAAGACCGTATTTCAAGGAACTGAGTGCCAACAAGCCAGCCAGCGCTACGCCCAGCCACAGCCCCACCGTCAGCCGGGGATGGGCAATAGCCCAGCGGGAAAGATTCCAACGAGAACCCAGGGGAAGTTGCATAAAGACCTAAGCGGATGTTTAGAAAATCCTTAGCTCTCTCTATCCCCCTAAATCCCCCTTTGTAAGGGGGACTTTGAAAGCCGGTTCCCCCCCTTTCCAAGGGGGGTTAGGGGAGATTCTGACATTCCAAGGGGGGCTAGGAGGGATCAAACTAACCGACGGGTTGAGGGGGCAGTTTACGGATTTCTGAGTAAAAGGCGCTGTGGGTGACCCCGGCTCCCTGATGAATCAGACAGGTGCGGAGACGGAGATTGGGACTAGCGAACCAGAGACGCTCTTCGGTTTTAACGCCCCCGCTTTCCAAGGTATAGGCCAAGCCTTCGTCTTCCCCCAGCTCATAAGCGCCGCTAAAGCCCGTTTCCTGCCCCGGCAACGGCGCTCGCCACAACCGCCCGGCGCTGGGAGAGTCCGGCATAAAGACCGAGTAAACCGCGCCCGTTTTTTTCGGCTTGCCCCAATCTCCCGTTGTCTCCCAACTCAGCTTGAGGATCAGTAAATCCCGCGGAGGGCTATAGCCTTCCGCGGCTAGAGCGGCGCTGAGGTTTGGCTCTAACTCTGAAGAAATCTCCGCCACAATCTCAGATTTATGACTCTCCGCCGTCTGGGGACCAAAGGCGTAGCGGGTGCGTTGGGAAAACCACTTTCCCGCGCAAAGATGCAAAAACTCGGGTAAATCCATGGATAAGGTCAGCTTGAGGGCGAGGAAAAAAGCCTAGAACGCTCCATTATAAAGGACAAACCCCCCCAAACCGGGAGGGTTATTGAAAGCGCCGAGGCCCTTAGCTAGAGGCGGTCAGGGCATCGGTAAAGGGGGACAAATACTAGGGTTCTCCACCAGAGAGAGAGATTAGTAGGGAAACTGAGCGAGGGAGGAGAGGCAATGGCCCATCAGGAAATAGACCACAATCATCGCGGCGGCGGCCGAGGCCACTAAGGTTCCCGCCAACATCAGGGAAAATTCCTGTTGTTCCACAGCCTGTTGCATCAGGTGGAGTGACCAAGCCACCAGCGCAACATCAAAGAGGAGAATGGGAACCAGCATTTTGTTAAGGGGATTGTTAAATTTTGTAAACTTTTCTTCATTTTAATCCACTTTTGGGGGATGGCAAGGGGAAATACGGAAATTTAACCTTTTCTAAAGATCTGCCCCAAACCCTTACCCCTGCTGGCTTTGACCCAAATTGGAGCGAATTGGGTCGTCCCCGTAAGATTACGTAGAAGTCCTGGTGCTTGAGCCAGGAATACATAATTGATTTGACCGATAATCTTGTATATCCTGTGGTTTGGTCCCCTTCCCGGGCGCAATCTCAGGAGCAGAAGAACGGGAGAGCGGCGCCGTTAGGCCCTGTCCTCTAGGTAGGCGAGAACGGCGCCCCAGTCGGGAAAGCTCTCTGAGCCAAAGAGCAATAGCTCCCCGCCAAATTGACCAGCGCCGTTTTGGCGGCGGTCGTCGATCAGGAAATGCCCTTGATTGAGGTGTTTATGGTGACTGAGAATCAGGCGTTTGTGGGCGAGGTCCCCCAAATAGGTTTTGACCCAGAGTAATTTATCCGACCAGGCGGAGGGATTGCCCCAGGGCGCGGTGGAGAGGATATAGACGTCGAAATGGCGGGTTAGGCGCTCGAAGGCGAAGAGAGCGCCGTCCAGAGGTTTCATCCGGCTAAAAATACCGGGGATTTCGTCCAGTCGTCCCTCGTACTCTCTCAAAAGTTCGGGGGGAAGACAAGAAAAAGCGGAGGGAAAGTCCACCAGCACGTTATCTAGGTCGATGTAGAGGATTTTTTTCATCACCGCTTGCGCCAATGCTAACTAAAAAAGGCGATGGCCGATTGCAGACAGTCGAGGAAACGGTCAATTTCCGCCGGGGTGTTATAAAAAGACAAACTAGCCCGAGCGCTCCCCGAAGCGCCGAATAAACGGTGGAGGGGTTGGGTGCAGTGGTGCCCAGAGCGAATGGCCACGCCGTCCTGATCCAACAGTGCCGCTAAATCGCTGGCATGGGCGTTGGGAACGTTAAAGGCCGCCAGCGCCGCCCGTTGAGGGGATTGGGGGCCATAGACCCGAATCTGGGGCAGGGTCGCTAATTTGTCCCATAAATAGTGGGTTAATTCCTGCTCGTAGCCGTGGATACGCTCCATGCCAATGGCGCTTAAATAGTCCACCGCGGCGCCGAGGGCGATGGCTTCGGCGATGGCCGGGGTTCCCGCTTCAAATTTGTGGGGCAGTTCGCCGCAGGTAAAGTGATCGAGAAACACGTCGCTAATCATTTCGCCGCCGCCAAAAAAGGGGGGCATGGAATCTAAAACGTCTTCTTTCCCGTAGAGGAAGCCAATGCCGGTGGGGGCGCACATTTTATGACCGCTAGCCGCCAGCCAGTCGCAATCCATAGCTTGAACGTCGAGGGGGTAATGGGGGGCGCTTTGGCAGGCGTCGATTAAGACCTTGGCGCCGACTTGATGGGCTAACTGGCAGATTTCTCCAACGGGGTTAACACAACCCAGGGTGTTGGAGATATGAACGACGGCAACTAACTTAGTTTTTTCGTTCAGGAGAGTTTTAAATTGGGCGAGGTTAAAACTTTCCGCCTCGTCCAGTTCCACGAATTTAATCACGGCGCCGGTTTTAGCGGCGATCATCTGCCAGGGCACTAGGTTGCTATGGTGCTCCATGACGGTGGTAATGATTTCATCCCCCGGCTTGAGGGTATTTAACCCCCAACTGTAGGCCACGAGGTTAATGGCTTCCGTGGCGTTGCGGGTATAGATAATTTCTTGGCGGGAGCGGGCGTTGATAAATCTAGCGATCTTATCTCTGGCGCCTTCGTAGGCTTCCGTGGCTCGCACGCTTAAGCTATGGGCGCCGCGGTGGACGTTGGCGTTGTCC
>JBKCES010000372.1:0-13942 GCA_046304295.1 Cyanobacteriota bacterium | reverse complement strand
CCTCAAACCCCTCCTCAACGACCCCAATCCCCGCATCCGCTACGCCGCCGTCAGTCAACTCGACCCCATCGGCGCCGTCAACCCCCAGGAAAGCCTCGAACTTCTGCGGGAGCGCCTGTTTAACGACTCGGAAATCGACGTGCAATCGGCGGCGGCGGACGCCATCGGCGGTCTCAAACTCACGGAAGCTTACCCCGACCTCGAACAGGCCTATAACAACACCCAGGACTGGCTCTTACAAATGAGTATCGTGGCCACCTTGGGAGAAATGGGCGACCCTAGGGGAATGGCGTTGCTGACTCGGGCGCTGTCTTCCCCCCAGAGCTTAATCCGTAGCGCGGCCATCGGTGCCCTGGGGGATTTAGGCGACGCCAGTATTGTGCCCCTTCTCTTGCCCCTAGTGGAAGACGAAGACTGGCAGGTGCGCTACCGTTTAGCGTTAACCCTCGGACAACTGCCCACCCCGGAAGGGCTAACGGCGCTGTCGGTTCTCAGCCGGGACGATGCGGAACAGGTGGCCAACACAGCCGAGGAGATGATGGCGGTTCACTTCTAAAGAGCCGTCGTCACCTGGGGCAAAATCCAGTCCAGCGCCGCGGTTAAATCCTCGGCGATGAAATTAGGTTCGTATTGGGCCAATTGTTGACGATCCCGAATCCCGGAGAGCACCGCCACCACAGGAATATTCTGACTCTGAGCCGCGGCGATATCCGCCTCTGTGTCCCCCACCATCCACACAGACGGCGCCGGGGGCAGTTGGGCCACGGCCTGGGCCATGAGGCGGGGCTTGTCTTCAATATCCGTAGTTTTGACGTAATCGTCGGCTAAACAATAACGGCGCTCGGGCGGAAAAACGCTCCCCAAATTGACCCGCTCCAGCGCCTCCTCCAGTTCACAGACCCGGCGCATAGTCATCACCACCAGCTCAATGCCTAAGCCCTGAATCCGTTCTAGAGTCGCCAGCGCCGTCGGCCAGGGCTGGTCGTAGGGCAGATAGGGCAGAGTATGAACGGTGTCCCGGCGCAGTTGGGCAAATTCTTGCGATTGGCGGTCGTCCAAGCCCGATTTCAGACCGATATCCCGTTCCGGCACCCGGGCCCGTTTCAGGCGCCAAAATTCCCCCTTGTCAAGGGTCTTCACAGGCTGATCGGCGGCTTTAACCTGGTCTAGACAGTAGAGATAGACCCGATAGTAGCGTTCAGAGACGTCCATAATCGGGCCGTCAAAGTCGGTGATCAATCTGAGCATGAAGTCAAGGGAGGAGAAATGAATTTTTATTATAAGGTGAGGTTAAAATTGAGGTTATTAGTCTTTTTTATCAGTGTCCTTTAAACGGTTTGTTTGAACCCCAGAGGAATAACCACCATGACCGACTATCCCCAGGTGGGACAACCCGCCCCCGACTTTACCGCCACCGCCGTCGTTGATCAGACATTTGTCACCCTCAAACTCTCGGATTACCGGGGCAAGTATGTGGTGCTTTTTTTCTACCCCTTGGATTTTACCTTTGTCTGTCCCACGGAGATTATCGCCTTTAGCAACCGCTACCAAGCGTTTAAAGACTTAAACACAGAACTCCTGGGGGTGTCGGTGGATAGCGAATTTTCCCATCTGGCTTGGATTCAAACCGAGCGCCGTCTGGGGGGCATTGGCGATATTAACTATCCTCTGGTTTCCGACCTGAAAAAAGAGATTAGCCGGGCTTATCAAGTCTTAGACCCCGACGCGGGAGTGGCCCTGCGGGGTTTATTTATCATTGATAAAGATGGGTTTATTCAACACAGCACCATTAATAATCTCTCCTTTGGCCGGAGCGTGGACGAAACCCTCCGCACCCTCGGCGCAATTCAGCACGTCCAGTCCCATGACAATGAAGTCTGTCCCGCTAACTGGCAGACTGGCGACCCGACCCTGATTCCCCAACCGACTAAAGGAAAAGCGGAAGCTTAGAGGATTTTTGGGAAAGGTAAGTGAGAAAAAGAACTTGCTGTCTTTCAGTTCGACCATAGGGCTCCCGATTCAGCGCCCCTATTTTAAGTTTATACCGGCACTTTACCCCTTCAGAGCGATAATCCGGGCCATCACTTCCTCCACCACCTTATCCGGTGTCGAAGCGCCGGAGGTGACGCCGACGATAATCCGACCCTCCGGGAGCCAGGGTTCCGTTACTTCTAAGGTTTTACCCAGGGGTTTGTGCTCCACTCGGTTGCCGGGGCCAATGCGTTCGGCGCTGTCGATGTGGTAGGAGGGAATGGCTCGTTCGATGGCGATTTCCTGCAAATGGGTGGTGTTGGAGGAATTGTAGCCGCCGATGACCACCATTAAGTCCAGAGGTTCCTCCACCAGTTTAAACATGGCATCCTGGCGCTCCTGGGTAGCGTCGCAGATGGTGTTAAAGCTCATAAAGTGCTCGTTCAGTGCCGTCGGGCCGTATTTCCGCAGGAGAGTTTTCTCAAAGAGCTTACCGATCGCTTCCGTTTCGGTCTTGAGCATGGTGGTCTGGTTGGCGACGCCCAAACGGATTAAATCCCGGTCGGGGTCAAAGCCCTCGGAATGGGCGTTTTTAAATTGGGAGAGAAAAGTCTCTTTATCGCCGCCGTTCAAAATGTAGTCGCACACTTCCTGAGCCTGAGTGAGGTTCAAAACAATCAAATAAGTCCCGGCGAAGGAACTGGTGGCGATAGTTTCCTCGTGGTTGTATTTGCCGTGGATGATGGAGGTGTAGTCCTTCTTTTTGTGCTTTTCTACGGAGTTCCAGACCTTGGAGACCCAGGGGCAGGTGGTGTCCACAATGGTGCACCCCTTATCGTTTAGAAGTTGCATCTCCATGACGCTAGCGCCGAAGGCGGGCAAAATGACCACGTCCCCCCGCTCCACCTGGCTAAAATCCTTAATCCCTTCCCGCACCTCGATGAAATTCACCGCCATTTCCCGCAGGCGCTGGTTCACCGAAGGATTGTGGATAATCTCGTTGGTAATCCAGAGGCGCTCTTTGGGGAAATGTTGCCGGGTTTCGTAGGCCATGGCCACCGCCCGCTCCACGCCCCAGCAAAAGCCAAAGGCTTCGGCTAATTTTAAGGTCACCGCCCCCCGCTCCAGACGGTAGTCATTCTGGCGGATTTCCTGAATCAGTTGGCTCTGATACTCGCTATTCATCGCCCCCATCACCTCGGCGCCGTGACCGAAACCCTTGCGGTGGTAGGTTTCAGATTTTTGCAGAGAGCGTTTAAATGCTTTGGTGTCCATAACGAAGGGGGAAGGAGGAAACAAGTTTAAGCCCCTATTGTAAAGGCTTGGGCCAGTTGTGCGACCTTTAACCTAGGCAGGGCTGGGTATTGCGACCCAAACCTTACGTTGCTGAATATTTGGAAGCTAGTCTAGTCAGGCGCCAACTCGCCCTAGTATGATTACCTCTTGCCCTTCCTTTGCCGACGCGCCATGAGTTCTTCCCCCTTGCCCCGTTGCACGAAAATTGTGGCCACAATCGGCCCCGCCAGCAATAAAAAGGAAGTCCTCAGAAAACTCATCCAGGCCGGGGCGACGACCTTTCGGCTCAACTTTTCCCACGGCACCCACGAAGACCACCACAATAGTATTCGCTTGATTCGTCAGACGGCCTTTGAGCTGAATCAACCGGTGGGCATTTTACAGGACTTGCAGGGGCCGAAAATTCGGGTGGGGAAATTCTTAAACGAGACTCAGTCCATCGCGCTTCAGTCCGGCGACCCCTATATCCTCACCAGCCGCAAGGTGGAATGCAATCAAACCATTAGCTCCATCAGCTACGCTCAATTAGCGGAAGAAGTGCCCAACGGCGCTCGTATTCTCTTGGACGACGGCAAGTTGGAAATGCGAGTGGAAAAAGTGGATTTAGAAAACCGGGATCTCCACTGTCGGGTGGTGGTGGGGGGAACCCTCTCCAGCAACAAAGGCGTTAACTTTCCGGGGGTCTATCTCTCCGTCAAGGCGCTGACGGAAAAAGACCGGGAAGATTTGATGTTTGGGCTGGATCAGGGGGTGGATTGGGTGGCGCTTAGCTTTGTCCGCAACCCGGAAGATATTGACGAAATTAAGAGCCTCATCGCCGCCGCGGGCAAAAACGTGCCCGTGATCGCCAAAATCGAAAAACACGAAGCCATCACCGATATGCAGGCGGTGTTGGAAAAATGCGACGGGGTGATGGTGGCTCGGGGGGATTTGGGGGTGGAGTTGCCCGCCGAAGACGTGCCGATTTTGCAAAAAAAACTGATCGCCACGGCGAACCAGTTGGGGATTCCGGTGATTACCGCCACCCAAATGTTGGACAGCATGGTCAGTAATCCCCGCCCCACCCGGGCGGAGGTTTCGGACGTGGCCAACGCCATTCTCGACGGCACCGACGCCGTCATGCTCTCCAACGAAACCGCCATCGGTAAATTTCCAGTGGAAGCGGTAGCCATGATGGCCACCATCGCTGAGCGCATTGAAAAAGAGGAAATTCATTCCCAGCGGGCTAACAGTCGCCAGACTTCCGTGCCCAACGCCATCTCCGCCGCCGTCAGCGATATCGCCCAGACCCTGAAAGCGGCGGCCATTATGACCCTCACCAAAACCGGCGCCACGGCCCGTAATGTCTCTAAATTTCGTCCCAAAACCCCCATCCTCGCGGTGACGCCCCATGTGGATGTGTCCCGAAAACTGCAACTGGTCTGGGGGGTCAAACCCTTATTAGTGTTGGATCTGCCCTCCACTACCCAAACCTTTCAAGCGGCCATCAACGTCGCCCAGGAAAGCGCCGATCTCCGGGACGGGGATTTAGTGGTGATGACGGCGGGCACTCTTCAGGGGGTGGCGGGTTCGACGGATTTAATTAAGGTAGAAGTGGTGAAGGCAATTCTGGGTCGGGGCGTGGGCATCGGTCAAGGCGCCGTCAGCGGTCGGGCTCGGGTGGCCAGTAGCCCAAAAGATATTAGTCAGTTTAGCGCCGGGGAAATTCTGGTGGTGCCAGGCACCAGCGCCGACTACGTGGAGATGATGCGCAAGGCCGCGGGGATTATCACCGAAGACTCCAGTCTCAGCAGTCACGCCGCGGTCATTGGTCTGCGTCTGGGGGTGCCGGTGATTGTGGGCTTTAAACAAGCGACCCAAACCATCCGGGACGGCTCTATTGTTACCCTAGACACCCAGAAGGGGCTGGTTTATTCCGGCGCTAAGGTGAGCGTGCTCAATAGCGATCATAGTTTACTCTCCTAAGCAGGTATGGATCTCTCAAGTAGTTTGCCAGTTTTTCTCGTCACCCTCCGAGAAGGCTTTGAAGCGGCGCTGGTGATCGGCATTGTCTTCGCCTATCTGCAAAAAGCGGGGCAAACCCGTCTCAACCGCTGGGTTTATCAGGGGATAGCTGGGGGTGTCGTTGCTAGCGTGATGGTCGGTTTTTTGCTGGCGGGTATTCTGCAAGGGGTCAGCACCTCCCCCAGTCCTTATGCACCCGTTCTTAAGCAACTGTTGGCGGCGCTGTTCGGACTCCTCGCCATTGGTCTCCTGAGTTGGATGTTGATCTGGATGACCCGCCAGGCGCGAAATTTAAAATCCCAAGTGGAAGCGGACATCGCCGAGGCCCTGGCTCGGGAACAGGCCGGGCGCCTGGTGGCGCTGGCGGTTTTTATCGCCGTGCTTCAAGAAGGATTTGAGACGGTTTTATTTATCGCGGCCCAAGTTCAGTCCGGCTGGCAGGGCCCCATCCTGGGCGCCCTAGCGGGGGTCATGGGCGCCGCCCTCCTGGGTTATCTTCTATTTAATGTGGGACTGAAAATTAATCTCCGGCGCTTTTTCCAAGTCCTCGGCGTTTTGCTCTTACTGGTCATCGGCGGTTTGCTGATTGGGACGCTCAAGAACCTTAACGGCGCCGTCGAAACCCTCGCCGCTCTGATTCCCGCCTACCGTTCCTGGTGTTGGACGCCGCGAGACTCCTGTTTGCTCGGCCCGCTGGTCTGGGACGGCGCCAACTTTTTACCGGATAGCAAATTTCCGGGGATTATCCTCAAGGCGCTGTTGGGCTACCGCCAGACCCTTTACTTTGGGCAAGTCGTTGCCTATGGACTCTTTTGGCTCATTGTTGGCGGTCTCTACTTCGCCCAAGCAAGGGAAACGCAGAAAATGTCCGCCTAAGACAGCAACATACCCTCCGATAAGATAACCCCCACTTATTACTCCCATCAGAAAGACTTTTGTTAAAAAGGCGTTACAAACCTTTACAAATCTGGGGGATAACCGTAAGATAAGAAGTGTCAAAGCCAACGCACCTTGACAACTTCATAACAGGAATCATAAAACCATGACCACCACTCTCCAACAGCGCGAAAGCGCTTCCGTTTGGGAGCAGTTCTGTCAGTGGGTAACCAGCACTAACAACCGCATTTATGTGGGCTGGTTCGGGACTCTGATGATCCCCACCCTCTTAACTGCCACCACCTGCTTCATTATCGCCTTCATCGCCGCTCCCCCTGTGGATATCGACGGGATTCGCGAGCCTGTTGCTGGTTCTCTCCTCTACGGAAACAACATCATCTCCGGTGCTGTTGTTCCTTCTTCCAACGCCATCGGCCTGCACTTCTACCCCATTTGGGAAGCCGCCTCTCTCGACGAGTGGCTCTACAACGGCGGTCCCTACCAGTTGGTGGTTTTCCACTTCCTCATTGGCGTTTTCTGCTACATGGGTCGTCAGTGGGAACTTTCCTACCGCCTCGGTATGCGTCCTTGGATCTGCGTGGCCTACTCTGCCCCCGTTTCCGCCGCTACCGCCGTCTTCCTGATCTACCCCATCGGTCAAGGCTCCTTCTCCGACGGGATGCCCTTAGGTATCTCCGGCACCTTCAACTTCATGATCGTGTTCCAAGCTGAGCACAACATCCTGATGCACCCCTTCCACATGCTCGGTGTGGCTGGTGTCTTCGGCGGTTCTCTGTTCTCTGCCATGCACGGTTCCTTGGTGACTTCTTCCCTCGTGCGGGAAACCACCGAAGTTGAATCCCAGAACTACGGCTACAAATTTGGTCAAGAAGAAGAAACCTACAACATCGTCGCCGCCCACGGCTACTTTGGTCGTCTGATCTTCCAATATGCCTCCTTCAACAACAGCCGCTCCCTGCACTTCTTCTTGGGTGCTTGGCCTGTGATTGGCATCTGGTTCACTGCGATGGGCGTTAGCACCATGGCCTTCAACCTCAACGGTTTTAACTTCAACCAATCTATCCTTGACTCCCAAGGTCGGGTGATCAGCACTTGGGCTGACGTTCTTAACCGCGCCAACATCGGTTTTGAAGTGATGCACGAGCGCAACGCTCACAACTTCCCCCTCGACCTCGCCGCTGGCGAACAAGCCCCCGTGGCTCTGACCGCCCCTGCGATTCATGGTTAATTCCTGTTTCTGGAACTAACAACTTAATACTCTAACCAACGGCGCTGTCTAGCAATAGGCGGCGCTGTTTGGCTTTTGGGGAAGACCGGCGTTAAATCCTCAAGGCTCAATCATTTAATCCACAAGGGCGTTCAGTAAAAACTGATCAATAGAGTCCGGTTGTAGATCTAATAACTGCCGGGCATCCACAATATCGTGACGAGCGCCAGCGCGATGTAGGTCGTTGTCTAGGGCGTGGAGAAACCCTTTGGTTAAAATATCCTCCCCAATTTGGGCGAACAAAACTCCCAATTCGTGTTCGTGGTGGAGACGGTGGGAAGAATCCACCAAGCGCCGGATCAGTTTCTGCCGATGTTTGGGTTCCTGATCCAAAATCACCAAGATAATTTCGCCCCGATAGGTGTTGTGGGGATGATCTCGCCGATTAAAAAAGTCCTGTAGAACTGTCTCCAGCGCCGCCAGTAGATCGAGGCGAGGTGGAGCGTAACCTTGCTCAAAAATTTGCGTTAGTTGGGACGGGGTTAAATTCGAGTACCGATAGGGGGGGACTCCCGCCACATAGACGGAAAATCCCTGGGGATTCCAATGCTGGCAACGCTCGGCGATCTGGAGGAGAATCTTTTCCGCCTTGTGCCACTGGCGATTGAGGGTCTGATGGAGGTGGGGCGGTGGGTCGGGGCTGGGAGCGAAGAGAAAGCTAACGTGGAAGTTTTGCAGTTGCTCGGAAGATAGCGCCATGACCGGCAAATCCCTAAGCCAAGAGGATAATTAGCAAAAAGAAGCCGAAGAGGGCGCCGCTCGATTGGAGGAAAAGGGGAAAAGCAAAGGATGACATGACTAAAAGCCTCGCAGAGAGTAATGATGAAGACAGGCAAGTGGGCGCATTCGTCTGGTTTACCTTACCTCTTAGCCTAGCGAAAAAATCCCGGAGGAATTCTAGGTATTTTTAGGGATTTCCTCCCTAGACGGGAAGGTAGTTTCTCCTTAGTGTAGCGAATTTAGTTAGTAAACTTTATTTTTCCTTAACATTTTGTTTGGTTTTCCTAACGCAGAGTTTTACTCCTCGACCTTGCGACTATTGCACCAGACCTGCCAACTGAGGTAAATCAGCAACAGGGTGGCGCCGATGGCGAAGCCCCAACCGCTGGGGATATTGGAAAAACCAAGGGCCAGACTGCCCGCCCAGAGGGTGAGGGCGTAGATGAAAAGGACTGTTAACCGGTGGGAGATGCCCGCTTTAATGAGACGGTGGTGGAGGTGCCCCTTATCCGCCGCGAAGGGAGACTTGCCCTTGAGGATACGGGAGATGATCACCACGGACATATCCAAAATCGGCACCGCTAGGACGAGGTAGGGCAAAAGCACAGCCGTCACCGCCACCGTAGTCACCGCGGCTACCTTAACTAAACCGATGATGGCCACCCCCGCTAGGGTAAAACCCATAAAGTAAGCGCCGCCGTCTCCCATAAAAATTTGGGCCGGGTTGAAGTTGTAGCGCAAAAAGCCTAGGGAGCCGCCCGCCAGCGCCGCCGCAATGAGCGCCGCCGCCGATTGTTCCATGAAGAGGGAGAGGACGAAGAGCACCACCGCAGAAATACCGCAGACGCCCGCGGCTAAACCGTCCAGGCCGTCGATCCAGTTAATGGCGTTGGCCATCCCCACTAACCAGAGGATGGTAATAGGCAAGCTGAGCCAATGGAGGTGAATCAGATCGAAAAAGGGCAGAGTCAAAAACTCAATCCGCACCCCCATGCTCCAGACCAGCGCCGCTACGCCAATCTGGGCGATCAGGCGGGAGAGGGCGCTGAGGTTCAGTAAATCGTCGATTAAACCGATGCTAAAGAAGGCGACCCCTCCTAGCGCCACTCCCCAGACTTCCCATTCCTTCGGCGTCGGCAGTAAGCCAAAGCCGCCTAAACCCCAAACCGTTAATAGAGCCACCAAACTACCGGCGAAAATAGCTACGCCCCCCAGCCGCACCATAGGGCGTTGGTGCATTTTGCGTTCATTGGGTTTATCTACATAGCCCGCTTTGAGACCCAGGTGCTTAATGATGGGAGTCAGCCACCAAACAACGACCAGAGCAAGGAAAAAAGCGATTAAGTAGTATTGTTCTCCTAGCATGGCAGTGGGGCAATTAGAGGGGGTTTGCTGAAGAGTGTACCGTAAAATTTCCCTCTAGGGCCTAGGGATGAACACTGCCGTCGGGCATAATGGTCTCGCTCAGATTAATGCTACTGATGTGGCTATTGCGAAAATTAGCGTTACGGAGATCCGCTCCCCGCAAGGAGGCGTCGATGAGGTTGGCGCTCTGGAGATTAATGTTAACCATGACGGCCCGCTGGAGCACGGCGTAGTCGAGGTTGGCATTTTTGATAACAGCGCCCTGGAGAATCGCTCCCTTGAGGCAAGCCCCGCTGAGATTAATCCGATTGGAGAGGGTGATGGCCCGCAGATTAATTTCCGAAAGGTTCACCAGGCTGAGATTGACGTCTTTCATAATGGCTCGAGCCAAATTAGCGCCCTTGAGATTAGCCCGGCTCAGATTGGCTCCCTGGAAAAAAGCTCCCTCTAAGTCGCTATTGCGCAGTTGGCTTTGGTTCAGGTCGGCTTTGTATAAATTGGCGTTCACCAACACCGCTCCCCGGAGGTCTGCGGCGGTTAGATCCGCTCGACTGAGGTTGGCGCCGGAGAGATCCACCCCCGAGAGGTCGGCGCCGGTTAAATCCGCTCGACTGAGGTTGGCACCGGATAGATCTACCCCCTGTAATTTAGCCCCGCACAGGAGAGCGCCCCGGAGATTGACATTGAAAAGTCGGGTTTGCTTGAGGATCGCCTCGGATAAATTAGCCCCCGCCATCTGGGCTCCGCTAAAATCCACCCAACTGAGGTCGCAGTGACTCAGATCGGCGCCAGTCAGTTCGCTCTCTCCAAAACGGGCACTCATTAAACAGGCGTTGGAGAGGTCGCACTGGTTGAGCTTAGCTCGACAGAGACTGACTCCGCTGAGGTTAGCCCATTCGAGGTTAGACCGACTCAGATCGCTTTCGTCCAGATTTTCTTGAATAATGCTGGCGTGTTGCAACTCCAAACGACTAAAATCCCGCCGTCCCTGGCCGTATTCCCAGATGAGTTGCTCGATCTCCATAACATAGGCTCAAAAACTAAGCGGCGCCCCAGGTTAAGTAAGGCAGGCGCCGAGCGGCAGTCTCAATGGCTTGGGGATTTTGGGATAACTGGGCGCAACTGTCCCAGGCACCGGTGAGGAGCATTTGGCGGGCGCTCTCCGGCAGAGCAATGGGCCAACTTTCTCCGTTAAAAGCGAGGGTCAAGTCCTGGAGGCTGAGACTTAAACGGCTGGCCGGCGCCGCTTCTAGCGCGTTTTGTAAGTGTTGAATCGCATCCGGCGCCGCCGTGACGCAGGGTAGACCGTTGGCGAGGCAATTACCTTGAAAAATTTCAGCGAAACTTTCCCCAATCAAGGCCCGAATCCCCCATTTCAGAATAGCCTGGGGGGCGTGCTCCCGACTGGAGCCGCAACCAAAATTGCCGTTCACCACTAGCAAAGTCGCACCCTGATACTGGAGGCGATCAAAAGGATGCTTGCCCCCTAGCGCAGAACGGTCGTCAGCAAAAACTTGTTCTCCCAGTCCCTCAAAGGTGACGCAACGCAAAAAACGGGCGGGAATAATGCGGTCGGTGTCGATGTCATTGCCCCGGAGTGGCAAGCCCCGACCCTCAAGAAAAATCAGCGAACTCATAACGGTGGCACTCTGGCGGTATGGGTTTTCTCTCCATTGTAGGTTATGGGGCAGTCTCCCTCGCGGCGCCGGCTGGGGATTAGGAAAACTGGGTGGAAATTTGATGCTCTAGCTCCTCTCGACCGTCTAAAACTTCAAAGACCCGATCCATGCCCGTTAGCTCAAAAAAGGTCTGGATTGGGGCGTTAAAGGAGCAGAGCAGTAGTTGAGCCCGATTTTCTTGAACCATCTTCAGCGCCTGGGTCAGGGCGCCGAGACCGGAACTATCCATCAGGGCGACATGGCGAAAATCCACCACAATCACATCGACTTTGCGACTCAACAATTGCTCCACATCCTGACAGAATCGGGCCGCTTGGAGACCGTCAAAAATGCCCTCCGGTTCGAGGACTTGGATCTGGAGACTCATCTGCGACTCTGGGCGAAGGGGGCGGGATTTTGATCCCGGCGGTGTTGGCTGGGAATGGGAGGCCCCGGTTGGTCTCCCGCTAGGGCGGCGGTGATTTCCAAAGATTCCCGCAGGCGCCGGGCGGCGTAGAGGGACATATCTCGAGGGACGCTAATCCGGTCTCGCAGATACCTTAGGGCGCCGTCGCTACTGGGGGGAGGCGGGCAGAGTTCACCGGTGATTAAGTGGGTCAGGGCGCACCGGAGCGCCCATTCAAAATCGGCGCTAGCGACGGGGTTAACCTGAATTAAGGTTTCTCGATGTTTGAGAACCCGGGTTAACGCTTCCGTCCGGGAGGTTTCCGGCTCGGGGTAACCCGCCTCCGGCAGATCCTCCCAGGGACCCTGATCCACCCGTTTTTGGTTGCTCTGGGCTTGAGGCGCTCCATTGCTCCAACAGCCCCCCATCTGGGGCGGCAAATCGTGGACGTGGGTGTGGAAATCCGATTGGGTGCCCCGATAAACAGCGCGGGTTTCCAAGGCGTCGAACCAAGCGCCGAGGCGGGGATTGACTTCCCGCAGGGAATAGCCTTTGTAATAGTAAAGACTGGCGTTCATACGCTCGATGTAGGGGATAAACGCCACATCGGCGGCGCCGAAGTCTTCTAGAAAATAGGGACCGGGCGTTTGGGCGAGGGAGCTTTCCACTCGTTCCGCCTGGGCTAAAAACTGGTCTCGGTAAAAACTTTCTTCTTTTTCCGAGCGACTGGGCCGACAGAGCCAACCGCACCAAGCCCGAAATAAGTCCCGCTCTAGGCGCCGGAGGGTCAGAACCTGGGGATCGTCTAAACTCCGGCTCAAGGGGCCAAAAGTTTGCTCCAGCGCCCCTAAAATGACGTCGCTTTCCGTGATCAGGCGTCCGTTCAATTCCAGCGCCGGCAACATGCCGGAGGGAACTTTCCGCTTATACCAACTTTCCTTTTCGCCGTAACAAAACATGGTCACTTTAGAGATGCGGTAGGGAATTCGCTTTTCTTCGAGCCAAATCCAGACCTTTTGACAGTAGGGGCACCAGGCGTGGTTATCCCGATAGAGAACGACGTGAACGGCGGCTTCTGGTTGTCCAAAGAGACGCAGAGTCGCCTGGGCGTTAGTTGCGCCGTGAACCCGATCCGGGGCGAAGGTTGCAAGGGCTTGCAGATCTGACCAGCTCAGGGGAGAAACCATGGTTTGCGTCAAAAATTGAAGGTGACAGGAGCAGAAAATCCGTATATTGAGCGTGAAAGCGAAATCAAGTTCCCCCTGTTGAAAGCTTCGGTGTACACAGAATCTTGGTTAAAGACCTAAATTTTGGATTGGATCCCCCTAAATCCCCCTTGACAAGGAGGATTTTGAGAAGTGTTCCCCCCTTTCAAAGGGGGGATAGAGGGGATCTGGACACTTGTGTATACACGGTAGCCTTTGAAGGGGGGTGAGGGGGAATTCCTTAAAGACCCTGAAAGAGACGGGCCGTCTGTTCTGGAGCGCTGGCCAGGGGAAAGAGAAAAATATGTTGGATTTCGGGAGATTTTAACACCTTTTGGAAACGGTGAGCCTGACGCTCGGTGAGGGAAACGCCGCGATAGCGCCGGACGTAGGCCAGTTCGGAGCTAAAGTTATCGTCGTTGTAGGCCTGAATAAAAACCCGATCCACCGGCCAATTCTGCCAATCGGCGGCAAAGTAACGTTTAGCCCAGTAGGGGTTATGGTGACAAAGGTCGAATTTCACCCGGGGATTGGCTTTTTGGGCGGCACCGATCATCCCTGTCACAAACTGGGTCAAGGCTCGAATCCGCTCCGGCGGGCTGGGGGTTTCCGAATGGTAGCCGAGGTAGTCGTCCCATTGAACGGCGTCAATTTGAGAGTATTTTTGCACGAATTCCACCAACACATCCCGGAAGAGTCCGGCAATCTCGGGATTAGCGACATCCAAAATATAGTGCTCTACCCCTTGATAGGTGCGGTCTACCCCCGGCGCTAACCAGCCCTTCGCCCGAGCCGTCTCAAAAATAGGACTATTGGGGTCAAGCTTAATCCCCTTTTCAAAATAGGCGTGGACTTCCATCCCCTGACGGTGGGCTTCGTCGATGAGCCAGTCTAGCCATTGGGGTTCAAATTGATTGGGACAGCTTTCCAACCCGAGGCGGGTTTTCAGCGCCGCGCTCCGGTACATGGCGTAACTGTTGCCCCAAACGCCGTGGATCAGGGGGTTGACGCCGGTAGTGATTCAGGAGTAGTGAAGAAGGCTCAATTGCTGGCCAGGGAAGAATTATAGTCGTGTATGAAGTACCAAATTGCACCTATGTGATTGTCTACGTTTTTGGAAAAAGACAGACTTTGTCTGACGAGTCGTGAAATC
>JBKCES010000371.1:0-3594 GCA_046304295.1 Cyanobacteriota bacterium | reverse complement strand
CATACACAGATCTTGGGTTAAAAACCCAGTTTTGGGTTTGATCCCCCTAAATCCCCCTTTACAAGGGGGACTTTGAAGGCCGGTTCCCCCCTTTCCAAGGGGGGTTAGGGGGGATTCTGACAGTTGTGTATACACGGTAGCTTGTCAAAGGGGGGATAAAACCTAGGGCACCGGTAGGGGTGACTTAACCTCGGCGCTGAAATGGGGAAATCTCCCTAGCCGTCCGACTCGGCGCTCTAGGCCGTCGAGCTTGGTTTCCAGTCTGGGGAGAACTTCTAGCTTTTGTTCAATCCGATCCAATCGGTTGTCTATTTTAGCGAGAAGATCTTTCAAATCGACTTCGATAATCGTCTGCGACATAGAGATTCTTTCCGTATTGGTAAACTGTTTCGGCAAGGCGGCGGCCATGACCTTTCTATTCCTGATTTTAGACGAGGGAGTGTTGACCTCCGCTATGCTAACTGCCCTGTGCCCTTCTTATCTTTCTAGGAGTCCCCGCCCATGCTCGATACCCTCGACCTGAGCCTCAGTTTAGACAAAGAGACCTACCGCACCCAGATTGAAGACCTGATGCGGCAACTGCGGGATCTTCAGGAAGCCTGTTGGCATGAAAAAGCGCCGGTGATCATCGTCCTAGAAGGCTGGGCGGCGGCGGGGAAGGGAACCCTGCTCAAAAAAATCATTAACTATATGGACCCGAGGGGGTTCGCCGTCAATCCCACCTTTCAAGCCACGGAGCAGGAGCGCCGCTATCCGTTCCTCTGGCGCTTTTGGGAAAAATTGCCGCCTCGGGGTAGCCTCGGCTTTTTCTATCACAGTTGGTACACCAGTTGCCTAGAGGAGCGCCTCCTGAAGCGGGTGACCCCGGCCCAAGCTCCGCTACAAATGCGGGACATCAACGCCTTCGAGCGTCAACTGGTGGAAGACGGAGCGGCGCTGGCTAAGTTTTGGATACATCTGAGCCGCAAGGAACTGAAAAAGCGCCTCAAGGAATACGAAGCCGACGACCTAGAGTCCTGGCGGGTGCGGCCGGAGGACTGGCAACAGGAAAAAAATTATAAGGAGTACTGCGCCCTGACAGAGGAGATGCTGACCTACACCAGCACAGGGCACGGCCCCTGGACCTTGGTGGAAGGGGATTGCGAGCGCTGGGCCCGGGTTAAGGTGCTCTCCCAACTGGTGGCGGTCATTGTGCAGGCGCTGGATAGTCGTAAAATCAGCCCAGCGCCGGTGGTGAGCCAACCCCAAACGGCCCTGCTCCCCACGGAGCCTAATTTTCTCGACGCCGTAGATCTGAGTCTTAACTTAGGCAAAGAGGATTACCGTCAACAACTGCGGGATGAACAAATTGCGCTCCGGCGCCTACAGGCGGAGCTTTTCCAACAACAAATCCCGGTCATCGCCCTGTTTGAAGGTTGGGACGCCGCGGGGAAAGGCGGCGCGATTAAACGACTGACGGACACCCTCGACCCCCGCAGTTACCGGGTCAACGCCTTTGCGGCGCCGACACCGGAGGAGGCCCGCTACCATTACCTCTGGCGCTTTTGGCGCAAAATCCCCGAAGGGGGACGCATCGGCATCTTTGACCGCAGTTGGTACGGACGAGTGATGGTGGAGCGGGTTGAAGGCTTCGCCTCGGAAATGGAATGGCGCCGGGCCTACCAGGAAATTAACGAGTTTGAAGCCCAACTGACCACCAGCGGCTATGTGGTGGTGAAGTTTTTCCTCCATATCAGCCCGGAGGAACAGTTACGGCGCTTTCAGGAACGGGCCCAGGATAGCTTTAAACAATACAAATTGACGGATGAGGACTGGCGAAACCGGGAGAAATCCCCCCTCTACGCCGTGGCCATTAACCAAATGATCGCCCGCACGAGCACGCCCGCGGCGCCCTGGAACGTGATTCCCGCCAATGATAAATATTACGCTCGGGTGGCGGTGATCCAGGCGGTGGTTAAGGCCATTCAAGTCGAACTGCGACGGCGCTCTCACGCTTAATAGTCTCGGGTTTATAGCCAGCCTAAATAGGTGGTGAACGCAATCAAGTGATGATCCCCCCCAACCCCCCTTGAAAAGGGGGGAGCTAATCCAAGCCTGTTCATGATTCACTTAGGCCCGCTATATATCCTCCCTCTAAACTCGAATTGACCTCTAGAGTTAGGATAAAAGACTGAATTCCTCCTCAGCGGTTATGGTCGCCATGGTCACTAAAACCCAAATTACCTTTGAAACTGTGGAAGTAGACGCACAGGGCGCCGTTCTGAAACGGGAAACTAGACAACGCCCCGCACTGATTTTGCCCTTAGGGGAGGGGGTCGAGTTGACGCTCCTGTTGATTCCCGCCGGTCGGGGACTCCTGGGCGCTCCGCCGGAGGAAGAAGGGTTCCAAAAAAAACAAGGCCCTCAAACCCAGATTACCGTCGGCGCTTTTGCTTTGGGCCAGTACCCCGTCACCCAGCACCAATGGCAAGCGGTCTGCGCCCTACCAAAGGTTAAAGAGTCTTTAGATCCCGATTGCGCCAACTTTAGCGGCGCCGATCGTCCCGTGGAGCAGGTCACCTGGGGACAAGCGGCGGAATTCTGCCAGCGCCTAGCCCGCCATCTGGATTTACCCCTGCGTCTGCCTAGCGAAGGAGAATGGGAATACGCCTGCCGGGGCGGAACCTCTACCCCCTTTCACTTTGGCCCCACTGTTACCACAGATTTAGCCAACTATTCTGGGGTGGATTGGGAGTATCAAGGTAAAGTCTGCAACCGCGGCGCCTATGGGCAAGGGCCCTTGGGGTTGGATCGCAGAGAAACGACCCCGGCGGACTACTTTCAAATCTGTAACCCCTTTGGCCTCGGGGATCTGCACGGCAACGTCCGGGAATGGTGCGCCGACCCCTGGCATCCCAACTATCTCCATCGCCCCCCCAAGGGAGCGGTTTGGCCCTCCGCCGAGGCAGCGCCGGATCGGGTGGTGCGGGGCGGCTCCTGGAATCGGGGCCCCCAGTATTGCCGCTCCGCCTCCCGCAGTCATTTCCCCCCAGAGACGGCGCTCTATGATCTGGGTTTTCGGGTTGCGTTGAATCTCGGCGCCGAAATTTGAGAAATTAAGACGAACTAAGCGGAAAGACTAGCCTTAACTTCCTCTAGCAACTCCATGGAAATGGACTGCTCGGCGCCGGCGAAGTCGTTATCTGGGGTGAGAAAGAGCATACAGTGGCACTCCTTACGCTCCCGCATGGGCACGCAGGGGCAGTTCCAGAAGGTATTTTTGACTTCCGCTTCCTTATCTTCATAGTGGCGACAGGGGCAAAGGGGAGAGCCAAGGTCTTCTTTATGGCGGGCCAAGCCTTCAATCACCACCGCCGTGACGGAGAGGTCGCTACAAAAGTAGGTGTTAGTGCGTTTGGCGTATTGCTCGGCAAAGTGTTTCATTGCCTCTAGGGTTTTGGTGTTGTCGGCGCTGGGGCTAGTCATGGCGTCAGGGTTAACGGCGTTTTAAAGCTATCAGTCTATCTTGCCACAGTCGCGAACGGGGTCAACCCAGGTCAAACTTGAAATCTGAAGTTTCTGGTTCCCCTCCTGCGGAGGGGTTAGGGGTGGGTT
>JBKCES010000370.1:0-6891 GCA_046304295.1 Cyanobacteriota bacterium | reverse complement strand
TGGCTGTCCTGAAAACCCGCCTGTCCCAACCCGCCTTTGAAACCTGGATACAGAGCGCCGAACTCCAAAGCCTGAGCGAGTCCAGGGCGGTGATCCAGGCCCCCAACGCTTTTGTGTTGAACCACCTACACCGGCACTATCTGCCCCTGCTGACGGAAGTCCTGAGCGCCGCGGCGGGCTATGCCCTGGAAGTGCAATTAACAACGGCGGACGGTAACTTTACCCTCTCTCCCCCTAGAGGTGTGGATACCCCAACAGCGCCGCCGGTTTTCCCCTCTCCCCTCAATCCGAAGTACACCTTTTCACGCTTTGTGGTGGGGCCGACGAATCGTATGGCCCACGCCGCGTCCCTGGCGGTGGCGGAGTCCCCCGGTCGGGAGTTTAATCCCCTGTTCCTCTGCGGCGGGGTCGGTTTGGGCAAAACTCACCTGATGCAGGCCATTGCCTACTACCGTCTGGAAATGTACCCGACAGCTAAAGTCTTTTATATTTCCACTGAGCAATTCACCAATGATTTAATTACCGCCATTCGCCAGGACAATATGGAGGGGTTTCGCTCTCATTACCGGAGCGCCGATTTTTTGTTAATTGACGACATTCAATTTATCAAAGGTAAGGAATTTACCCAGGAAGAATTTTTCCACACCTTTAATACCCTTCATGAAGCGGGTCGGCAGGTGGTGCTGACCTCGGATCGGCCCCCGAAACATATTCCCGGCCTCCAGGACCGCCTCATTTCCCGCTTTTCCATGGGTCTGATTGCCGATATTCAAGTTCCCGATCTGGAAACCCGCATGGCCATTCTGCAAAAAAAGGCAGAGTACGAAAATATGCGCCTACCGAGGGAGGTGATTGAATATATCGCCAGCCACTACACCGCCAACATCCGGGAATTAGAAGGCGCCCTGATTCGGGCCATCGCCTATACTTCTCTTTCCGGCGCGCCGATGACGGTGGAGGCTATCGCCCCGGCGCTGAATCCGCCGGTGGATACCGTAATGGCGTCCCCGGAAATCATTCTGAAAATCGTCGCCCAGGCCTATCAAGTGACCCCAGAAGACCTGAAAGGCTCCTCCCGGCGCCGGGAAATCAGCCTAGCGCGGCAGGTAGGTATGTATTTAATGCGACAACATACGGAACTCAGCCTACCTCGCATCGGCGAAGCCTTTGGCGGCAAGGACCACACCACGGTCATGTACAGTTGCGAGAAAATTACCCAACTGCAACAAAAGGACTGGGAATTGAGCCAGACCCTTTCAGAGTTGAGCGAGCGGATTAATATCGCCAGTTTACCGGAGCCTTAATCAAGCTAAGCCACAAAGTTAGCGGTATAAATTTTCCGACCAATCAGACCTAAAACTGCTAAAAAGAGAGCCATGACCACAAGAATCGCTAGGAAGGAAGGAAGACCCAACGCTTTGACTAAAATGGTGCGGAGAGGAAAAATGAAGCCTTGTAAGACAAAGACTGGAAGAGCCAAAATTCCTAGGGTCGCTAAGATCTGAATTCCCCGCTTCAGCAAAGGCGGGAAGCGATTATAACGGCTAAGTAAACGGTGAACGCCAACCAGCGACAACAAAATCAAGCCAATATAGAAAAACCACATCCACAGGAAGATCGGTCGGGGCCACTGGAACCAAGTGTCCGGCACACCGGCGTGAGAAGCCACGACAAAGCCCGCCATCAAGGACGTAAGACCCGCCAGAGTAAAGGCGGAGGGAATTTTTTCGGCGCCCTTTTCCACTAGGGAGCGGAGCAACAGGCCAATCCCCAGACCGCTCAAGGTTCCCGTTGCCAGATTAAAGTAGCTGTATTTGGCGGCAATATTGATTTTAATCAGTTCGAGAAAGCCTTCTGGGCGCAATTCGTTCAGAGGACGGAGAATATAGAAATAGAGGCCATACATGATCAGAGCATAAAAGAAACTCTGAAAGACTGGAAACTCTAATTGAGATAGAAGCCAAAACCAAAGAGGCAAAGTCAGGGTAATTAATAAGAAGTAGTTGAGAATGCCATAAAACTGATTGGTGACTACGGTCAGGCTGGTTAATTTGCCACTGGGAACTAAAGCTAAGATCTTAATTCCCCCCATGAGAATAATGCCAACTAGTAACAGTCCTGCCGTTGTATAAATGGTTTGCAAAGAGCGCCGACGATCTGATTTATAAACATTGAGCATCGAGTAACCGGCCGTTACTCCGTAGATAATAGAAAATCCCGGAGTGCCCGCCCCAAAGAAAGAAGCTAGGATAGAGTCCAAGACAGATTGAAAACTTCCCGTAACCGCGCCGATTGTTTGGAAAAAGCCGTCGGACCAATGACCGAAGAGCACCGCCAGCACTAAAACACCGCGGATAATATTGATGGTTAACCCCATATGGGTGTAGGGATTAGTGATTGAATATTCAGATGATAATTGGCTGTGGTCAGGAGTTTCTAACCTACTGGCAATTTCCCGTACCGTCAGCCCCTGTAAAATACCCCGGATAATTTCTTTGGGAATTCCCTGACGCTCCATCTTAAACATTGCCGTCAGCGCCGTTAAAGAATCTCCTCCTAATTCAAAGAAGTTACTGTCAATATCGATCTCATCGACATTCAAAACATCTCGCCAAATCTGAATAATTTCTAACTCTTTTTCTTTGAGCGGCGCTTGAGGTTCTCCAGAGTTAATCCCGTTGTCGTAGGATACAAGGCGGGCAGAGACTTGCGCCTTTTCTTGGACCAACTCTTCATAGCGTTCAGCCATAGCCCGGCGCTTAATCTTACCGGTGTCCGTCGCCGGAAAGTCTTGCCATTCTAAAAACTTAAGGGCTTCTTCGCTCTTAATACCGTACTGATTCGCCACGGCTAGCGCCTTGGGTTTTAAGGTCGAGAGAGGCAGTTGAAGATCCGTTAGAGATCCAATAAGAATAGCGTCTCCCCGCATTGGATCGGCAACCCGGGCCACAGCGATGCCCGCAGTCAACCCAAGGGCTTCTTTCAAAGATCGTTCAAAAACCTCCGGCGACACCTTAACACCGCCGCAGTTAATTAAATCATCCGCTCTTCCTCCATAGAAGAGATAGCCATCTTGTAAAGAGCCTAAATCGTTGGTCGTATACCAACCTTGGTCGTCGGTGTTAACCGTTAACTCGCCGTCAATCAGTAGATAAGGAGCAACATGGGGCCCCCGAATCATAATTTTCCCTTCTGAAGAAATTTTAACGCCGGTCTTCCCCATGGGCTGACCCACGGATTCTAGGGACTCTCCCCTTGCTTGATCAACCCGTAGAAAGGTTGTTCGGGATGCCTCGGTTAAACCATACTGAAGGACTATTTTTGCATTAGGAAAAATTTCAACCAGTTTTTCTTTTTCGGATCGGCTCATATACTGACTGCCAATCTCAATCCAGCGCACTCTTTCCGTCTCGGCACCGAACATTTCCCGACATTGAAGGAGAGAACGCCACAGACTGGGAACGGCGGAGAGGGCGTTGATCGATCCCTCAAGCAGTAGATCTCGAATTTCTAACGGATTAAAACCATGTTGGGGGAGATAGAATTTTCCCCCCGCCGTCGCTACGGCTCGACAGCGCCCAAAGCCAAAGGCGTAATTAACCGGAACGCCAATATATTCTCGAATAGAGCTATCCACCTCCATTACATTATTCAGGCGATCCACCACGTCGTTCAAAGCCCCATGGGTGAGAATAACGCCCTTCGGCCGACCTGTTGTGCCGGAGGTAAAAGAGATTTGGGCGACGGCCTCGGGCCGATTCAGATGGGGAACAAAGGTGAGGGAAGACCACCCCCAACCAGACTGGGGACGAATAATTTCCTTTGCTTGAGCCGCTTGGATTTTTTCTTGATCCTGGTCGTGTTGCAAAAAAACAGCCACTTTTTCAGACTGTAGACAGCCCAAAACTGTCTTAACAAAATCAGGAGAGTTAGTCGCGACAATACCGACACAGGCACGAGAATCAAGCAGATGACTTAAGGTTAAAGGATTCATATTTTTATTCGAGAAACATCTAATCTAATTTTGTGATATAGTCATAACTAACTAGCCTAATGATATCTGAGTGAGGCGATGCCAGAATGCTTTCATCGTTAGGAACTCTTCCATGAGTTAATTAAGAATTTTAAATTGGGCTATATCCTATCACAAGGGAAAACAATCAGTAACATTGCTATTAGCCCTCTGCTGGAATGGAGCTTTAAAGCCCCCAGAGGCGCTCCCGCTCCCGGATGGCTAGGGCGTGGGCCGGAAAGTCTTCGTAATCTGCCAGTGCCTTGACGGTGTCCTTGACGCCGTTAAAGCCTTCGGGCGTCAGGTAGGCGACGGTGGAGCGCTTGAGAAAATCAAAGACGGAGACGGCGGAATAGGAGCGGGCAAAGCCGCCGGTGGGAAGCACGGCGTTCACGCCGATGGCATAGGTGGCCGCAGAGGAAGGGGTATGGGCGCCGAGTAAAATTTCGCCGGCGTTGTCGATTTTACCCAACAGCGCCAGGGGATCGGCCACTAACAGTTGCAGATGCTCCGGGGCATAGGCATTAATAAAGTCGAGGGAGGCGGTTAAATCCGGGGTTAAGACAATACCGCCGTAGTTGGCTAAACCCTCTTCGCAGAACTGCCGGCGCCGGGGAGGTAGTTGTTGTAAGTATGTTTCTACGTGACCCTGGGCCGCCTCGGCGATCTGGGGAGAATGGGTCACCAACAGTGCCGCTGAATCCGACCCGTGCTCCGCTTCAATTAATAGATCCAAGGCCGCTAGACGGGGATCGGCGCTTTCGTCGGCTAAAATAATCGATTCGCTGGGGCCCGCGGGCAGGCCCACATCCACCGAGCCGAACAGAATTCTTTTTGCCGCGGCGCCGTAGGCACTACAGGGGCCGATGAGTTTATCCACTTTGGGAACCAGCCCTGTTCCTAACCCCAGCGCCGCCAAGGCCTGAACCCCCCCTAACTTATAAATTTCGGTCACCCCCGCTAGTCGGGCTGCCACCAGAGAAACCGGCTCCACTTGACCCTGCCGATCCGGCGGCGTGCAGACGGCGATACTTTTGACCCCCGCCACCCGGGCCGGCGCCGCCAACATCAGCATCATGGAGGGAAAGGCTCCTTTGCCCCTGGGAACGTAAAGACCGACCCGTGGAATCGGGGTAATTTTTTCCCCCGCTAACACCCCCGGCTCAATTTCTGCCAAGTGAATAGGGGGGGGCATTTGCTTGCTATGGACGGCTTGGATATTGCGCAGAGAATGTTCCACCGCCCGTCGGAGTTCCGGCGCCAACGCCGCTTCCGCCCGCTCAAACTCTTCTTCGGTAACCCGGAGGCTCTCTAAGGTGGCCTCCGGGTAATCAAACGTCCGGGCGTAATGGAGAATTCCGGCGTCTCCTTCCGCCTTCACCCGATCAATAACGGTTTGGGCCACCGCCAGAGCCGAATCAATATCGATTTCCGAGCGCCGCAGGAGGCGCTCGAGTTGGGTCTCTGTAAGTTCCGAGAGTTTGAGGATAGGAATCACCGGCGCAGTCCTAGAGTCCAGGTAAATCGAGGCCGCTGGTAAGTTCTTCCATCTTGGAGCGCATGGTCTCCGTGGATTCCCGGTAGGCGGCCTTCATGGCATCGGCGATGGTCATTTCCAGGGTTTCCACGCCTTGACCTAGCAGTTCCGGGGCGATGGCAATGCGCAGAGGCTCCTGGTTGCCGCTCATATAGACCTTAACCAAACCGTCCTCGCTAACGCCTTCAATTTCCATGCGCTCCAATTCGTCCTGGAGGGCTTTGGCGCCTTCTTGCACCTGTTGGGCTTTTTTAAAGGCCTCTTGGAGTTCCTTAATTTTGCCGAGACCGAAACCAAAACCTTTATTTTGTGCCATAGGTTTGTAGAGGGAAAGCGGGGGAGAGCCTGTAAAGAGAAAGAAAACTCCCTGTGGTTAACGTAAACATGGGAGTTTCTTGTATCTTACCATAGCTGGGATCAGAGTCCCTGGATTTGGGACGCTATCCTTGCCCAAGTATGACGACCCTACCCAGGAAAGGAAATTAGGGCAGAGACTTGCCGGTGAAAATTCTCCCCCTATGGAGGGGTGCCCCGTAGGAGCGGGGTGGTATCTAATCCCTAGTCTATAGTGACCCCCCCACCCCCCTTGGAAAGGCTAACGTGTACACAGATCTCACTTAAAGACTCAGTTTTGGGCTTTATAGCGGTATTCTCTCGACTGAGGGACAATCTGATAGCTCAAACTCTTCATTCGAGCGCTGAGCGTAGCCGAAGCGCGTCTCTCACTAACCTGCAAGCCGCTATATCCCCCTCGTATCTTAGAGGGTGAATGACAGACCGTGGTAGAAACTCTAACGTAGTGATAGAGTTGTGAATTTGCGAGTTGTGCATTGTAGTAGTGGATAAAATTCCATACAGCACTCCGCAAAATGAAGGCTCCCCGCTGCAAGCAGCGGGGTATCAGCATCAAAAAAGACGAAGTTGCTGACATTGATGTAATTTCACGTATTTTCCTTCTTGTTCTTTAACATACTTGGATATCATATTCTCATCTCCATGTTTTCCAACAGTACTGGCAAAATAACCGTCACTCCAAAACTCTCCACCCCACAATTGTTTTTTGACATGAGGGCACCTTTTAAAGATTTCTCTAGCCGTTAAACTTTTAATCATTTTGACTAAACTTGATTACACTGCAGGTGGGAACTGACTGGATGAGAAAATGGACATGATCCTTATCAACTCCGATTTCTAGAAATTGTATTTCATATTTTTATCTCAATTTCCATACAAACATCTCTTAGTTCTTGATCTACTTTTTGATCAAAAACAGCTCTTCAGTACTTAGCTGGAAAAACAAGATGATATATAGCATTTTCAAACGAGACGTAAACGCTACCTA
>JBKCES010000369.1:0-7354 GCA_046304295.1 Cyanobacteriota bacterium | reverse complement strand
CGGAGAGCTCCGGCGTCGCTGGCTCAAAAACAGGGGCGGGTCGCTCCGTTGGGAGGGAAGCGGCGCCGTCTTGGCGAAAAATAAGATCCGAAGGTTGGGGGAAAGCCGGAGGCGGGGATGCGCTTTGCTGAAAGATTAACTCTTCTGGGGAGGATTGGGATAAAATTTGGGGCGGAGGGGGAACCGTCAGAGCATTGCTCCCGTCATTGAGAATGGAAGGGGGTAAGGGAGAGGGAACCGCTAGGATCGTCGGGGTCTCTGCTCCGCAGGGTAAGAGAGCAGGCCCACTCAGACCCGCTCCCGCTAAAAGAAGAGCCAGTCGGGGTAGCTGATTGCGAATCGTCATAGCCTAAGTCGCTCCTCAATAACGGCGAAAAAAGACCCTAACCTGCGCAAACCGCTCGGGTCTTTGGGCCGATTACGCCCCTTACTGTTAATCCTAAACGACTCCGCCCTTCTCCGGGTTGAGAATAATGACTTTTCCTCCCGAACAGACTCCGGCGCCGGTTCTTGCCATTGAGACCAGTTGCGATGAAACCGCCGTGGCCATTGTGGCCGGGCGCCAAATTCTCAGTAATGTGGTGGCTTCCCAAATTGCCGCCCACCAACATTATGGTGGTGTCGTGCCGGAAGTCGCCTCCCGAGAGCACTTACTGTTAATTAACGCTTGTTTAACCCAAGCCCTAGACGTAGCCCAAGTTTCCTGGTCCGACATCGGCGCCGTCGCCGCAACGGCGGCCCCCGGTCTCGTTGGCTCCTTGATGGTGGGATTAACGGCGGCGAAAACCTTGGCGCTCTGTCGCCGTAAGCCTTTTTTAGGAGTCCATCATCTGGAGGGACATATCTACGCCAGCTACCTCAGCGAACCCACTTTAGAGCCGCCGTTTCTCTGTCTATTGGTCTCCGGGGGCCACACCAGTTTAATCCGGGTGGAAGATTGCGGCGTCTATCGACAACTGGGAACCACCCGGGACGATGCGGCGGGAGAAGCCTTTGATAAGGGAGCCCGCCTTTTAGGTTTAGGCTATCCTGGTGGCCCCGCCATTGACCGGGCGGCCTGGGGCGGCGATCCCCAAGCCTTTAGCTTTCCTGAAGGACGGATTTCCCTTCCCGGCGGCGGTTACCATCCCTACGACTCCAGTTTTAGCGGTCTCAAAACGGCTCTTCTGCGGCGGGTCGAGGCTCTACGCGCCTCCGGCGCTTCCCTACCGGTCGCGGATCTCGCCGCCAGTTTTCAAGACGCCATCGCCCGGGCCTTGACCCAAAAAACCCTCCGTTGCGCTCAAGATCAAGGGCTGAAAACTTTGGTTGTCGGCGGCGGCGTAGCGGCGAATAGCGCCCTGCGGGCCCGTCTCCAATCAGCCTGCCAAGAAGCGGGGATTCAAGTTTATTTCCCGCCCCTTAAACTGTGCACCGATAACGCCGCTATGATCGCCTGCGCAGCATCGGCTCATTTGGAGCGGGGGGAGCGGTCTTCCCTGACCCTCGGCGCTCAGTCCCGCTTGTCTCTGGAAGCGGTTCCCAGTCTTTACGAGGTCGGCGAAGGAAGATGGAAGGGAGCAGACTGACCTAGTCCGGCGCCGACTTAAGGGGTTTGACCATCACGAGCGCCTGGGATTGAAAACCGAACTTTTGATAAAGCGCCAGCGCCGCTTGATTGTGGGGGAAAACCTGTAGGCCCAGTTGGGGATCGCCCCGGTCGTGGGCGATTTTCTGGGCTAGGGTCAATAATTGGGAACCTAAACCCCGGCGCCGATACTCCGGCAAAACATAGAGCATAAAGACGTGGTAATAGCGCCGTCCGCTCAGTTGATCGATGGCGTTGCCCATCCAAAGCCCTCCCAGAGGCGTTTGAGCCGAGGTTCTGGGGGATAACTGTTGGCTGTCTAGCCACCAAAGAGGAGAGGAAGAGGAATAGTAACTCTCTACGGTTTCTCGCAGATGTCCCCAGGAACGGCGCTGGGGAAAAAGCTCCTGGTAGGTGGCTTGCAAAAACCGGAGTAGATGGGGTTTATCTAGATGGCTTCCCGCTAGAAGGCGATATTCCCCGGCGCTCATGGGGCGAAGAGATCGAGGGGAAAATAGCCGTAAGCGCCGCCGAGGTTGTCGTCTTCCGATTGGACGGCGATTAAAACGCCCCGATAGGCGCCGTTGTAACTATCCAAATAGGCACTTTGTTTTTGAGTGTTGGCTTTCAAGTAAACGGCGCCGTCCGGGGGGGCGAAGGCGGAAAAATTCGGAGTGAAATTGTAACCCAGTGCCGCTAAGTATTGGTTTAAGGCCGTCTCTCCCTGAGGAAAATCCGAAGCGCAGATGCCCAAATTTTCCCCGTCCCCTTCTCCGCAGAGCCAGAGAATCGCTTGCCGCAGTTCTTGTTTTTCCGCCTCGTCGGCGGGGGTCTTCGGCTCTAGGCAACTGTAACTTTTCAGGAGGGTTAAGTAATCGGTCATGGGGTTAGGGACAGTTAATTTTTGACCCAAACGGGGTTCGGTGCCGGCGAAGAGTCTTTGGATATTGCTCCGGTGGCGTAGGATGACGTAGAGGCCCGCCAGGGCGCTGAAGAGCAGGAAGGGTAAGGGGAGAGCTAACCCCCAGGCGACACCGTTCACGGCTATGGCGCCGAGGATGGAACTGAGGGAGACAATGCGGGTCAGAGCTAAACTCAGCAGGAAGGTTCCCAGGGCGCCGAGGGCGAGCCAAGGGTTCAGCACAAAAAGAACTCCCAAACTGGTCGCTACAGATTTGCCGCCGCTAAAGTTCAATAAAAAAGACTTGCTGTGGCCCAGGACGGCGCCGAGGGCGGTTATGACCAGCAACCAATTTTGCCAAGCGGGGGGAATGGGAGCTAGGGGCCAGGTCTGAAACCAGAGACGGACAAAACCCACCGCGGCCATACCTTTGAGAATATCGATGGTTAAGACCGCCAGCGCCGCTTTTTTGCCCAGGGTGCGGAGAACGTTAGTTGCGCCGGTGGAGCCGGAGCCGACCTCGCGAATGTCGATACCCTGAAGCCAGCGCCCGGCCCAGTACCCTGTGGGGATAGACCCCAAGCTGTAGGCGAGAAGAATCAGTAAGGCGCTCAATCCCAAAGCGATGCCCATAACCCCCCCATCGGCGCTAGGAAAAAGGAAACTTTGATGGAATCATAATAGCGAAGGATGGCCTCCGGGCTGATCCCCTTTCGCTAACGAGACTCCTATGACCGCCCCTGCTCCCCTGCGCCTGCTAATTAGTAACGATGACGGCGTTTTTGCCCAGGGGGTCAGAACCCTCGCGGATACCCTGGCCCAGGCGGGCCACTGCGTGACCGTGGTCTGCCCCGACCGGGAGCGCTCCGCCACAGGCCACGGGCTAACCCTCCACCAACCGATCCGGGCCGGTCAAGTGGAGGGGGTTTTTGACCCCGCCATTGTGGCCTGGTCCTGCTCCGGCACTCCTGCGGACTGCGTTAAATTCGCCCTCCATTCCCTCCTGCCCCAATACCCTGATTTTGTCCTCTCCGGCATTAACCACGGCGCCAACTTGGGAACCGATGTTTTATATTCCGGCACGGTTTCCGCGGCAATGGAAGGACTGATTGAGGGGATTCCCAGTATCGCCCTCAGTTTGACCAGTTTCAGCGCCGAGAATTTCCAACCCGCGGCCAATTTCGCCGTTACCCTGCTCAACTATCTGCGGTGCTCGCCCCTGCCGGAAGCCACTCTGCTCAACGTTAATATTCCGCCCCTCGACCAAGGAGACATCGCCGGGGTTTGCCTCACCCGTCAGGGATTGCGGCGCTATGTGGAGAACTTTGAAGAGCGTTTCGACCCCCGGGGCAAACGCTATTACTGGCTGGCAGGGGAATTGGTGCAGGAAATCGACCAGCCCGACCACCTCCATTTACCCCCGGACTGTCCTACGGATGTGCAAGCCAACAAAGAAGGCTACATCACCCTCACCCCCCTCCAGTACAATTTGACGGATGTCCAAGCCTTTCACCATTTTGCCCAAGCCCAGGACTTCCCTCCGGCGCTGGAACCGGAAACCGGGCGGGGGGCGTGAATATGGTATGGTGAGAACTCAAAGTTTAGTGTTTCTTTATGTCTTCCTATCTTTACAGCCCCGAAAACGAGCCGGATGAAGCGGATAGCGTCACCCTTCAGGACGAAGACGGTAGAACGCTAGACTGCTACATTGAAAACGCTATTGATCTGGACGATGAAAGTTATCTATTACTGATGCCGGTGGACGTGCCGGTGGTGGTGATTGCCTGGGACGAAGAAGAGGAGGAAGAGGAAGACGCCGAGGCGATTTTATTGGAAGACGATCAGGAGCTTGAACTCATATTCGCCGACGCCAAAGCGGTTTTGGCAGAGTTGGATCTAACGCTCAAATATACGGCCTATACCCTGACGGTGAGCGGCGAACTGCCCCCCATCGAAGACGACGATATTTTAACCCTGGAGTTGGACGAAGGGGAAGATGACTTAGAGCCGGAGGAACTGCAATTTTTAGCCAGTTTTTATCACGAAGAACAGCGCTATTCCATCTACACACCCCTAGCGCCGTTGTTGTTTCTGGCTAAGGTCAACGCTAAGGGTAAGGTGGAGCTGGTGCCGCCGGAGGACGAGCAAATGCAACAAATTTTAGAAGAATTGCTCTTTGAAGAAGCGGAGTAAATGAGCGTCCGCCCCCGCAAACGTTTTGGGCAACATTGGCTCCAATGTCCCCTAGCTCTGTCCCAGATTCTCGGCGCCGCAGAGATCGCTGGAGAGGATCGGATTCTGGAAATCGGCCCTGGTTTAGGGGTTTTAACCCAGGAATTAATCCTTCAGGCTGGCAACGTGGTCGCAGTGGAATTAGACCGGGATTTATGTCAAAAATTAGGGCGGCGCTTTGGGGAACGGGAAAATTTTCTCTTGTTAGAAGGAGATTTTCTCACCCTAGATTTAGAAACGTTACTCACCGGACAACCTCAGTTTTGGCCCCTCAATAAAGTGGTGGCTAATATTCCCTACAACATCACCGCGCCGATTTTAGAAAAACTCCTCGGAACCATCGCCCACCCCCGAACCCCGCCTTTTGAGCGTATTGTTTTACTCATTCAAAAGGAGGTGGCGGAGCGCCTCATGGCCCGACCCCAAACCAAGGCCTACGGCGCTCTCTCCGTGCGGATTCAGTATCTCGCCCATTGCCGGTGGATCGCCGACGTGCCCCGGAGTGCCTTTAAACCGGCGCCGAAGGTGGATTCCGCCATTGTCTGTCTGCAACCCCGACCGGCGCCGGACGCGGACGCCCAACGCCTAGGGGAGTTAGTCCAGTTAGGCTTCGCCCAGCGCCGCAAGATGCTCCGCAATAATCTCAAAGATGTCTGTCCCCCGGACAAGTTAGGAGAAATTCTCGCCCAGAATCAACTGCCCCCCACCGTCAGGGCGGAGGATCTTTCCCTGGATCAGTGGCTCGACCTCTGCCGGAAGCTGAGTTAAGAATGCGTCCTCTCCTGCCTCAGAGGGAGCGCTGTTTGCGTTAGGATGAGAACCTTGCATTCCTTGGCGGGAGGCGCTAGGTTATGGGTTCTCTGACTGTTAACATAAACGCTCTACAATTATCGGACTCAGAGTTTTATCAACTCTGCCAACAGAACCGAGACCTCCGGTTTGAGCGCAGTCATCAAGGAGAGTTAATCATTATGCCCCCCACCGGCGGAGAAATCAGTCATCGTAATCTGGAAATCGCCTATCAACTTCAAGCTTGGAGCCGTAGTAATGGATTAGGTATCGCCTTTGATTCTTCGGGAGGCTTTAAACTGCCCAACGGCGCCGATAAATCTCCCGATGCGGCTTGGATTCCCCTAGAGAAATGGACGGCGCTGAGCGCCGCTGAACAGCAAGGGTTTGTGCCCCTTTGCCCCGATTTTGTGATTGAACTGCGCTCCCCCAGCGATAACTTAAAGACCTTACAGGAGAAAATGGCGGAATATCGAGATAACGGCGCTCGTTTAGGCTGGCTGATTAATCGCCAAAGCCGGGAAGTGGAAATCTATCGTCAGGGTCAAGGAGTAGAGGTGGTGAATAATCCCGGCGCTTTATCAGGAGAGGATGTTTTGCCTGGGTTCACCCTCGATTTAACTCCCATTTGGTGATCCTGATCATTCAGTTAAGAGCAAAAATATTTGAAAGTTCCCGATCTCTCTGTTTTAATCCCCCTACACTTCGACAAGCTCAGTGGGACAATCCCCCTTTGCAAGGGGGACTTTAAAGCTGGTTCCCCCCTTGTAAGGTACCGTACTGAGCTTGCTGAAGTAGGGATTAGGGGGAATTCTGACAGTTGTGTATACACGGTAGCCTGAAGAAGAAGAGTTAAATAATATTTTTAAACCCTGAAAAGTTTTCGCAGGGGGTCTGTTTTAGCATGGTGGCGTTGGCTTAACCCAGAGGCGACCGTGACCGAAAACAAACCTTTACCCCCCCGGCAGTTGGAGCGCCTGTTGGCCATTGACGACTGTATTCGTTCGCCCCATTGCTACACGGCTAAGGCCTTGGCGGCGCGGCTGGAAGTCTCGGAAAGAACCCTCCGGGCCGATTTGGCTTTTTTGCGAGACCGGTTTGACGCTCCCCTTGAATTTAATGCCCGTCAGGGTTACCACTACACAGACCCCCACTGGCGCCTACCCACTATCCCCCTGACTCAAGGGGAACTGTTTGCCCTGACCCTCGGCGCTAAGGCGCTGGAGAGCTATGGGGGGTCGGCCTATGAGGCGGAGTTGCAGTCCTCGATCCAACAGTTGGCCCGACGGTTGCCGGAAAAGGTCTGGGTGAATTTGGAACAGTTGGCGCGGGAGCGAATTAATTTTCGGCCGGGGGCGGAGTTGCTCAACCTTGACCCCAATATTTATCAAGTCCTACAGGAGGCTTGGCGCTCTTCCCGACAACTCTGGATGCGCTATTACACGGCGGGGCGCAACGCGGAGTCGGAACGCGTCGTTGACCCCTACTATCTCGATATTTACCGAGGCAGTAATCCTTATTTGGTGGCCTTTTGCCACAATCGTCGGGCATTCCGGGAGTTTCGCCTTGACCGTATCCGGGAGTACCGCATTTTAGACCAGACCTTCGACTCTGACCCCAGTTTTGAGTGGAAAACCTACAGCCAAAACGCGTTTCAGGTGGAAAAGGGAAATTGTCTTTACCGGGTTGCGATTGAGTTTACCCGTAAGGCGGCGCCGTTTATCCGGGAGCGGGAGTGGCATTCGTCCCAGAGGATTGAGGAGCACGCCGACGGTTCTTTGACGTTGCGTCTGGAGGTGGGCGGTTTGCAGGAGGTGAAACGCTGGCTTCTGTACTATGGCAAGGAGGCTATGGCTACGGCGCCG
>JBKCES010000368.1:0-6695 GCA_046304295.1 Cyanobacteriota bacterium | reverse complement strand
GTGTTAATGAACCACGGTATTTTTTCCTTTGGGGAAACGGCCCAGGAAGCCTACGAGCGCATGATTGAATTCGTCAGTTCGGCGGAAGAGTATTTAGCGAAGCATCAGGTTTGGAACTTAAGCCATCCCCAACCCAAACCCCCCAGCGCCGACTGCGCCCCGATTTTAGCCCAACTGCGGGCCGACCTTTCCCGCGCCGCAGGTTTCCCGATGATTCTCCAACAGGACGCCGGCGCTCGTTGTCTCGCCTTTACCCAGCGCCGGGATTTAGCCCAAATCGCCCAACAGGGCCCCGCCACCCCAGATCATGTGCTACGGACGAAGCGCCTGCCGCTCCTAGGGCGGGACGTGGCTCAGTATGTTCAAGATTATCAAACCTATTTTCAAACCCACAATCCGGGGGATAAAACCCCCCTCGACCCGGCGCCGAGGGTGATCCTTGATCCAGAATTGGGTCTCTGCTCCGCCGGTAAATCCGTCAAGGACGCGGCTATGGTCGGGGATATTTTCCGCCAAACGATGGATATCATCGAACGGGCCACGAACCTAGAGGCTTACCAGGCGCTCAGCGCCGAAGAGATTTTCGCGGTGGAGTACTGGGATTTAGAACAAGCGAAATTACAAAAAACCGGTGCGGTTCCGCCCTTCCAGGGGGAAGTGGCTCTGATCACCGGCGCCGCCTCCGGTATCGGGAAGGCCTGCGCCGAGGTCTTCCTGCAACAGGGCGCTGCGGTGGCGGCGCTGGATATTCAACCGGGGGTCGAGGGCTTATACCAACGCCCGGACTATTTAGGACTGACCTGCGATTTAACCGACGAGACGGCTTTCCAAAAAGCTTTAAAACAAGCGGTCTGTCGCTTTGGCGGTCTGGACATGCTAATTCTCAACGCTGGTATTTTCCCCCCCTCCCGTGCCATCGCCGACCTGAGCGCCGGGGAATGGCAAAAGGTCTTGGCCATTAACCTAGATGCCAATTTAACCCTCCTGCGGGACTGTTATCCCTACCTGAAACTGGCGCCAAGGGGCGGGCGAGTGGCGGTTATCGGCTCCAAAAACGTGACGGCACCGGGGCCGGGCTTAGCGGCCTATTCCGCTTCCAAGGCGGCGCTGAACCAACTAATCCGAGTGGCGGCGCTGGAGTGGGCCTCCCAGGGGATTCGCTTAAATACGCTCCACCCCAACGGGGTTTTTGACACCGGCTTCTGGAACGAGGAGGTGATCCAAGCTAGGGCGAATCATTATGGGCTAACCGTTGAACAGTACAAAACCAATAATCTGCTCAAAGTGGAAGTCACCAGTCAGGATGTCGCCAAACTGGCCGCGGCGCTCTGTAGCCCCCTCTTTTTCAAAACCACCGGCGCTCAAATTCCAGTGGACGGGGGTAACGACCGGGTCATTTAGGGTTTAAAGGGTTTTCTGCAAAGATCCCTGACACCGGAGCTGGGACTCCCCCGGTTGACGGCGCCAAACCAAGGTCGCAGACGGATTCTCCTCAAATCCGAGGCGTTCGTAGAAGCCCTTGCCCTGGGTCGTGGTGAGATACACCCGCTCCACCCCCGCTAGATGGGGATGGTCTAAAAGCGTCTGCAACAAACGGCGCCCTAAACCGGCGCCCTGATACTGGGGATGAATAACTACGTCCCAGAGCATAGCCCGGTAGACCCCGTCGGAGGTGGCCCGACCAAAGCCAATCAGTTGGTCTTCCCGCCAGAGGCCCGCCACCGGATAACTGTGGGCTAGCGCCCTTTGCAAGTCCTCTAAAGAGCGGTTTTGGGCCCAAGACGCCGTTAAATTTAACAGCGCCTGAAGCTGAACCAGGTCAATGTCCTGGGCATCTAGGGAAAAGCGGAAAGAACAACAGTCCATAGCGGGCAAGGGCGCCGGAGAGGAAGGAAAAGTTAATCCCCTGAATCATAGCGGACTTACTGCGCTTGACAAGGGAGGAGGGACGGAGAACTGGGGGACGAATATTTTTATGACAACTCTGGTGGGAGCGCACATTGAAGGGCGGGCGCGGCAATGTATTCAGAGTAGGATCTCACGCTTTCAACAACCAGAGCCGAAAGACCGTCCCCGGCCACTGGGGATTCTGGCTCTCGGGGTTGGGGCTGAGAAGTTCAATCTCTCCCCCCATGCGGGTCATTAAATCCCGCACAATAGCCAAGCCCAGACCGGTGCCGGGAATCTCCCCTTGGGCCTGTTGTCCCCGATAGCGCCGCTCAAAAATATGGGGCTGGTCTTCTGGGGGAATGCCGTAACCCGTGTCGGCGATGGCTAAGCCTTGCCACTGTTGGGGGTTTTGGGGATGGGCGCAGGGGGACAGGCTCACAGTTCCTTGGGAGGGAGTATATTTGAGGGCGTTATCCAAAAGATTGCTCAATACTTCCCGTAAACTGGGGGCATGGGCGAGGATCGGCGACCCATTTTCTTCCAGTCGCCAGCAAAGCGTAATGCCTTTATCCTGGGCGATGGCCGTCTCCGCCAATAAAATCGGCTCAAGGAGCTCTGCCCAACGCATCGGCGCGAGGGGTAGCGTTTCCGGCTGAGGCGGAAGTAAAGGTAAGGCGGCGCCGCTCAGCTCCTTGAGGGGTAAACCCGCATCCCCTTCTTCGGAAAAGCTCTCTAGTAACTCCTGAAGATGTTGCCCTTCCCGGACAATCCCCTCCACAATGCTCTGGGTTTTCTCGTCCCCGGACCAGCGCCGGAGCAGAAGTTTGCCGAAGGTGCGGAGCGCCGTGAGGGGATTTTTCAACTGGTGGAGCAGATCTCGCCAATGCTCCCGGTCCTGTTGATGGCGTTGGCGCTCCCACTGCCAGCCCCGTAGCCGTTGAAACTGCTGTAAATCCCAGAGACAGGCGATGGCTAAGGTTTGGGCGAATAATTCCAACTGTCGGCGCTCGCCGTCTTGCCAAGGGGCGCCGTAACGTTGAGTTACCAATAGCCCGAGAACCTGTTCCTGATGAAGCAGGGGCAAAACCAGCGGCTGTTCCCGTCCCTGGGGCGTCGCCAGAACCCTAGCCGTCAGGGGATCGACCAGCGCCGAAGAAAATAATTCCCCCTCTGGAGCGTCGGCCTCCTCCCGTGGTAAGGTATTAAGCCCCCTCTCCTGAGCTCCCCATTCCCCTAGGGTAACCACGGTTTCTCCTCCCGTCTGGAGCGGCGCCGGCGTCAGGTAAAGCCCCCCCCAATCCATTGCCACCGTTTGTTGCAAAAGCCGAATCTGCGACTGACAAAGGGTTATCAACTCTGAGCTGGGGACATACTCAAGGGGAACGGCCATGGAATGCCTAAGAAATGTAAAGAAAAAATAAGTTTTGTTAAGATTCGAGACGGGGGCTTTTTCCGGCTCCAATGGGGCCAACCCTAAACAGCGAAGCTATCTCCGGCGCTTGCGCCCCCTAGACGACGGCTTAAATTTGGCCATCCTTTCTCTTGCGTTTCCTGACTAGATCGGCTATGATCGGCACGGCTTTTGTAACTAGGATTACAGCGTCTCGCTGAAATAGGAGGTAACTGGGTTTGGCACGCAAACGTAAACGTAAAAGTCGCCGTCGCCAAGAAGGGCGCAAAATTCTCGAACTTGTCCCCCAATTTAACATAGAGAGCGGAGAGGATAAGCCCGTCACGGCGGCCCGCAAATATATCCAAGCCCAAGGGATTTGCCCCCCGGCTCTGGTCATTGTAAAACGAAACGAGCACACCACCGACAGATTTTTCTGGGCGGAAAAAGGTTTGTTCGGCGCCCAGTATGTCGAGGAAAATCATTTCCTCTTCCCCAGCCTCCGGGAATTTCAGCCCCCCGCTCCGGTGAAAGCGCCCGCCGCCGCTGTTGCGGTTTAGGCCCCGCCCGCTTTATTTGTCAGCTTAAGGGTAGAGGCGCTGAGTCCTGCGCCTCGCTTTTGAGCCGTCTTCTTCCATGACTACCGCCACGCTTCTGGTGTCCTGTCCCGATGGTCTGGGCTTAGTGGCCCGGTTGGCTCATTTTATTTGGGCCCACAACGGCAATATTATCCACGCCGACCACCACCGAGATCAAGTCCGCAACTGCTTTCTCTCCCGTTTGGAATGGGAGTTGGCGGGGTTTCGGCTCCCTCGGGAGGCCATTGCCCCGGAGTTTTCCCGGCTGGCGGAGGAACTCAACGCCGTCTGGCAACTCTCTTTCTCTGACCAGCTCCCTCGTTTGTCCGTTTGGGTCAGCAAGCAAAATCACTGCTTGCTGGATTTACTCTGGCGCCGGCAAGCGGGGGAGTTGCGGGCGGAGATTCCCCTCATTATTAGCAACCATCCCGAGCTAGATGGTCTGGCCCGGCAGTACTGCGTTGATTTTTATCATCTGCCCATTACCCCGGCGACTAAGCACCAACAGGAGGAGCGGGAACTGGAACTTTTGGAGAAGTACCAGATCGACGGGGTGATTTTAGCCAAATACATGCAGGTTTTAAGCGCCGAGTTCATCGCCCGCTTCCCCAGCATCATCAATATTCACCACTCATTCCTACCGGCCTTTCCGGGGGCGAATCCCTACCAGCGGGCTTATGAAAGGGGAGTCAAACTGATCGGCGCCACAGCCCATTATGTGACCGAGGAATTGGATGCAGGCCCCATTATTACCCAGGAGGTAATTCCCGTCAGTCATCGGGACTCCGTGGCGGATCTCATCCGCAAGGGTCGGGACGCGGAGCGGGCGGCCCTGTCGAAAGCGGTCTATCTCCACTTGGAAAATCGGGTTTTAGCCTACGGCAACCGCACCGTCATTTTTGACTAGGGGATCTCTTCCCCTAAAATGGGAAGATTGTCCCGTTAAACCTAGGAGATTCAATAACCATGACGGCGCTAGTAGAGCAAGTGGCGATTATTACCGGGGCCTCCCGGGGCATTGGTCGGGCGACGGCCTTAGCCTTGGCAGAGACGGGGGTTAAAGTCATCGTTAATTACGCCCAATCCGGCGCCGCGGCGGAGACCCTAGCGGCGGAAATTAATCAGAGGGGCGGAACGGCGCTGGCACTTCAGGGGGACGTCTCCCAAAGCGAAGCGGTGGAGGCGTTGGTGGCAAAAACCCTGGAGCAATGGGGGCGGATTGATATTTTAGTCAACAACGCTGGCATTACCCGGGACGGTCTATTGTTACGGATGAAGTTGGAGGATTGGCAGGCGGTCATCGACCTGAATTTAACGGGCGTTTTTCTCTGTACTAAGGCCGTGTCTAAGGTGATGCTCAAGCAAAAGAGCGGCCGGATTATCAATATCACCTCCGTGGCGGGTCTGGGGGGAAATCCCGGTCAAGCTAACTACAGCGCCGCCAAGGCCGGGGTGGTGGGCTTGACCAAAACCGCGGCCCGGGAGTTGGCCAGTCGGGGAGTGACAGTGAACGCGGTGGCGCCGGGCTTTATCGCTACGGATATGACCCAGGATCTCAAGGCGGAGCCGATTTTAGCGAATATTCCTTTAGGGCGCTACGGTCAGCCGGAGGAGGTGGCAGGGATGATCCGCTTTTTAGCCACCGATCCGGCGGCGGCCTACATCACGGGGCAAACCTTCAATGTGGACGGCGGCATGATCATGTATTGAGATTGACCGTCGCCGTTGCGTCTGAATCCAGAAAAAATAAATTTGGAACGACTTTGCGTCGTTTCAGCGATCGCTCCAGTTGTTAAGGATTTTCCTACATTATTACTATGGCAGTTCTGATTGGATGGTGAACACCATCCAATGTTTATCCCCTCCACCCCTCCTTGAAAAGGGGAGAACTAACCCACGCCTGTTCATAATTCACTTAGACCTGCTATCAAGGGAGCATCTCAGATTTGGGGAAGGGGAGTCAATGCCTCTCTCCCCAGCTCTTGAGCTTGGCGAAAGAGAAAGGAAGATTAGGGTGAGGATCATTGGTCAGGAGTGTACCAGTTGTAAATTACCGCCATTCCCCCTGAAGGACAAACGCCGACCAGTAATAGGGGGATTTCCAGTCGGTTTCGGTTTGCATCTGCAACTGAGCCTGCCGTAACGCTTGGGCGGGGGGCAGTTTTTTTTCTAGCATCAGTTTATAAAAACGGGTCATGATTTCGGCGGTGGCGTCGTCGTCCACTTTCCATAAACTTGCCAAGACTCGCAGCGCCCCGGCGTACATAAACCCGCGGGTTAAGCCCACTAATCCTTCCCCTTTGATTTCTTCTCCTAGGCCGGTTTCACAGGCGCTGAGAACCACTAATTCCGCCGGGAGGTTGAGGTTAAAAATATCGTTGAGGCGTAGGAAGCCGTTAACGGGTTTGCCTTGTCGATCTACAAGAGAAAGGATAATGCCAGATAGGGCGGGTTCCTGAGTGTTGAAAATCCCGTGGGTAGCTAAATGGATGATGCGGTATTGACTGAGTTGGGGATTGATCGCCAACGGTAAATTGGCTTGGTCGTCGAAAGCGGCTTGGGTTTCTGTTTTGGGCAGTAGGGCGAGGATAGCCTGAGCTTCTCTGCGAGTGCCGGGAATACGGGCAAAGACGTTATTTTCCCTCTCGGCCCGTTTTTTGGTGATGACTTGGGCGGAGCGATTCAGGGCGAGGGTGTTTAAATCGGGATTAGTCGGGGCGACGGGTTGGGGCGGGGTGTTGAGACGGTCGTCGTCGGCGCTGAAAATGGGATCGGCGAGGATAGCTAGGGCTTTGGGCGCGGGTTGACGGTTTTGGGTGTCTTGGCGGATGAGGGCG
>JBKCES010000367.1:0-3662 GCA_046304295.1 Cyanobacteriota bacterium | reverse complement strand
CCGGCAACAAATCCTTGATTCGTTCCCACTGATCATCTCGTAAAGCGTACTGTCTTATCATCATCGCTGGTTATCCTCTCAAGTAATTTCCATGCACATGATAGCCTAAAAGTCAATCCTCGTAATTGATGACACGCCCTATCTAGTCTAAAGAACATTGTAGTCATCTCCGGTAATAGCTAATACTCGGTGTTAACCTCTAGAGCTAGCGCCGGTTAATAACTGACGAGTTTCCGCCGCCGCCCGAGCCAGCGCCGCAGAGGCGGTTAATTTGCCCGTTAAGGCGGCGCTGAGGTAGCGCTGCAGAATATCCGACGCCTGGGCGTACTGGGTAATGGGAGGACGGAGGGTTGCCTGCTCCAAAATCGGGTAAAGCGCCGAATAGTAGGGAAACTGGGACAGAATCTCCGGGTCTTGGAAGAGTGCTTTGCGGGCGGGAATCTTGCCGGTCTTGAGGGCGAATTGCTTTTGCGCGTCCGGGCTGGTGAGGTAGCGAACCACCTCCCAAGCCGCCTCCGGGTGGGGGGATTGACTGGAAATCCCCAGACCCCAACCGCCCTGACAAGCGCCGAGGGGATGCCCCGGTTGATGAACCATGCCCTGAACCGCGAACTTGCCCGCCACGGGGGAGTCCTTAGCGTTTAACAGGGGATAGGCGTAGGGCCAATTCCGCAAAAAGAGCGCCTTCCCGGCTTGGAAGAGATAACGGGTGTCTTCCTCGGCGTAGGCGGTGGAGCCGGGGGGGGAAACGCCAGTTTTCAGCGCCGTTTGTAGAAATTCCAGCGCTTTGATAGATTCAGGAGTATCTAAACCCACCGTTAAACTATTAGGATCGACCCAGACGCCGCCAAAGCCAGTGAGGACTTCCAGAAACATGGCCGCCAGACCTTCGTATTGTTTCCCCTGCCAGAGGTAGCCCCACTGGACTTTTCCTTGGGATTGCAGGGTTTGGGAATCCTGGAGGAGGTCGTCAAAGGTTTTCGGCGCCGGGAGGCCCGCTTCTTGGAGTAAATCCTGGCGGTAATAGAGGAGACCCACGCCGGTATAGGTCGGTAAACGATACAAACCGCTCCGAAACTGACCGCCCCGCAGGTCGGGGCTTAAAAACTCTCCTTGCTCCTGGGGAGATAGTAAGGGATTCAGATCCAACAACCAGCCCGCCGCCGCGAATTTGGGCAACCAACTGACATCAATATTCATCACGTCGTAGGGGGACTTCCCCAGCAAAAGCGCCGTGGTGTAGAGACTTTCCAACTGATCCGTAAAAGCCGGCCCCTCCAACATTTGGATCTGAACGTCCGTCCGCTCTCGGTTAAAATCCGCCACCAACGGCGCCCATTCCACTACCTCCACCGCGGGCATGAGAACTGTCACCGTTACCGGTTCCGCCTTAACCGGCGCCGTAGCCACACTCCAGAGTAGGTAGAATAAGAGTAAAAATTTAGTTATTAATATTCCCATTTTCTAACTCAATGCGGGCGCCGGCCCAGAGTAATTTTTCCCGGAGAGTGTGGTAGAAGGAATAGCTCTCTCGCAGGAGGATAAAGCGGGCCGGTTCGTGATAGCGCCGGACGCCCACCCATTGGCCGGGCCAAATGCCGGAAGCTAAAGATCCATCTGTCCAGAGTTTGGTATTCAATTCATAATCCCCGAGGGGCCAAATATTCACCTGGGAGCCGGGGGGAATGACAATGGGACGACTGGAGAGACTGAGGGGACAAATGGGGGTGACGATGAGGGCGTCCATGCCGGGGTGAACGATGGGGCCGTTGGCGGAGGCCGTGTAACAGGTGGAGCCAGTGGGGGTAGCCACCAGCAAGCCGTCGCACTGGTATTGATCCACCAGTTCGTTATCAATCTCAATTTCCAAAGTTGCCGTCGGCATCCGGTCAACGCTGGCGGGTTTAATGGTCATTTCGTTGAGGCAATAGAAATCCTCGCTCACCAGTTGGGGGTCTTGCTTATCCCCTTCGTAGAGGTGGGCCGTCAGCATCATCCGTTGGAGCACTGCGTAGCGGTCTTCCCGCAAGCGCCGCCAGGTCTCCTGACTGTCGCTCAAGACGCTGATCGGCTCTGTGAGAAAGCCTAAATGTCCCCCCACATTCACCGCCAGGATGGGAATTTTTTCCGGCGCTAGATGGCGGGCCGCGGCCAAAATGGTGCCGTCTCCCCCGAGGATAATGGCCAAATCGATGGGAGAACTGGCGGAGGCCAAAAAGACGGGATAGGGATTGTCCTTAAAGCCGCTGGGGCCCATCAACACCCGACAGCCCAAGGCTTCTAATTCCTTGGCGCAGAGTTCGGCGCAGGCCTTGCTCTGGGGGTGGCCGGCCTTGTGGGCGATAATGACCTGTTTTAGCTCCACGGTCTTACGGGGGAAAGATTGGGTCTTATTTTACCCCCTGGCTCTTGGCGCCGGGAAAAATGACGTTTAATTTTAAGTAAGCCTTGAATAACGATTCGGCTCGTTTTGCCCCCTCCCCCACCATGACCGCCGAGACCCCCATCCTCGCCTCCACTCTCCTCTTTACCGTCCTTTCCCTGATTGGGCTATTTTTCTTTATCCGCTCCGCCGTCAAAGAGCGCCGGTCTGTCTGGCAAACCCCCCTAGGGGAAGACCAAACCGACCTGTTAGACCGGATTAAAGATTACCTCCTCGAACGGGGTTATGGGTTAGAAACCGTCAAAGTAGAGGATCAAATCCTGATCTTTGGAGGACAAACCGGCCCTAGCCCCTTTCTGGCCCTGTTTCTCAGCGTCCTCGCCCTCTTCGGCGCCGGCTGTTTAGCTCTGACCCTCTCCATCCTCTGGCCGTGGTTTCAAGAGCGTCCCCTACTGCTGGCATTATTAACCTTACTCTCACCCCTAGCCGGACTCTTTTACTGGCAAAACGCCCAACGGCGCCAGGAAGTGACCCTCCAACTCTCCCCCCCCACCGGCACTGAAGCGTTGTCTCATCTGACTCTCAACGGCCCCAAGGACGAACTTAAGCAACTCCAAGCAAGCCTGAAGCCTGAAGACAGATGACAGATTTCAGTTATCAGTTATCAGTTATCAATTTCGGGCTTCGACCCTTCGGCAAGCTCAGGGTGGCACGACGCTCAGCCCTCGACTCCAGTTACCAAAAAAATGGGTCTAAAGCCCTGCCCTTTAGGGCGGCTTTTTATCTCTGGATATCAGGGTAATGACTTCAATTAGTGTGCCACATCCTACCGGCCAAGTGCTATAGTAACAAAATGATTCTTCGTTATCGCTATCGCATTTATCCAACAGAGACTCAAAAACGCTCCCTTGCTCAATTATTTGGGTGCGTCAGGGTCGTATGGAATGATGCGCTAGAGTTTTGCGAGTTCAAGTACAGAATAGGAGAGAAAAAGCCAAAAGGAACAGAACTTCAAAAGACATTTATCACTTCCGCCAAAAAGGAAAAAGAGCGAGAATGGTTGTCCAATGTTTCGGCAGTTCCTCTTCAGCAATCTATCAACGATCTTGAGGAAGCTTATCGAGCCTTTTTTAAGTCCTGTACAGGGGAGCGCAAAGGAAAAAAGGTTAACCCTCCACGCCGCAAAAAACGCAAGTCCAAACAGTCTGCTAGGTTTACTCGCACTGGTTTTAGCATTAAAGGGGCAAAAGTCTATCTGGCCAAGATTGGTCTTTTAAAA
>JBKCES010000366.1:0-9133 GCA_046304295.1 Cyanobacteriota bacterium | reverse complement strand
ATCTTTTGTCTCCTTAACGGCGCTTATCAAGAGCGGAGCCAAAGTCCCCGGTTTCCCCAACAGGACGTGAAAACTCTTCTACCCCAGTACATAGAACTGGCTTGGCGGGAAGGCTCCAGCGCCGCCCTCCGACAATTTGAGGCGCTGATCCAGTCCCGCTAAAGCTCATTGGTCTGTTTCCCTCATCCCCCAGCCCCTCCTCCCAGAGCGGGAGAAGGGGGGTCAAAGTCCCTCTCCCTCTTTGGGAGAGGGATTAGGGTGAGGGTAAATCTTCCCTGATCCAGACAAAGCCCTGAAGGCGCTATAATAAAAGTCGCTTGTTAAAGCTGGACACGTAGCTCAGTTGGATAGAGCATCAGGTTCCGGTCCTGAGGGTCGGGGGTTCGAGTCCCTCCGTGTTCGTACAGAGACCAAATAGGTTAATTTTCGTAACAGATATTACAAAATTAACGTGATCCCCACTACAATTAGGAGAATAGATATTGTTTACCAATATCCGTTCTTGAGTAGGGTGCGGATCTCGGTGCTTCATGGCTATTGGCAATTGGATTAAACGGGGATTACAGGCCATTGGGCCAAAGCGCCGCTCCGCCTGGGAACTCAGTCGAATAGGGGAGCCTACCCTTACGGTGTTGAAAAATGAACTGTCGCCAAAAACCCTCCATTTAGCGCCGCCATTGGAGCATAATAAATGCTCCTTGGAAAGAGAGCGCCGCTGTTACCAGGCCCTGCTTAGTTTGAGTCGAGAAGGACAGCGCCGCCCCGATTCTTACAGTTTTCTAGACGAAGCCGCTCGGCAAGTTCAACAGGCCCTAGAAATTGACTATTGCGGCTACTGGGAACTGTTACCCAATCGTTCCGCCTTTTTGCTAATCGCCGGGGCGGGATTTCCCTCCCAGAGCGTCGGAGCCGAAACGGCGGAAGCCTCGCCCCGCTCCTTTGCTGGCTACGCCCTACAAGAGAATAGCCAGCGAGCGCCGGCGGATTACCAAGCGACCCTGACGGTAGATTTAGCGGTGGAAACCCGTTTTCGGGGAGAGCCGTTGCTCCATAACCTAGGGGTTCGGGGCGGGCTTAATTGGGTCGTCGCCTCGCCCCAGGGAAGCTATGGGGTTTTGGGCGTTTACTCTCGCTCTACTAGAGTTTTTGAACCAGAAGAAATCCAGTTGATTGAAGCCGTGGGTCATCTGGCGGCCGCGGCGCTGGAGAGGCGGGACTCGGAAGCCCGTTCGCAACTCCTAGAGCGGGCGCTGGACGCCAGCCAAAACGGAATTTTAATCACCGATGCCCTAGACTCCGGCAATCCGATTATTTACCTGAATCAAGGCTTTGAGCGCATTACAGGTTACTCTGCCCAAGAAACCCTAGGGCGTAATTGTGGTTTTTTACAGGGGGATGACCGGGAGCAACCGGAAATCAGCCAACTGCGCCACAGTATCGCCCAGGGGCAAGATTGTGAAGTTAGCCTACGGAACTATCGCAAAAATGGAGAACTCTTCTGGAATCAACTCCACATTTCCCCCATCTATGATGCCCAGAATAACCTAACCCACTTTATCGGTATTCAAAGCGATATTACGGCTCAAAAAGAAGCCCAAAATATTATTGGGCGACAGCTCAAAGAAGTCGAAAAATGGCGCTTACGCTATGAGCTAGCCGGGCGGGTCAGCGGTCAAATTCTCTACGAATGGAACCGAACGGAGGATCAAGTTCTCTGGGGAGTTAATAGCTCCTTGATGTTAGGCTACTGCCCCGCGGACTTACCGAAGAAATTAGGGGATTGGCTGAGGTTAATTCACCCCGAGGATCGCGAGCATTTTCTTCAGAAAAATGAGGAATGCTTAGTTCTAAATTGCCAATTTTACTGCCAATACCGAGTTCGGCATCATCAGGGTCATTATCTCTGGTTAGAGGACAACGCCGAGCTTATTTTTAACGAGGCGGGAGAGATTACCGGAGTCCTAGGGATGATGACGAATATTAATCATCACAAACGGATTGAAACCCAACTACGGGAAAGCGAAGAGCGCCTGAATCGGATTATCCAGACCATTTCCGACGGTCTTGTCATTGTCGATCATCAGGGGGTGATTAAATTTGTCAATCCCGCGGCGGAGTTGCTCTTTGGGCGCCGGACGGAAGAGCTGTTGAACACAGAAATTGGCATTCCCCTCGTGGTGGACGACGCCACAGAAATTGTTCTCACCCCGCCGGGGGGGAAAATTGTCATTACCCAAATGCGGATGACGGATATTCTCTGGGAAAATCGTCCGGCTTTCCTACTCTCCCTGCGCAATATTACCGAGCAATCTCTGGCGGCCCAGGCCCAACAGGAAAGCGAGGAAAAATACCGCCGCATTGTGGAGCTAACTTCCGAAGGGATCTGGATTTTAAACCAAGACCAAGAAACGGTGTTTGTCAATTCCCAATTGGCGAAAATGCTGGGCTACAGCGTCGAAGAGATTTTGCGTCAAGGCGTCCAACGGTTTACGCTCCCCAGCGACAAACAAATACCTAAAAATCAAAAGGTCTACGATCTCAAACTCCGCCGTCGAGACGGTCAAGAACTCTGGGCGCTGGTCTCCAAAAGTCCTTTCTACGACGGCTTCAATCAATATAGCGGCGAACTGGCCATGGTTACCGACATTACCGAGCGGAAAACCATGGAGCAGGCGCTCTTGGAAAGCGAACAGCGCCTAGAAGGGATTTTAAGTTCCATTGAAGACGTGGTTTGGTCCGCCGGCGCCGAAAGTTTAGAGATTCTTTACCTCAACGCCGCCACGGAAACGGTCTATGGGCGGCCCCTAGAGGAATTTTACGACCAGCCCCGCCTCTGGCTCTCCCTGATTCATCCCGAGGATCAAAGTCTGATGGAGCAACACCTGGCCCGTCTTTGGGAGCGGGGGCAAACGGAGGTGGAATACCGGATTATTTGCCCGGACGGTTCCCTGCGCTGGCTTCTGCGACGGATGCGGGGCGTGAGGGACGACCAGGGGCGCCCCCTGCGCTTAGACGGTGTCGACAGCGATATTACGGAGCGGAAATTAGCGGTCGAACTGATGACTTACAACGCCACCCATGACCACCTCACTCGTCTGCCCAACCGCCACCTCTTCCTCGACCGTCTGGAGCACGCTCTCCAGCGCCGTCCCCCCTACCAATTTGCGGTTCTCTTTTTAGATTTAGACGGGTTTAAGGTGATCAATGACAGCCTCGGCCACGCCTCCGGGGATCTATTGCTCCAGGAAATCGCCCGGCGCTTGCAGAAATGCTTGCGACCGGCGGATACCCTGGCCCGTTTAGGGGGGGACGAGTTTACGGTCTTAGTGGAGGACATCGACAGTATTCAGGAAGCCATCGCCGTGGCGGAGCGAATTCACCAAGAACTGACCCATCCCTTTGATTTGAACGGACAGGAAATTTTTACCAACACCAGCATCGGTATCGCCCTCAGCCACGCCGAGTATGAACATCCCCAGGATATTGTCCGGGATGCGGACACGGCCATGTACCAAGCCAAGGCCCGGGGGAAATCCTGTTATACGGTCTTCAACCCCCTCATGCACCAAAAAGCTGTGGCCCGGCTCCAATGGGAAAACGACCTGCGTCGGGCCTTGGAGTGCCGAGAGTTTCGCCTCTTTTTCCAACCCATTATCAACCTCAAAACCGGAGAACTCTCCGGCGCCGAAGCCCTGATCCGTTGGCAACACCCAGAGGAAGGTTTAGTGTCCCCCTGCCACTTCATCCCCATCGCCGAGGAAACGGGGTTAATCATTCCCATCGGCGCTTGGATTTTGGAAGAAGCTTGCCGTCAGGGGGTGAGTCTGCACCGGCAATTTCCCCATTTGCCGCCCCTCAAAATTAGCGTCAATGTATCCAGCCGCCAAATCCGCGATCATTCCATCCTAGACGAACTCGACCGCCTCCTAGCGGTCTACCCCCTCGGCCCGGAGAACTTAAAGCTAGAAATCACTGAAAGCACCCTTATGGACAATCTGGAAATGGCCACCCAGATTCTGACGGAACTCCGGCGCCGGGGCATTCAGATTTGTCTAGATGACTTTGGCACCGGCTACTCCTCCCTCAGCTATCTCCACCGCTTCCCCATCAATACCCTCAAAATCGACCGGTCTTTTGTGATGTCCATGGAGCCGAACGACGAAAACTCGGAAATTATCCGCACCATTATCACCCTGGCCCACACCTTGGGTTTAGACGTCATCGCCGAGGGCATTGAAACGGAACTGCAACTGACCCAACTGCGTTGGCTCAACTGCGAACAGGGGCAGGGCTATTATTTCGCCCGTCCCCTAGCGCCGATTCAACTCGCGGCCTTTATCCAGAGTCACTGGGGAACGAAGGTTCATCCCTTCCAGGACGAGCGCCAGCCTCAACCACTGTGGGAAGTGTAAACCCGCATTGGGCTTCTCTTCTCTTCCGACCTCTTGGGAAGGGGGGAAACCATGTCCTCATGTGGGTTCAAACCCAAAAACTTGGGCATAGAACTGAAATTCTCCCTCCAGCGCCGCTTTAATATTTTCCGCCCGCCGGAAGCCGTGGCCTTCTTCCGGGAAAGCCACATAGACCGCTTGAACGCCCTTGGCTTGCAGGGCCGCCGCCATGGTTTCCGCCTGGTTGGGGGGAACGACCTTATCTTCGAGTCCCTGGAAGAAAATCACCGGACAGGCCAGGCGCTCGGCATGGAAGAGGGGCGAGCGTTGGCGGTAGCGTTCCGCCGTTTCCGGGTAGGGGCCGATCAATTTATCCAAATAGCGGGCCTCGAATTTGTGGGTGTCCCGGGCCAGCGCCGTTAAATCCCCCACGCCGTAATAGCTGGCTCCGGCCTGAAAGACGTTGTAGAAGGTGAGCGCCGCCAAAGTGGTATAGCCCCCGGCGCTCCCCCCGGAAATGGCTAATTGCCGGGGATTCACCCGACCTTGGGAAACCAGATAGCGGGCGCCGGCGACACAGTCCGCCACATCCGCGACACCCCAGGCACCCGCTAAGCGCTCTCGGTAGGCCCGACCGTAGCCCGTACTGCCGCGGTAGTCGACGTCCAAATAGCCAAAACCCCGACTCGTCCAGTATTGAACTTTTAAGCTCAGAGTGTTACTCGCCTGAGCCGTGGGGCCGCCGTGACTTTTCACCAGCAGGGGCGGCAGGGTTCCCGCCGGCGCTTGATAGTCGGGATTGTGGGGCGGATAGTACCAAGCGTAAGCCATTTCTCCGTCTTCGCTGGTAAAGCTGAGCGCCTGGGGCCGGGAAAAATAACGGGGGTCGAGGTCTGAAGCGCCGGAGCGTTTCAGGACTTCTGTCTGGCCTGTAGCGGGATCGAGGGCGCAGAGTTGGGAGGTTTTCGTCGGGGAACTGGCGAGAAAATAAACCCGGCTCCCGTCTGTCGTTAAGGAGGAATAGGCGCTGTAGGGTAAGTCTAAAGTTTTCAACTGTTTTGAGACTAAATCCAATCGGGCTAGACTCCAACTCCCCCCCTGGTTATAGGCGCAAAATAGAGTTTGGGCGTCCCAAAAAACGTAACTGGATAAACCAAAAATCCAATGGGGGTAGGTAAATTCCGCATCCAAGGGATAGACCGGTTCGGCGCCGGCTTCAAGGTAACGAAATAAATTCCACCAGCCTTGAAGTTCTCCCACATAAAATAAGTCTCCCCCCGGCGCCCAGCGGGGTTCATTGATCGCCTCGGGTTCTCCCTGACCAGCGACACAGCGCCGATTCGCTAATCCGCCGTCTGGGGTCAAATCTCCGAGCCAAAGTTCCGTCTGGTCCCAGGGCAAATGGGGATGGTTCCACTGTAACCAAGCCAGTTGAGCGCCGTCGGGACTGAGGCGGGGCGAGGAATAAAAATCGGCGCCGGACGCCAGTTTAGACAGGTCTCCCGTTTTTAAATCAATGGCGGCGAGAAAATTTTCCGGCTCTCCCCCTAAAGAATGGTCTTCGCAAACCGCGATTAAACGATGACCGGCGCCGTCGAGGGCGAAATCGCTAAAGCGGTAGTTCCCCTCCGGAGACAGGGGACGGGGTTCGGGCCAGAGGGTATAAATCCGATTGTCCACGTAATGACTAAAAAAGACCTGCTCTGGCGTCGCTAAATAGGCGCCGCCGCCGTACTCGTGGACGCGGGAACGCACATTGAAGGGAGCCGGGGTCAGGTCTTCTTCCCGGCCATCGCCCCGGCGTCGAACCAGAACCGTCCGGCCTTGCTCCTGGGGACGACTTTCCAACCAGTAGAGGCTATCGTCCACAGCCCGGACTTCCGACAGGCCAACGGTTGCCGCCAATAGGGTCTCGGCGGTAATGGGGGAGCGCCAGGCGCCGTAGGGAGCGAGGGTCGGCATGGGTTTCTCTGGGGGAGGGAACCTCCCGGATTTAGACAAGTGTAGACTCTTGATCCTACTACCGATCTACCGATCACCGCCGGTTGCAGAAAGGAGACGCTCTCGGTTTACAGACCCGCTTAATTTGCTTAAGATGGCTAATCAAAAAGTAGGGGAGGATTGCCCAACATCCTCCCCAGATCTGAAACTTATCCGGTCATCTATGAAGTTTTTCCCCTGGTCTGGGCTTCTCAGCCTGCCCTTGCTCGTTCTCTTCCCCGGCGCCGTGGGGGGACAACCGAAAACGGCGGTGCAGTGGTACAACCAGGGCGTGGACAAATTAGCCACCCATGACTATTCCGGCGCCGTCGCCGCCTTTACCCAATCCATTAAGCTAGACCCCAAAGACCCCGACGCTTACTATAATCGGGGCTACGCCCAGCATATTTTGGGACAATATAAGGCGGCTATTTCCGACTATAACCAATCTTTAATGCTAAATCCCACGTTTGCCTACGCTCTGGGCAATCGTTGCTACGCTTTTTTTCTCATTAAAGAATACCAAAAAGCCCTCGCCGACTGTAGTCAAGCCATCGCTCTCAAACCGGACTACGCTGATTTCTACGTTTACCGCGGCAACGCTCAGGATGACCTGGGACAACCGCAGGAAGCCTTGGAGGACTATAAAGAAGCCCTGCGGCTTAATCCCCAAAACGCGAACGCCTACTACAATCGGGGCTTAACTTATAATCGACTCCAAAAGCCTCAGGAGGCGCTGGAAAATTATCACCAAGCTCTGGCGCTGGATCGCAACTTCGCCGAGGCCTTGTTCAATCGGGGCTTGACCTACTACCAACTGGGGGAAGCGTCTAAGGCGGTAGCCGATTTGGAAAGCGCCGCCCAGTTATTTAAAGCCCAGGGCAAAACAGAAATCGCTCAACGGGCCCAGTCCTTGGCGGTAAAAGCGCGGGAGGCCGACTCCTAGCCCGGCGCTGGGCGCCGCCAGGAACGTTAGGTCTTTTGCCAAAAAAGAAAATCGCTAGGCTGTTCCCCAGTTCCCAACTCCGTTAGAATAAAGCCTCATCTAGTCGGTCTTGCCCGAGTCAAAGGCTATTGACCAGCGTTTCCCTTTCCGTCAACGCACCTCTGAGGAAAAATTCATGCCCGTCGGATTACCTGAATTTGTCGATAACCCGGAGAACAGATGCCCAGTAATCCTGCTCCTGGACACCTCCCGCTCTATGACTGGAGCGCCGATTCAAGAGCTAAATCGGGGTATTGAGATTTTCAAAAACGAGGTTCTAGCGGACATCCAGGCGTCTCTGAGCGTGGAAGTTGCCATTGTGACCTTTGGTAAGACTGTGAGTCTAGCTCAGGATTTCGTCACCATCGACGAGTTTACGCCCCCGTCGCTGAGAGCCGACGGTCTGACGCCCATGGGGGAGGCGATTACCTACGCCCTCGATTTATTGGAAAAGCGGAAAAATACCTATCGAGTCAACGGCATTCAATACTATCGTCCTTGGGTCTTTATGATTACAGACGGCGCGCCGACGGATAACTGGGACGAAGCCTCCCAACGCCTGCTGGCGGCGGAAACGGAAAACAAACTTTTGTTCTTTTCCGTGGGAGTGGAAGGCGCGGATATGGACACCCTCCGCCATATCTCTCCCCCCAGTCGTCCGCCGGTTTTACTCAACGGCCTCGATTTTCGTTCCCTGTTTGTCTGGTTGAGCAGTTCCATGAAACGAGTTTCCCAGGGTAAGGTGGGGGAAGTAATTGTTTTACCGCCAGTGGGTTGGGGACAAATTAGCACCTAGACGACCCGACGCTGACCTAGAGGTTACCTAAACAGCCCTCAACTCTCTACGCAAACCCCCTATATCCCCCACGGTGAGGGGGACTTTTGAGGCTTCTCCCTTGGTGAGGGGGGTCAGGGTGATAAAACCGGGATTTTGAACCCCTTTTCAACAACCTCTCAACTCTAGACCTCGATGTTTCAACGCTCTCCCTTCGCCTCCTCTTGGAAAGCCGTCGCCCGCTCGGTGGTCGGTGCTGGTCATTTGAGCCAGAATTTACCCTGTCAGGATGCCAGTCAGTATCGGCAACATCCCTCCGGTCTACTCCTCGGCGCAGTCGCGGACGGGGCGGGGAGCGCCGCCCATTCCCAACTGGGGGCGGAGTTGGTGGTTCGGGAGAGTTTGGACTACTTGGAGCGATGGGAAGTCTTCGCCCGCAAGCGTCGCCACCGCTTTTTGCCCTGGCTCAAAAGTTTAACCCCAGACCAGCGCCGTAAATTTTTCGCCAAACTGGTGCGTTTTCTGCGACGGCGCTTGGCCCAATTAGCGGCTCGGGAAGGCATTGAGTATAAAAGTCTGGCCTCTACCCTACTGGTCTTCATCGCCGGGCGGGAAGGGGTAGCCGCCATGCAGATTGGGGACGGATTTATGGTGGTGCGTCCCCAGAAAGGGGATTACGAACTTCTGTTTCACCCTGATAAGGGCGAATATATTAATGAAACCACCTTCATTACCTCCGCCAACGCCCTAGAGGATATTCAAAGCAGTGTTTACGAAGAATCTCCCCATTTTATCTGCGCCGCCACGGACGGGTTAGAGAAAGTGGCCATTAAGTTCCAAGACTGGACTGCCTTTAGCCCCTTTTTTGAGCCATTGGAAACTTTTTTAACGGAGACCAGAGACCCGGAAACGGAGGACGAGTATCTGCAAAGTTTCCTCCAGTCCGAGCGCCTTAACCAACGTACCCAGGACGACAAAACCCTTCTAATCGCCCTGGCTCTT
>JBKCES010000365.1:0-6020 GCA_046304295.1 Cyanobacteriota bacterium | reverse complement strand
TAATTCCCGGCAACTTCGGCGCCCTCTGGCAGGATTGGCTCAAGCTCTCAAGTTGGAGTGCCGCCGATTTAGAATCCCAGGCTCGTTCCCAAACGCCGACGGTCTTGATTATCGACGATTCCGTCACCGTGCGCCGCACCCTGCAACGGGTTTTGGGACGGGCGGGCTATCAATTGCTCCAATGCCGGGACGGCCAGGAGGCTTGGGAACTCTTGAATCGTCAATCGACAGGGATTGACTTGGCCTTCTGCGATTTAGAGATGCCCAATATGGACGGCTTCACCCTCATGCAGTTGTTGCGAGGGCACCCCGTTTGGCAGTCCTTGCCGATTATTGTCTTGACTTCCCGGGAAAATAATCTCCACCGGCAACGGGCTTTGAGTCTCGGCGCTACGGACTATCTGACTAAGCCTTTTCAGGCCAACGAGTTGTTGGCCACGGTGGAAACCGTTCTCCAAGCCAAGGCGGAAATGGCCCGCTTTGAGTCTGGACTGGGGCGCTAGCCTCCTGGAGTGGAAGGCTCAGTTTGCCGAGCCGACCGGCACCGCAATCTCGATCTGGATCAGGGAAAGGTCGTCTTCAAAGTTCGGTTGCTGGGCATTTTCCTGGAGTAGTTGTAAGAGACCGCTGAGAGAGCGCCGGGACGATTGGTGATAGCGCCGCAAAAGCTGGGTAAAGCTCTCAAAGCCTAAATAGGCGCCGTTGCCTTTGTCCACTTCATAAAGACCGTCACTAAAAAGATAGAGACTGCCGACAGCGGGTAAAGTAACGGTTTTTTCTTCGTAAAACGTATCAGGGAAAATTCCCACGGGAAACCCCTGGGTGGTTAGGCGCTCTTCTATGACTTCTCCCTCCGGGGTTTGGGAGAGCAAAATCGCGGGGGGATGACCGGCGCTGGCGTAGGTCAGGGTTCGCGCCTCTAGGTCAATGACGCCGTACCAAATGGTGAAATATTTATCGTTGATGGTATTGGTTTGGAAGACTTGATTTAATTCTAAAAGCACGCTACTAGGACGATGAAAATCTACCTGTTTGAGCTTTTTCGACCGCAGTAAATTAATGACTTAAATAGACGGCAGTGCCGCCCGGAGTCCGTGGCCCGCCACATCCAAAAGGTAAACGACCAGATATTTATTCTCATCGATTAAGGTGTAATCAAAACCGTCCCCCCCCAACTGTTGACACGGCACAAAACATTGATTAACCTCCAGCTTCAACCGGGGAGTTTCCCACTGGAGGGGCTGGGGCAAAACTGAGCGCACATAGTCTGCAGCTTCCCGAAGTTCCAATTCAAAACAGTGTTTTTGGCGTTCAAAATCCCGTTTTTGCGTCTGAAGTTCTCGCCGAAGATGATGAATTTCTAGCCCTTTTTGCACCCGCAGGAGCCATTCGGCAATGGGAGCGCCTTCTAGGAGAAAGTCATCTATTCCCCTCTCCATCAGGGCGTTGCTTCCCTGGGCGGGTTGGGGATCCGACACCAGAAAAAAGAGAGGAGAAACCGGTGTTAGTTCTTTAAAGTCCCGAGACCATTGAGCGCCGGAGCGCCCTCCCACCTCGGCGCCGCAGATGACTAAGGACGGCTCTAGGAGGGGGGCCTGTTGAAGAGCCGTGTCGGGATGGTCAAAGACCGCCACTCGAAAGCCCGCACCCATCAAAAGGCGTTGCAAGCGCCGTTGTTGGGGAAGGTTCTCGTCCAGAATAAAAATATCGGTCACATTGTCCCTTTAGGTTCCCAGGAGGGCGATACAGTCAATTTCCACCAGCGCATCCTTGGGCAGACGAGCCACCTCCACACAGGCCCGGGCCGGGGCGCTCTGTTCCTGAAAATGCTGGGCGTAGACTTCGTTCATCGCGCCGAAATCTTCCATATTTTTCAAAAAAACCGTGGTTTTGACCACCTGGGCCCAGCCGACGCCCGCTTCCTGCAGAACGGCGCCGAGGTTGGCCATCACCTGTTCCGTTTGCTTGGCCACGTCTCCGACGCCCACCATAGCTCCGCTTTGGGGATCGAGGGGAATTTGGCCGGCCACAAAGAGCAGACCCTGGGCGGAGATGGCTTGATTGTAGGGCCCCACCGGCGCTGGTGCCTGGGGGGTGCGGATCACTTTTTTCATCGGTAATGGCAAGGACATCGGACTGAGTTTAATTAAGGACAAAATAAACGCCCCGTCAACCGTCGCCGAGTTTGTCCAAGGAGAGTTGGGCGGCTTGACGCACCTGGGGATGGTCGTCTTTCACTAAAAAGCGTAGCGCCGAGAGACTTTTTTCGTCCGGTAAATTTCCCAGGGCTTCCGCTAGACGCTGGCGCACTAACCAATCTTCGCAACTGGCGAATTTAAGAATCGCTTCGACGGCTTCCACCGCCCCAATTTCCCCCAGCGCCGCGATGGCGGCCTGGTGCAGTACCGTTTCCTGGCTCTCTAGGGCGGATAATAGCACCTGTTTCGCTCTAATGTCCTGTAAATTGCCCAAAGACACGGCGGCGCTGAAGCGCACTAGCCATTCCGTATCTTCGTAAAAAGCCCGGCTTAACGGCTCTAGCGCCCGAATATCCTGCAAATAGCCTAGGGCGCCCGCCGCGTCGGCCCGGATGCCGTAGTCGTCGTCGGTTTCCAGCAACTTGACCAAAATCGGAAAGCATTCTTCGGTTTGTTTAATCCCTAGGGCAAAAACCGCCATGGAGCGCACCTGGAGGATTTCGTCATCCAAAACCTTTTTAATCAGGGGCACCGCCTCTGCCCCGGAAAAGGGCCGGAGGGACGCTAAGGCAATCATGCGGTCGCGAGAGTTGGGGCTGTCCAGTTGGCTGGCGATTTGCTCTAAACTGAGGGCATTCATGAGAAAATTCAACATTTCTTTACATTCTCCATTCTAGGGAGCTTGCCAGAATTTTGCCAGGTCGGTTTAGCAATGCCCAATTCAGAATGTAACCCAAGAGACGAAAATCCTGTGGCAATGGGTGCAAACTCATTAATTTCTGGTTATGAGTGGGTTGTGAAAACAGGGCGCCAATGAGTGACACAGATAAGGTGCGTCCGTCAGGTATAATGGACTTGGTTTCAAAAGCCTTAAATAGAGTCTTCTTCACTGAGGGTCTCGCTGGCCAAATTCGCCCGAATAAATTGATCCAGTTGCTGAAATGTCAAGCCGTAGGCTGGCATTGGCTCTTCGTAGCCCTTCAAGTCCAGATGGTGAAATTGGAAATATTTCTCCAGACCCCGAGCCAAGGGCAGATAGCTGTAGGTCTTTTCCCCAAGCGCCAAGTCAAAGCCCGCTTGTTTGGTCGCCGACTCTAACCGAAACGCTGCGTTAACGGTATCCCCAATGGCGGTATAGTCCGGGTGGTCGCCGCTTCCGGTATTACCCACCATGGCGTAGCCGGTGTTTAAACCCACCCCAATCCGCAGGGGAAAGGGCAAGGGGTAGTAGTCCGACATGATTTGGGTCATGCGGTTAAGACTATTAATCGCTTCAAAAATGCGGAGGATTTCTTCGGCGGTGACGCTGTTCTCGCCGTGAAACCAGAGCGCCATCACGGCGTCGCCAATATATTTATCCACCCAACTCCCCGCTTCTCGCAGGATTTGTCCCGCTTCTCGGAACCAGTTGCCAATCAGCGCCGAGAGGTCTTCTTCCTTGACCTGCCGGGCTAAACCCGTGAAATTACGCATATCCGCCACCATCACCGTCATCAAACGGCGCTCGTGGATAACGCTGGTTTGGGTGTCCCGCTCCCGTTTCCGCGGCGCCGCTTCCGTTCTTGCTTCCCCCGGACGATAATACCCCACTTGGGTTTTGCCAAAGGTAATCTCATCCTCGTGGTGCAGAGTCACCGGCACGCTCACTCGGCGCCCATTAACAAACGTCCCGTTCCGACTGCCTAAATCAATCAGTAAAAATTCCCCAGTTTCCGTCCCCTGTAAGATAGCGTGGTTGCGGGAAATACAGTGATCGGTGATGACAATGTCGTTTTCCTGATTGCGCCCCACTGTCCAATAGGACTTGGCATCCAACGAAAACTGGCGGGGTTCTCCGACGACGCTCAGGACAAGATAGGTCTGGGGTTGGGGAGTTTCCACAGCTGAGGGGTTAGGACAAGATTGCCGCAAGCCAAAATAAACTATCCACTAGAATTGTACTCAAAACAGCGCCGCCAAAGGCCTGCCAAGGGTAAGCGCGTCGGCCCAGGGCCCAGACGCCTAATCCCCATAGTAATAGCACAAGGATCATGGCCCAACCGATTCCCCAGGGGGTTTGCATTTGCGCTAGGGCTTGATGAAACACGGCGCCGGCCAACTCCGGCTCAATGGCCATTAATCGGCGCCAAGAATCCATTAAGCCCGTTAGGTAAAAATAGCCGTCCGTTGCGGCGGTACCTAAAAGGGAGCCGAGGTAAAAATAATGGCCAATTAGCCCCCGTCCCCTGGCCAGACCCCAGAGCGCCGCCGGTAGGCCAATGGATTCCAGGGGGAGATGGTAAAACGGCTCCCAGCGAAACCAGCCCCAATAGACGGAGCCAGCCAACCAACACCAGCTAAAGCCCAAAAGCAGATCTCCCCAGATGGCTTGGGCGGGACGTCGTCTCAAGGTTAGAGCCAAAGCAACCCACAGAAGAGTCAGCGCCAAACTCAGCCAGGGCCAGGCCCGCACCAAAGGCGCCTGGACAAACACCGGCGCCGATACCAGCAAGACCGCCAGCGCCGCCAGTCCCCAGCGCTCCTGTTGCTGGCGAGTAACGGTTAAGCCATGGAGGGGGTTAGGGGGCGGAAGATGGCGGATCGGGGTCAGAAAGGCGGAAAGAAGAGGGATCACAGGAATAACAGGGCAAAAATTGATTAAAAAAAGATCTAATATACTTTAAGATTTGTTGCGCAATGTAACGTTATTTAACAATCTTAGAGGATCTGAGGCTTTCCGGGAAAGTCGAGCTTCGGCTACCCTCAGCCCTTGCGCTCTGAGCGCAACCCTCGATCTGTCCCTCAGTCCAATAGAATGCCGCTATAAAAACTCGTTCCTAGAGTTTCCGGGTTGAAACCCGAGGAAGCTTGGCGCTATCCTCAAAGTCTAGTTATGCTGGCTTTTGCGGACTTCCTTTACTACATTCCCCTTCCTCGTTGCATCAGGCCTACCTCCTTGTCGCCCACGGTAGTCGAGACCCCCGTCCCCAAAGGGCGTTGAAAGCGTTAGCCCAAGCGTTAGACCCGGGACAGGCGCCGGTTTATACGGCGCTGTTGGAGTGTCATCCCCAGCCCCTCCACGAGCAAATTCTGGAGTTGGCTTTTTTATTAAGTACCCAAAAGTATCAACGCCTGGTGGTTCTCCCCCTATTCTTAGGGCAAGGTCTCCACGTCCAGACGGATTTACCCCGGGAATGGGCGTTGGCGCTGGCTCAGTTACCGCCCGGCTTAACCCTGAATATTCTCCCCACCCTAGGAGAGCATCCGCTACTGCGCCAACTGTTAGAGCGCCGCTTGCCTGCCCCGGAGTCCAACGTCGTTAGAATTTTACTGGCCCATGGCAGTCGTTACCCCGCTGGCAACGAGAGTTTTCTCGCCCTGGCCCAGTCCCTCGGCGCCGAAGTCGCCTACTGGTCTATCTCCCCGACCCTAGAAGAGTATTTGCAAGGACTAACCTCGCCCCCCGGCGCTGGGGTCTTTATCCAGCCCTTTTTCCTCTTCCCCGGCGGCCTGACCGACACCATCGCTGTCCAACGGGAGGCGTTACAAGTCCAGTATCCCTGGGAATTAATCCTCGGCGCTCCTTTAGCCGCTCCGCCCTTTGATCCTAATTTTCTCTCCCTGATTGCTCAAACCCTATGGCCCTCCCTTCCTCCTTCGGCACAGTTTACTTGGTCGGCGCCGGCCCCGGCGATCCGGGACTCTTGACCCTGAAGGCTAAAAGTTTGCTGGAACTGGCGGAGGTGGTAGTCTATGATGCCCTAGTGAGTCCGGGAATTTTAGCGATGATTAACCCCCAGGCGGAGCAGATTAACGCTGGCAAGCGCCGGGGACGTCATTCCC